>CAYXKC010000170.1:0-1504 GCA_964465295.1 uncultured Methanomicrobiaceae archaeon | reverse complement strand
AGAGTGTGGCTCGCCTGAATTTATCAAGATTGGGCAATGAACACCTGTCACGTATCAGTAATTTCCGGTTAGGAAATTGCATATTGAATTGGCGAATAATGTTTAAAAACGAACGGTTATTTCATCATTTTCCTTGACAACGGGCCGGCAGTGTGGGCGCGCCCTGATATTAATCGTAATATCAGGAGGTTAGCAATATGCCCCGCACCTTTGACCCGCTGAAACGTACCAGAAACAATGGATTGTCTTTTCGCAAACTGTACAAACCCATTCGCAACGTCGTGCCCACCATGGTACCGCTTGCATCACGAGGTAACAGACCATTGCAGATGAGCTTTGAAGAACATCTGAAGGCGCTCATATACTTTCATCTCCAGGAGCACACCTCGGCACAACATCTGCTGCAGGCGCTTGAAGAAGATGCCTTTGCCCGCAGTGAGATAGCGCCCAAAGGAGGCATCAAGAAGAGCAGCTTCTCCGAGGCCACCAACACCCGAGGACTTGAACAGTTCCTCCATATCTTCGATCATGTGCAAAAGCAGGCGTCCCATGTATTGCCGGACTGTCATCCCGGACTTGGCAAGCTTATCGCCATTGACGGTTCATTCATCGATGCGACCCTCTCCATGCACTGGGCTGATTACCGAAAAAAGACACGGAAGGCCAAAACACATCTTGGGTTCGATCTGAATCACGGGATCCCCCGAAAGATCTTTTTTACCAACGGCAAAGGAGCTGAACGACCCTTTGTGGACCGGATCCTCTCTCCCGGAGAGACCGGTGTGATGGATCGCGGGTATCAGTGTCATGAACGGTTCGATCAGTGGCAAGAGGAAGAGGTGCTTTTTATCTGCCGTATCAGGGCAGACACCAAAAAGACCGTCCTCGAATCTCGTCCGATCCCATCCGGCAGTATGGTGTTTTACGATACCACTGTTCTGCTCGGTACAACCAACGTCAATCAGACGAAGAGACCGCTTCGTCTGGTCGGGTATGAGGTTGACCATGTGAAATACTGGATTGCCACGAACCGGTACGACCTCTCCGCAGAGCAGGTTGCGGCGGCCTATAAGCTCCGGTGGGATATCGAGAACTTCTTCGCCTGGTGGAAGCGGCATCTGAAGGTATACCACCTGATTGCCCGGAGCGAGTATGGCTTTATGGTGCAAATCCTCGCAGGATTGATCACCTATCTGTTGCTTGCCATCTATTGCCACGAAGAGCACAATGAAAAGGTCTCCATCAGGAGGGTGCGACAACTGCGAATGCAAATCCGCAATGAACTGAGATTCATGCCTGCAAACCCTGATATTGTAGAAAATGTAAAAGAACCCAAAACCCAAAACTTATATGCAAAAACTTAACCGGAAATTACTGACGGAAATTATATTTGTCAGTTTGTGAATAAAACTGTCACGCCTCTACCCGACACTCGATGAGTCACATGACACTAGGAATATATGAGGGAAAGACTGGTAATGAATCTCCAAACCCTTACGGACGG
>CAYXKC010000169.1:0-1506 GCA_964465295.1 uncultured Methanomicrobiaceae archaeon | reverse complement strand
ATCGGGGGGTCTTCGCGTGCATCGTCCTTCAGCGTGGTCTCGACAAAAGCGGGCAGTGATGCCGCTTCTTCCACGTAATCCCCGTAACGCCTGTAATAACTGCCTACCGCACGGAAACGGCAGATGACTTCAAGCCCTTTTCCGAAAGTCTTTGCAGGTTTGACCGTCATGGTGACGTTGTCGATATCGGCATCGATATAGTGTGTCGGGATTCCCTTCCTGTTCAGGATGTCAAAGAAGTATTTTGTCATCCTGAGACCTGCACGGCCCGCACCCTCCATCGTAAGGCCGATGGTATTCATGCCGGGATCGAAAACGCCGTCGGCACCGGTGCAGTCATCCTTGAATTTGAGCAGGTAGTTTCCGTCATCGAGCGCATAGACGTCCTTTGTCTTGCCTTTATAGACCAGTTTCATGGAATCGGTTGAACTCATCGTGTTCCTCTCTTAATTATACATAGTGTTTGGTGCGTAGAATTTAAAATGAATTTTATCCCTGCAACCGGATTGACGGAGCAGATTATTAATCCAATGCCGACCAGAACTAAAACCATGGACGACGTCTCCATCATCGATCTGACACCATATAATATTGTTGATTCCGGAGTATGCCTCCTGGAAAATTTTGACGAATTATCCAGTTTTTTTGGACTGGTCTCTTAATCGCATTAATGCCGGAGGAGTGCCAATAATACTGGAAGAATGGGAGAGAGCATGAGCAAGACAATAATAACCGTTGTCGGGAAGGACACGGTGGGAATCATCGCGAAGGTCTGCACCTATCTCGCCGATAATAATGTAAATGTTGAGGACATCTCACAGACGATCGTGCAGGGATACTTCAATATGATGATGATCGTCGATACGAACCGGTCTTCAAAATCTTTCGGTGAGATGGTGACCGAAATGGAGGCACTCGGCGACGAAATCGGCGTCAGGATCCGGTGCCAGCGCGAGGATATCTTTACAAAGATGCACCGAATCTGATGGGGATTTCCATGATAAACGACTTAGAGGTAATCGAGACAAACAAGATGATCGAGCAGGAAAAGCTCGATGTGCGGACAATCACGCTCGGAATCAGCCTTCTCGACTGCTGTGACTCCGACCTCGATTCACTGAACCGGAATATATACGATAAGATCACCCGGCTGGCGAAGAACCTCGTCTCAACCGGGAGGGAGATTGAACTCGAGTACGGGATTCCCATTGTAAACAAGCGAATATCAGTCACCCCGATCGCACTTGTTGGAGGGCGGGCCTGCCAGTCTCCGGAGGATTTCGTAACGGTTGCAAAGACGCTTGACAAGGCCGCGGAGGATACGGGCGTAAACTTCCTCGGCGGCTATTCGGCGATAGTCTCGAAGGGGATGACCCCGACCGACGAGAACCTCATCCGCTCGATTCCAAAAGCTCTCTCCTCGACGGAACGGGTATGCAGTTCAGTAAATGTCGGCTCCACGAAGACCGGGATCAACATGGATGCGGTCAAACTGATGGGCGAGAT
>CAYXKC010000168.1:0-1581 GCA_964465295.1 uncultured Methanomicrobiaceae archaeon | reverse complement strand
TTCTCGAACAACATCATGTGGCTCTTTTTGTTCTGGGAGATTACAACGCTCTGTTCGTTCCTGCTCATCGCATACGCTGGCGACGAAATCTCGTGGAAGAACGGTTTCTGGGCACTGCTGTTAAACGTCATAGGCGGTGTGGCCTTTGCAGGTGGAATATTCTTCATAAACACATTCTCTTCGGGCAGTGACATCTACTTAAACCAGCTCCTGACCAGTTCGCCGGGAATCGCCCTCGTCGCCGCCACCTTTATCGGGTTTGCTGGACTCACCAAATCCGCCCAGTTCCCGTTCTCCTCATGGCTCGTAGGTGCAATGGTGGCACCCACCCCGGTATCGGCACTGCTTCATTCAAGTACGATGGTCAAGGCGGGCGTGTACGTGATCGTAAGGTTCGCACCAGTTTACGAGGCAAGCATCATCGGGATCGCCTTCGCGTTCATCGGGGCGCTCACCTTCCTCGTCGCATCGGCGATCGCGATAAGCCAGAGCAACGCCAAGAAGGTTCTTGCCTATTCGACGATTGCAAACCTCGGGCTGGTCGTGGCCTGTGCCGGGATCGGGACCGAAGAGGCCGTATGGGCGGCGATACTACTCATAATATTCCACGCGGTCGCAAAGTCCCTGCTCTTCCTCTCGGTCGGATCGGTCGAACACCAGAAACACTCGAAGGATATCGAGGACATGGGCGGGCTCATCGCAGCAATGCCGAAGGTCGCACTTATGATGCTCATAGGAATGGCAGGAATGTTCCTCGCACCGTTCGGAATGCTCATCTCCAAGTGGGCGTCGATTCATGCCTTCGTCAACGCAATCCCCCCGTTCGGAATGCTCCTGATTGCAATAATCGCGTACGGCAGCGGGATCACGGTATTCTTCTGGACGAAATGGATGGGCAGAATACTCGAGGTCAGGACCGAAAGGGAGCCTGTTGAAAATGAGGCTTCACGGCCCGAAATGAGTGCGATAATCACCCTCGGGGCGCTCACCGTCCTCGCCTGTCTTATATTCCCGCTCATATCCGAGACCATGATCGAGCCCTACACGCATTCGGTGTACAATTCTCTCTCACCGCTCCTGAGCATGAGCAATATCACAATCATGCTCTTCATGGTGGTTGTCGTAATCCTCCTCCCGCTGAGTCTCTTCCACTTCGCAAAGGGACGCACTCTCAGGAGACAGTATATGGGCGCCAGAGTCACTGAGGTCTCCGGCGAACACCTGAAATTCCTCGGGAGCATGGGCGTCATGAAGGAGGCCGAGCTCTCCAACTATTACTTTGAGTCAATGTTCGGTGAAAAGGAGCTCAACAGGGCGGGGGTCTGGTCGACAATACTGATAATCGTGATGGTTTTCGCCCTCATATCATGGTTCGTTCCTCTGGAGGTGATCATGTGAGCTTCATGCAGATGCTCGGAGAAAATCCGCTTATAGGTGTTGCCTTATTTGTGATCCTCTCGCCCCTTGTCGGCGCAATAATCTTCGGGCTCGACCGGATAATCACTGCAAGAATGCAGGGAAGGGTCGGCCCGCCCGTGCTTCAGCCGCTATATGATATATTCAAGCTGTTTGAGAAGGAGA
>CAYXKC010000167.1:0-1610 GCA_964465295.1 uncultured Methanomicrobiaceae archaeon | reverse complement strand
AGCTATGGTGGTTCTCCTCCAGGATGGTCATGAGCTGGAAGACTGTGAAGGCCCGGCGGATCTCCAGCTCGGTGATTTTGCGGTCGAGCCGGCTGAGTATGCGGGAGTAGTTGCCAGGGATGTAGAGGACCTTGTATCTCTGCAGGTTTAGGTGACTGTTCAGGGCCTCGACCAGCATCTCCACTGGGGCAACAAGGATATTGAAGGTCTCGGGGAGCAAGGAGACTGCTGGGTGGAGCTCGATTTCCATGGATAAGGATAGTGAGCTTTGAGGATTAAAGGTCGAGCTGTGAGTGGTGCGAATGTGATAGAACCATAATTTCAAAGACATAATTGGCATTGATTCCCTTGCCCTTTTCGACCCAGAACTGGGCTCAAAAGTGCCTAACAAATGTGGTCTTATTTACGAAATGGCGCATCACTTTGTGTACCACTTAGAATTTCCCAATCCTCGAAAATCGTATCGTCTTTTGATATCGATGTCGTAATCTATATCTAATACGACATGCTTGCCTTCGAGTATGAGGCCACAAGAAGCTATGCAATGGCTACAAGATAGGCGGGTCTTCCTGGACCTGGACAACAAGACCGGCAAAGACTCAGCTTTGGCAGCTTTGAAGGAGGATACCTTCATGTAGTGTACGTTAACGGAAGCAAGAGAGCATATCGATCCACTCAGAGACTTTATTTTTATAGCAATACCCCGATGCTTGCATCGGGGATAAAGGGCATCCGTGTCCAACTTAGGGATTGAATCAGATCTGAGTCTTTCTGCGCCTAGTCGGCTCCATGAATATTCTATCATTTGGGTCTCTTGGTTCCAGAACAATAACAAGAAGGTCTTTATTTGTCACACATTCATCGCCTTTCCCAAGAGAGAACCTCCCGTATCCATCGCTTGTTCTTCGAAGCACCTTCAAAGGAACCCTTTCATCTCCCTCAATGACAACTCTCACTTTTGTCTTGTCTATAGCATTCTCAGAGGGTGTGGTTTGGATTTGGGAAAGGGGTTCTTCGATCACATGACCTTCCATGAATGGTACACATCTGTAAGAGATTTCCTTTCCGTTATCCTCTTTGACCTGCAAAGTTAACTCCATATACACACTACGGATCGCGTTCCTATATATATGTTTCCAGTGGAACTTGTTAGTCCTATCAAACCTATTGTTCCTTTTGTCCCAATTATTTGCTTAGATTCTCGCCGATCACCCCCGCTCTTGGTTCGGCATTTGGGCAGGATCAGTCACTGATGTCCTCTTCGGAGGACGCTGTGGTCGGTATTGATTCCGCTAAGACTCGATTGCTGTACGCAGCCCTCAATGAGTCTTGATGAGATGATTCAGGTCATATGCAAAACAGGCTACGAGGTCAGAAGTTTGACGAATCTGGAGCGTGGATAATCTGTTGCTCCGGATTCACCGGACATTTTCATGGTATTTCGTAACTGCATGTATCCTATTATCATTATTCTTCGTCCATCGTTAAATACTTTTTACCCATGATCCACTCTTCATTTATATTTATCATGATGCATCCTGCTAATCTCATCAGGGATTGATCACTCGGGAATGCTCCCACAGGTCTGCTTCTGCGCTTCAATCCCTTAT
>CAYXKC010000166.1:0-1671 GCA_964465295.1 uncultured Methanomicrobiaceae archaeon | reverse complement strand
CACGTGAGTCCCCCCGAAACACATTCCAGGGAGCGTTTTGGGTGACTCAGGAGTGGGCTTGCGTTCCGAACGAGTAGGCAAAAAAACGAGTTTTCCACAGGGTTCAGAAAAGTAAGTTTCCAGTGTTTATGCAGGTTTTCGGCGTTTGATACCTGAAAATTGAGCCAAAAACCTGTAGGCACACGAATCGATACATTAACGCTCGACAGACAAGTAGAATACGGACTACAATGTAGGCATGTATTTGCGCAGCACAAAGCGATCCAACAAAGACGGAACCAGTGTCGAGTATCTTCAACTTGCCCACAATGAGCGCTCGGAGAATGGCCAGCCCGTTGCCAAGATCATCTACAATTTTGGGCGTGCTGATAAGCTTGATCGTGATTCCCTGGCTCGATTGTGCCGCTCCATTGCACGAGTTTGCGATGTGCAAGTCGTTGAGCCATCTGAAGATCTTCCCGATCACAGCATCGGAAATTTGCGTCTTGGGCAAACTCTTTCCTTCGGGGAGACACTGGTCATTGAGGCTATCTGGGAGCGAATAGGAATCGGCAAGATCCTTCGAGAATCCGTTGCTGAGAAGAACTGCAAGATTCCCTATGAGCGAGCACTTTTTGCTATGACTGCCAATAGGCTTTGCCGGCCTGAATCAAAGCTGGGAGCATGTGAACGATGGCTTCCTGAAGTCTATCTCCCGTCATGCAAATCCCTGAAATCAGACCAATTCTATCGGGCCATGGATGTCATCTATGAGCATGCGGATACTATCGAACACGCCATCTTTCAGCGCACAGCTACACTCTTCAATCTTGTCGTCGACCTCATCTTCTATGATACGACCACCGCAGCATTTCACATTGACGAGGATGACGCCTCTGACAGCGAGGAAGAAGAAGGAATCCGCCGTTTTGGACATCCGAAAGGGGGCGGCTGGGCACCCCAAGTGGTTATTGCTCTGGCCGTGACTCGGGAAGGGTTTCCCGTAAGGAGTTGGGTGTTTCCTGGAAACACCGCCGATGTGACCACCGTCGAGAAAGTCAAGGCAGACCTTCGAGAGTGGCAACTGGGCCGAATCCTCTTTGTTGCTGACGGTGGGATGAATTCAAAGGACAATCGCCAAGAACTGTGTCGAGGCCTCGGAAAATACCTGTTGGCTACCAGGATCGGGGGGATTCCCGAAGTCGAGAGGTCTGTCCTTTCTCGTCGTGGACGCTTCCAGATCATTACGGAGAACCTTCATGCAAAGGAAGTCATTGTCGGCGATGGAGAACTTCGGCGTCGCTACATTCTTTGCTTCAATCCTCGCGAGGCCGAACGGCAGCGCCACCACCGCAAAGAAGTCGTTGCGCAGATTACGGCTGAATTGGCCAAACATAAAGATCACACGGCTACTGCGCGTTGGGCCATAGATCTTTTGGCTTCTATGCGAACAAGGCGCTATCTCACCGTTTCCAAAGCTGGAAAGATCCGGCTTGACCGCAAGCGCATTCAGGCAGCAGCAAGGATTGATGGTAAATGGGTATTACAAACCAATGATGACACTCTGTCCTTGAAAGATGCGGCGACAGGATACAAGAGCCTCATGACCATCGAGCGATGCTTTCGGACGATGAAGAAAGCACAAATTCGAGTCGAGCCTGTTCATCACCGAGCAAGTGAGCGCATCACGGC
>CAYXKC010000165.1:0-1711 GCA_964465295.1 uncultured Methanomicrobiaceae archaeon | reverse complement strand
TAAATTATACGTGGCCCGATTCAAACTGTTAAGTCGGTTATTCGATCCTCCCAACCGCAGCAAGCTGCGGGATATCCATTTTAAAGTAAAGTCCATTCTTTCGAGAAAGATCGTTGAGGAAGATGGATCTTATCTCCCCAAGAACAGAATGAAATGGGCCCTGATCTCGTGGGCGTCGGGATGGTTTGACCGCACTTTGGACTTGTTCTTAATGCCCGATCAAGATAAATTAAGATCAGTTAATTTGAATATAGGCTACTATTTTTCTCTAATTTGCTACCAAAACACTTTTATATGCACATCGGTTTCCAACCATGACACAAAATAAGACTTTATTGAGGCGGGTGTTAAATTGATCAGAAAACGGATGGATACCAGGTCAAAGATCCCTTCCTGGACGGTTTTAACGGCATTGATCGGCGCCATCTTCTTCTCGTCTTTCATTGCAATGGCAGAGGAAACGATAACCATCGTCGATTCAGCGGGCAGGACTGTAGAGTTACCCTACCCCGTAAACAGCGTCGTGGCCCTGAATGGAAACGTCCCAGAAGAGATGATCGCCCTCGGATCCGGGGATAAAATCGTTGGCATAACCCTTGGCACTAAGACCAAAGTCGACATGGGTCTTCTCCCCGGATTAGAGGACGTGGACGTCATCGGAGACGGTGAGGATCCCAACTACGAAAAGATCGCAGAACTCGATCCAGACGTGGTGATACAATACTCCTCTTGGCCCCCGGTGCCAGATGAGCTTCAGATGACGTTGGACCCCTTCGAGATACCGGTGGTTGCGCTGGATCTCTACAGGATGGAGGTCTACAACGATGAGGTGAAGCTCCTCGGCAAGATACTGGGGCATGAACAGAAAGCGGAGGATTATATAGCATTCATTCAGGATCAGTACGATCTCATCGACGAGGGCTTAGAGTCAATCCCAAAAAATGATCGAAAGGTCGTCTACTTCGAGGGCGCTGGCCTTTACGAGACTTATGGTGGAGCTGATTTCGGCTGCGGCGTACCAGGGATGGTCAGGGCAGGGGGTGGTAAAGACCTCTATCCTGAGATAGAAGCCTACTACTTCAACGCCAACCCCGAAGACGTGGCAGAGAGAAATCCCAACGTCATCTTCAAGGGGATCTCAGTGCCAAAGGGCTACTTCATGGAGGATGAAACCGTTCTCAAGAACCTGAGGGAAGAAGTAATGGACAGGCCCATGTGGTCTGAGACTACCGCTGTAAAGAACGGCGACGTCTATGCCATAAGCTTCGATGCCACTGCGGGACTCAGGAAGAAGTTTGGGCCCCTCTTCATAGCCAAGGCACTCTATCCTGAGACCTTCTCCGACTTGGACCCTGAGTCTTTCCTAATGACGTATCTGGAAGACTACCTTGGACTGGAACCCCAGGGCTTTTACATATACCCAGCACTATGAAAATCTCATAATACTTTTTTAGTTTTTTGGAGTTGAATCTAATGGCAGATCAGAATTACATACTTGCGGATTGGGAAAAGGCGGAAGGCGTAGCCACCTCTGAGGGATTCATAAAGCCCCCCATAGCCACCAAAAACGGATCATTTACAGCTCTGGAGATCGCACCAGGGGACGTAAGTTCTCCCCCACAACCACAGTAGCCGTCCTTATTTTGAGGTGATTCTATACGTCGTCAAGGGGGATCTTGAGATCATCTTCCGGGATAAACGCGTTCCACTT
>CAYXKC010000164.1:0-1726 GCA_964465295.1 uncultured Methanomicrobiaceae archaeon | reverse complement strand
TCAAACCTTTTCTTATTTCAACAGGTTCGCCTGCAGGAGATATCATCCCTGTATTTTCGATATCCTTTAATTCCGACAGGATTTCTTCAATTTGCTCCTTATCATTCATCTGCTCCCGGCCGGGATCGTAATACTTCGACATGAAATAGCCGTCGGTCTTTCCCGAGAAGAATCCCGGGATTATCGCTTCCGTCTTATACCCGTTTTGGATAAATTCATCTTTCATCCCGGCAGGGACCTTTGCAAAAGCCTTTGAATACCCGTTTTCATCTGCAAGTGTATCGATCTTGCTGACGACAAAAGAAGGGATTTCATCTGAAGCAGTCTTCATCAGGTATACCCTGTCGTTCTTTTTTCCATGCTGAATTATCGAGTTTCCAAGAGAACAGACGATGTCATTTTTCATCTCTTCTATCCATCCTTTCATTGTCTTCGGGGTACAGGGCAATGGTATCGTCGTAGTCGCAGAGAAGTCTTTCAATCCCTATGGATTTCGACTCGTCCGCGTTGTCGAGCTTCAGCTGAAGTGTGCAATCGTCGCATTTGCGATCGCAGAACACAGGTTCATAGTTGTCAGGCTCTTTATACGTGCAGATAACTCCTTCATAGTTCCTGAGGACCACTTTATTCGTCGACCATGAGAGAAGGTAGTTAGGCATGAGAGGAATCTTTCCACCCCCTCCCGGAGCATCGATAACAAATGTTGGGACTGCAAACCCGGATGTATGGCCCCTGAGACTCTCGATGATCTCGATTCCTTTTCCGACCGGCGTCCTGAAATGAGACAATCCCTCGGAGAGATCACACTGGTACATGTAGTATGGCCTTACCCTGTTTTTGACGAGTTTTTGTACAAGTGTCTTCATGATCCTCGGGCAGTCGTTTACGCCTGCGAGAAGCACGGACTGGTTTCCCAGAGGAATGCCGCCATCGGCAAGTTTCCTTAATGCCTCTGATGACGAGTTCGTAATCTCCCTCGGGTGGTTGAACTGTGTGTTAAGCCAGACAGGGTGATATTTTTTTATCATATCCACAAGGTCTTCTTCGATCCTGTACGGGAGGACGACCGGGAGGCGGCTGCCTATACGGATGACTTCAACACTTGGAATATCCTTCAGCTCAGACAATATCCATTCCAGGTAATCATTACTAAGTAAAAGTGGATCTCCGCCTGACAGGAGAACATCCCTTACGACCGGATTCTCCCGGATATATTCAAGACCTTTACCAATCTGATCTTTATCAGGAATGAAATCGATATCTCCAACCTTCCTCTTTCTTGTACAGTGCCTGCAGTACATTGCGCATTTGTTGCTGATTAGGAAGAGAACCCTGTCAGGATACCGGTGTGTTATTCCCGGTACCGGGCTGTCCCTGTCTTCATCAAGAGGATCGTCAATATCTTCACCGATTATGTCGAGTTCACGGACAGAAGGGAAAGACTGCATGAATATCGGATCGTTTTCATAATCCTCTGTCTCAATCAGGGACAGGTAATAAGGGGTTATTGCAAGAGGGAATTTATCGAGAGTCTCTTTTAAGCCGTCATATCTTTCATCCGGAAAACTGATCCCCGTTAATTTCTCAAATGTGTCGATATCCCTGATAGTATGGCGAAGCTGCCATCTCCAGTCTCTCCATTTGGACAGTGTTCCTTTCGAATCGATCTTTAATGTGATCTCTTTTTGGGTGTCTGAATAATGTTTCATATTGATCTTTTTTTTAT
>CAYXKC010000163.1:0-1774 GCA_964465295.1 uncultured Methanomicrobiaceae archaeon | reverse complement strand
TTGAGCATAGATGCTTGTTATGTGGTTGATTGTGTTTATAGTTTTCTGCACAACGATGGGGCACGATTCATGCCCTCCCCTGAAGGAGAGGGGTCTTCTCTGCCCCTACACCCCGACGTTATAACTGCAACAAAGCAGGTTATTGACGCTGCAAAATAACATTAAAAAAATTAAATTTATACCATCATTTTACTCAACAACTGCATGGACGAACGACAGCAGGTTGCACACTGCCCGATCTTTATTTGCCCCACAGAAATAGGCGTTTTTGTAGTCATCGCTGGTGACATTCTGGACCCGAGAAAAGCCTCGCTCCTTGAGGAACACCTCGGCCGCTCCATCCTCGATGCCGAACAAAAAGGGCTCGCCTTGCTGTGCCGCAAAGTCACGCATATTCTTTTCAGTCCCGGAGGTCCCATCAACCACAGATTGGATAAAATAGTCAAAGAGCACTTCGCTTCCCTTGGCAGAATCATTCACGATGAAGGACAGCATCTCCTCCACAGCCGTTGGTGGGATATACATGACTAGCCCCTCCATTAGAAAGAGCGTCTTTTTTGATCGATCGTATCCGTTACCTGGCAGCTTCTGGTCAATGCCCTCCATCTCGAAATCGACCGGCACGTACACGATGTGATCCGGAAGCCCTCCGAAGATCATTTCTATTTTCTCCTTTTTCAGGCTTTGAGTTTCGGGATGGTCCACTTCAAAAACCTTCATATTCGAATTTCCTTTCAATTTTTCGATCCTGTACGGTCGGGTATCATAGCCTGCCCCTAAGATGACCAGCTGCTCCATGCCTTCGCCCGCTGCTGCCCTCACAAAATCATCGAAGTATCGCACTCTGGCTCGAATTGAGTTCCCAAGCCCGGGAAAGAGGCGCTCGTAATGCTCTCTCATCGCTTTTGTCTTTTCCGGGTTTTTGCGGGCGCATTCAAGTACCTCTGGATCCACGAAGTGAACGGCATACGGGTCGTAGCAGATGCGTTGGCTCTCAGGCAGCGCAGATTCTGCGACTCTGTGCAGGGCGATCAGCTCTGCCATTTTGCTTGATCCTTTTCTCTTTACCTTCATATCATTTGAGCCCATAATGCTGTCCGATTTCTGCAATTTTTTCCCTCCTATTTGGTGTCCTTCTTTTCAGTATTTGCGAGCATGTAGTGCACAAAGCCTGCTGCATCCTTGAAGAACTGATACGGAGTGATACTGCGGCTTTCCAGCACTTTCTTGAAGTTCGGGCGCATCTCAGTGAGTGCCTTAACAATCAGTGTCAAGAAAACAGTCACTTCAACCGGGTCCAGGTCGGGGCGTATAGTCCCCTCATCCATGCCCGCTTTTATGGCGTTGCATACTATTGAGAACTCCTCGTCGCGCAGCTCAAGGACCTTTTTTGCGTTATCACAAAGGTTCTCATTATCCTCAATAGAGAACCTGTCCGACCGGAAGTATAGGTATGCTCGACTGTGGTCAGGATACTTGCCAAGGAACTCGAAGTAGGCTATCCCTATCGCATCGAGTATTTCCATCCCGGTCTCGCATTGTTTTATTCGTTCCTTGATCATGGAGTTGAGGATCAGCGCCCCGCGCAGAACTACTGCAAAAAATAACGACTCCTTATTCTTGAAGTAAATGTAAAGCGTGGCCTTATTCAGGCCAATCTCGCCAGCGATATCGTCCATAGAGACGTTATCATAGCCTCTGGAGAAGAACATCTTCTCAGCTGCATCTAGGATGTAGTTCCTCCTTTGTTCTTTTTCCTGCTCCCTTAAGTTCG
>CAYXKC010000162.1:0-1781 GCA_964465295.1 uncultured Methanomicrobiaceae archaeon | reverse complement strand
TAGTGTCCATCCGGAAACGCCGGTTTTGAACTGTATGTATTGCTGTATATATTACAGGTCAATGCGCAATGATTTTTGCTTACCGCGTTTCAGAGCTGATTTTGTTGCGTTGTATCGTTCTTTCTCAATTTAAGGCATAGGTATCCCGCTCCATTCAAGAATAACGGCACCGTCGATTATTTTTAAGCCTTCGCCAGTTTGATCCGGGCCATGACCAGCAGGTTGTAAGATACGATACTGCTCCATACGTAGCGTCGGAATCCTTCCCATCCCGACCAGGGACACCGATCAAGGCCAAAGGCACGCTTCAGTGTGGAAATACCCGCTTCAATACCGGCCCGGAAGTTGCGCAGCATCTTGTACACCCAGGCACTCTTGGCCATCTCCATGACGGTAAGTCCTCGCTTCTTGGCAAACACGGCATCTTTGACCTGATTTTCTTTGGCATAGGAGAGATTGCCTCGTGAAGCAAAACCGCCGTCGGCCGCAACCTGCCGGGGCATACGGCCAAAGCAATCGGCATGCCGATCCAGTATCTGCCGATACCGATCACTATCGGCGGGATTGCCCCGTTCAATCATGCAATCGAGGATCATTGTCGATGCCCCACCGGAAAGAAACACCTTGTGACCGTACTGTGTATCGCGCCTGCCCTTGACAATGATGTCGGTGTGATCTTCAAAAAAGGAGACGACTTTCTCTGAGGCGGGAACCTTCTCACCCTTGAAGACACGCCGATCCGTCTGATCGATGACGCGTCGGAGGATGCCAATGGCCCGCTCAAGCTTCTCGGCCAAACGCATGGCACGAAAATAATCACGAGGATCGTTCCCTTGAAAGGACCTGAGTTCGACAATCGCCGGGACAGCATACTCCACGACTCGCCGGGCATAGGTGAGCAGATCACGGTATGCGGCCTTTCGCGTGGCGTCTTTTCTTGCGTTGAGAATGGTCAATACCCGCTTCTTGACCACACGGGTATGATCGCTGAAACAATACAAGGGAACGGGTGAAAGGTCCTTTCCTGCCTTCAACCAACGGGTAATGATCCGTATGCCGTCGGCAAGCAGTGTTGAGTCGGTAGGATGATGAATATCGGCTTCGATCGCCGTAGAATCGACCCTGATCTTTTTGCCCGTCTCGATCTTCTCGTCCTTGGCGTAACCAAGTAATGCCCGGTGAATCGCCTCCCAGGCATCCTCGGTGATATGCTTGATGTTCTCGTGAAGAATCGATTTGCGGGGATACTGCCCCATGGGTAAACGGGAAAACCGCCGGAAGGCAGTGGAATCTTCCAGGTGGAATGCCAACTCTTCATAGGTGAGTTGGCGATACTGCTTCAGTATGCAACAACGAAGAACCTGCTCGGCATTCATGCCTTCCCGGCCCGTGTCATGACGGGAGGATCGTGTCAGATCATGGTAGATGATATCAATCAGCTGCGGGTTATCGTCAAGAATCACGGAGATCTGTTCCAGTTCCTTTGCCACAGGGTTGTTTGACGGAGTATCGAATAGAAATAGTTGGGGATTGCTTTTTCGGCGCATTGTTCGTCCTTGCTCTATAGATTACACAATAGTTTCAACTGGATAGCTATAACAAGATGCCAAAGTGTGTCGAAAAAAGCAAGCAAAAAATGCCACATTCTCCAATTATTCTAAAAAGTTATTGTTTCCGGATGGACACTAGTTATTCAAAGTCAATATTAAAACATCTCGGGGAACCCCGAATAAACTCGGATTGACTGCTTTTTGATAAAGATCTCTGACCTGCTTATGTTT
>CAYXKC010000161.1:0-1791 GCA_964465295.1 uncultured Methanomicrobiaceae archaeon | reverse complement strand
AGAATGATAGTACATTGTAAAGGTATCTATCGATAAATCTCATTTTTTTAAGGGGCCAATAATGACACTCAAATGGATTGCATATATAATCATTCTAACATTAATTTTCACTTCAGGTTGCAGTGATAAGCAGTATTTTGGATCTCTTCAGTCCCCGGAGGAGACATCGCTTTCCGCACCTTTGATTACTGAACAGGTTCTTGAAATCTATGAGCCTCTTCTAAATTTTAACGCAATGGTGACGTTGAAGAATGAATTTGGCGAGATAAACGAACAGGTTTTTTATCAGCCCCCAAAATACAGGATTGAATATTTATCCCCTTCTGAGAAGAATGGAGACATCGTTGTATTTGACGGCGATATAAAATGGCATTATGTGAATGCTACCAATGAAGCCCTCTGGATTTCTGCCGAATATGAAAATTTTACTTTTCCTGAAGAATATTCGGCAGTTGCAATAGACTATCTCGAATTGATTATTGGCATGTTGACCGATTACGAATGGATATCGAACGGAACTAGTTCTGAGAATGGAGATATTTTCTATATCATTGAATATACTGATTTAACTCCCGTTACAGATGCACCGTATCCAGTTTCTTATCCAATCTATTCCGTTCGTCTCTGGATAGAGAAAGATACCTGGATTATAAAAAAGGCGGAGTCTTTCAGTAAAAGTGGTAAAATTATTCTTAGTGCGGATTATTCGGATGTTGTCATAAACGACGAGATTCAAAAAGAAACATTTGTGTTCCATACTCCAAAAGGAGCGGATATTAAACCCATGGGAACAGTGGCAATAACACCTCCCCGTGAACAAATAGAGACAAGATGATCATGATAGACATCTTTATGAAACGAGGACTGGCTTTAATCTCGGTAGTTTTTTTCTGGTTTCCGGTATTTTTAGCCCTGCTCCTGATATTTCCGTCCAGCGGCTCATCACTGTGGGCGATAATACTGGTTCCGGCCGGTGCAGTCTCGTTTGCTGGTGCCTTCCTCCTTTTGCAACGGACAGTTCCCAAAACGACCGGGCGCTTTTTTGTATTCCCCTTGTTATTGGACCTTGCTGCCGTAATTGCCTGTGGATTATATGGTCTCTTTATACTGGAGGCGTTTCCTTCCGGTCTGACCGGAGAGATTTGGGCGACCACTCTTTTACTCCTTGCACCCTGCTCAGTCGCGATCTTTATCTTTATACCGGGTGAAAACCGGGTCCGCCGTGTATCGATCTGGCTGGGGGCATTTATCAGTTCATATTCAGTCCTTACAATCATATTCCTCTTCTACGGCGGCTTCTATCCCATGCTCGGGCTGGTTTATTTATACTGGCTTATCGGGATGCCGGCAACCGGCGTATGCTGCCTGGCGAATGCCGTCTTTAACGAAGAAAAAAGATCAAAGCCAAAAGCTCTCCGTGGAGATTTGATTAGATAACGAAATTCTTTGAAAAGAAAAAAAGATTTAGCCGAAGAGTGCTCCGAGTCCGGCCATTCCGCCTTCCTCGTCAGCTGCCTCTTCTTCCTCGGCTGCTTCCTCTGCAGGTGCAGCCTCTGCGGGTGCCGCTGCGGCTGCTACAGGTGCTGCTGCAACTGCTGCCACTGCCGATTTCTCGATTGCCTCTGCGATGTCTACACCGTCAAGAGCTGCAATGAGGGCCTTTACCCTGCTGTCGTCGACTGCTATACCTGCGGCTGCCAGAACTGCTGAGACAGCCTCTTCATTAATTTCCTTTCCTGCGTTGTGCAGAATAAGTGCTGCGTAGATGTACTCCATTTTTTTCACCTTTTT
>CAYXKC010000160.1:0-1799 GCA_964465295.1 uncultured Methanomicrobiaceae archaeon | reverse complement strand
TCTCCGCGGGGAAAATCCTTCCGCGGAGACTCCTGCTGAATATATTGGAAAAGGTCAACTCGAAATATCAGTCCTGATATTTTTTGTATTCATCGCTTATTTTGCCCGCGATGAATTCTACGCATTCACCGAGAGGGATCATGTATGAATTCTCCCCGCCCCTGTGTTTGAATTCGGCGACGCCGTTATCGATATTCTTCTTTGAGATCACGACCCTAAGCGGTATGCCGATAAGATCCGCCTCGCTGAACTGAGAACCGGGGCTTTCGTTGCGGTCGTCGAACAGTACCTCTATGCCCCGTGAGGACAGCTCTTCGTACAGCTGTTCAGCGGTCTTTTTAACACTCTCATCCTTGATCCTCAATGCGTTCAGATGTACTTCATACGGTGAGACCTTGATAGGCCATATCGGGCCGTAAGCATCATGATTATCCTCAATTATGGTAGATATCAGACGTCCGACTCCTATGCCGTATGAAGCCATTATCAAATCCCTTGCGCGCCCTGTCTCATCGAGATATGCGGCGTTCATAGGCGCCGAATATTTTGTGCCGAGCTGGAAAATATTACCGATCTCTATGCCCCGGGTCACACTAAGCGGTTTTCCGCATTGAGGG
This sequence comes from uncultured Methanomicrobiaceae archaeon, assembly GCA_964465295.1. GTDB lineage: Archaea > Halobacteriota > Methanomicrobia > Methanomicrobiales > Methanomicrobiaceae > Methanolacinia. The sequence continues at coordinate 1,182 of CAYXKC010000160.1, read as the reverse complement.
CAGAGGTCGCCGTTTTCAACGGTGTAGAGGTCGGCTGTCTCAAAATCTGTTTTCATCTCCCGGGAAGGGCAAAAACCTGTGAGATGATACTCATTTTCATTTGCGCCGCAGACATAACAGCCGTTCCCGTCGATTGATTGATCCACTATAATGCGGACGTCATCCGGGTTCATCCCGACCGGCGATGCATAACCCGGGACCGAACCTGCGGAGACAATATCCCCGTCGTCGGCAGGCTTCAGTTCCCCTATCCCCAGATAATTGCGAAGTTTAGTCTCATTGACATCCTTGTCGCCGCGTATCAGTACGAGTATAAGGTTGCCGTTGAAAGTATAAAAGACCGATTTTGCCGATTCCGCCGCTGAAACATTCAGAAATGCAGCCACCTCTTCTATCGTTTTTTTGCCGGGAGTATGTACACGGGCAAGGTCGTCGCATGTCCCTTTATTCAAATGCCCCATGGCGCACTGAGCTATTTCCTTGTTCGCCTTGTATCCGCATGTGTCACATAATATGAGTGTGTCTTCACCCATCTCGTTTAGCGCCATGAATTCATGCGAGACTCCGCCGCCCATTATGCCGGAATCTGATCTCACTGATATAAAGTTTTTCAGCCCCGTTTTTTTGAATATCTTCTCATAGGCCTCATACATCACGGAATAAAAGCCTTCGAGGTCTTTTTCATCCGCGTGGAAGGAATATGCGTCTTTCATGGTGAATTCCCTGACTCGTATCAGCCCTCCGCGGCTTCTGGCTTCATCCCGGAACTTGGTCTGTATCTGATAGATCATAAAAGGAAGCTGTCTGTAGGAAGATATATCATTCCGCACCAGGTGCACAGCGGCTTCCTCATGCGTCATCGCCAGGACGTTCTCTTTTCCGGCCCTGTCAACAAATCTTAGCAGCGATGCGTCGATGAGGTCGTATCTGCCGGTCTCCTTCCAGAGTTCTGCGGGATGTACGACCGGCATTGAGACTTCCTGGCCGCCCGCGGCATCCATGTATCCGCGTATGATGTTTTCCACTTTGTCTTTTACGCGCTGCCCCAGCGGCAGGAAAGAGTATGTCCCTGCGGACAGCTGACGTATGTATCCGCCTCGGATCAGGTATTTATGGCTTACCATCTGTGCGTCTTTGGGGTCTTCCTTGTGTCTTTTGCCGAGCAGGCTGCTCATCCTCATA
>CAYXKC010000159.1:0-1819 GCA_964465295.1 uncultured Methanomicrobiaceae archaeon | reverse complement strand
TAAGGTCGAGGGAGTGCATATTCTCCACTTCCGCGTCCTCGTGGATCATAATCTGGTCGAGGCGAAGCCCCATATCGAAGATTACAATCTCCTTTCCTACGCGGACGGCGGTCATGTTCCTTCCAACTTCGTTATAACCGCCGACGGCTATTATTTCTATATCCATTTTTCTGTTTCTCCTAAAATTATCAGTTTTTTATCATTTCACCAGTCTTTCCGGTAATATAGACTCTTTTTTTGGTTAATGCGGCACAGTTTTCAGCCCCGGTCAGGTACATCGCAATCCGAAGCTCCTCTTTGATCTGGTTTATCTTTTCAAAGAGGGCCCCGGTACTCTCCATAGCCGGATTCAGCAATGGGAGTGCCATTCCGCCAAGAGATGCGCCAAGTGCCATACCCTTTGCAATATCGATTCCCGATCTCAGGCCGCCTGATGCAATTACAGGCCTTCCCTCACCGCATACTTCATGAATCGAGACAACAGTCGGAATGCCCCAGGCGGAGAAGTCCCTGCCAAGCTGTCTCAATGACTCGTCCCTTCCGCGAAGAGCCTCGACAGCCGCCCATGAGGTTCCCCCGAATCCGCCCGTATCTATTGCAGAGGCTCCGGCAGACCACAGCATCGCTGCAGACTCTGCAGATATGCCTGCCCCGGTCTCCTTTACGACAACAGGATATTTTGAGGAGTTGCAAAGTTCAGAGATCGCTTCCAGGCACCCGGAGGCATCGTGGTCGCCCTCCGGCTGGACCGCCTCCTGGAGTGGATTTAAATGGATGCAGAGTGCATGGGCGTCTATCATCTCTACGGCACGATCGGCCCATTCCGGACCATTTTCCCTGAGCTGTACCGCACCGAGATTTCCGCATAGAAATGCATGCGGTGCAGACTCGCGGACAGCTGTAAAACTGCCCTCGAGATCAGGGTTTTCAAGTGCCGCCCTCTGTGATCCCACACCCATTCCGATATTGAAATGCTCTGCAGCTTCACCGAGCCTGCGGTTTACCTCAGTCGTATCCGGATGGCCGCCGGTCATTGCAGAGATAAAGAGGGGAAAGTCAAATTTATGCCCGAGAAACCTTGCGCAAAGATCGATTTCGTCCATACTGCACTCGGGAAGTGAATTATGTACAAGCCTGACATCGTCAAAACCGGCATCTCCGGCTTCTATATTCTCGTTGCAGCATATCCTTAAGTGCTCCAGTTTTCTTGAAGACGTGTACTCCGATTTGTCTTTTTCTATATCCATCTCTTTCTTCCGATTATCTCCGCCGATCCGGCGGCTGCATGATATGCAATTGATCCTGCCGCCCTTAAACCCCGGAATACAGGGGCTATCTCATGGTACGGTCTTTTCTATTCCCGGTTAAGGCGACACCCGTGTGCCGCCGTTGTCGCGCCCGTCAAGGAAATCACTGATACGGGATACATGGAAAAGTTCGGATTCTATACCGGCTCCGGCAAGCAGGAGAAGTTCGTCGATCTTTCCCTTCATGCCTCCGGTAACGTCAGTACTTCCCGATCCCCGGATCTCAATTTCGCCGGCGTTATCCCGGTTTATGTGACGGATAACCTCTCCGTCCCGGTCAAAAACCCCGGCCACATCTGTGGCAAGCCCTATTCTGTCAACTGCTATCTTCCCTGCAAGGTAACTGATAAGCTGATCGCCCGAGACGATACAGGCTCCCTGCCCGACATCCATAACGACATCCCCGTGAAGAACGGGGATTATTCCGTTTTGGATTAGCAGTTCGACGGGACTGCTTTCAAATGATATTAGACGTCCGTTTTTCGCAGTACATGCATCAAGCGGGTGAATGC
>CAYXKC010000158.1:0-1865 GCA_964465295.1 uncultured Methanomicrobiaceae archaeon | reverse complement strand
CTTCGGTCAGGAATAAAAACGCCTGGGGAACACAGTTCCACCCTGAAAAAAGCGGGGAGACGGGTCTGAAGATCCTCGAAAATTTCATCGGGATGCTTTGATTTTTATTATCTGAATAATAACCCCATCCCTTTTACAGAGATACTGATTTCTACTATTCTCAGGCTCGAAAAAGCACTCTGCTGATATTCCATTTCAACACGATTATTACAAAACACCCGTATATTCTTTTGTATGAAGCAAACTGGACCTCTGTTAATTGTTACGTTGATTTTCATCATCATTCTCCTTGGCTTGGGTTCTGCCATTGTGTATGGTGCATATGATACGGGTCCGCAAACAACAACGGAAGTCCTCCAGAATCATGAAAACGGGGCATATGTAAAGGTAATCCATGTTGTTGTAAGGGGAGGGACCAATGAGGAAATTGGATATGGACTTGGAAAAGTAGGTATCGAAGAATTCAATTCAATCCTCCTGCCTTTCGATGATCCAGAATACGGAGAAGAAAAAGAGCAGTACATAAAAAGTTATGACAAAATTTTTTATGAGCGGGTACAGGGAGTGAAACGGGCATATCAGCTAAGCGAAGATAATTATAGTTACGATGCCAGTTTCCCGTTATATGTTGCAGGTATTCCGCTCTGCTCGGCCATATACTTCCCTCCTGTTAGCACGGAAGACGGTCACGCGATTGCAGGCAGGAATCTGGACTGGTACTATAATCCTGACCACGACATATTAACGGATGTCACAGATCTTGGTCTGTTCACGAATAATACGGATATCAATGACGAAAAATCCGATGAACTTCTTGCAGAAAAAATAGGAACACTCATCCACGTCGTAGAGATATATCCTGATGAAGGATATGCCACCCTTGTATTAGGTACTATGGATCTTCTTACAGGGGTTGTCGACGGATTAAATGAAAAGGGGCTTTATGTGTCATCACTACAAGACGGCGACACATATACCGATCCTTTCTCCGACATTGCCGGATTCACCAGTACCAGACTGAATTACATGCAGGTGCTCGGATCGATCCTTGAGCATTGTGCCAATGTGGAGGAGGCAAAACAATGGTTAGCCAAATCTCAGATTACAATGCCATTCATGGGCATGCACTTCCTTATCTGTGATGATTCGGGAGCTGCAACAATTGCAGAATACAACAATGAATCCCATGAATTGATCTTTACGGATTACCAGGATACTGCAGTCCCGCTTACAAATTATGCCGTATATCTCCGGCCCGATTTCAGTCAATATCCGCCTGAAAATCCTAATGATATACACGACGATTACCTAAGAAGTGCAAAGCTTCACAATTATATCCTGGATTATGAGGGGGCTTTTACTACGAACGATGCCTGGAAAGCAATGAAAATGGTTGAAGCAAATGCCGATCTCAGTCCGGAAGAATTACTGGAAGGAGAAAATCAAACGGATCGTCTGCTGTGGACTGTTGTAACGGATATAACCGAGAGGTCGATGACAGTCAAATTCTTCCAAAGAGATGGTCCGATCAACAACGAGACATACAGAGCTCATGATCTTGTCCTCTCGGAGCCTTTCACTTTTAAGCTTGAAAGGTAAATACACCACATAATTTCCTTTTTAATGACAACGCCCTTATGCAAGTTCGCTTCATGAACATGCCCTGACCACAGGGCTTTGCACCTGCGATAATGCTGCCCTTTCGGGTAACCTCGACCGAGAGAGAAACAGAATAAAAGAAAAAATCAAACGGAAAATGAAAGAGAAAAAAAGGAGCCTGAGGGATGCTTGCCCATCCCGAAGGCGACCAATCGCCATGAGGGGGAGGGGCACAGGGAGGGGGAACCTTCCCCCTCCCTTAATAA
>CAYXKC010000157.1:0-1894 GCA_964465295.1 uncultured Methanomicrobiaceae archaeon | reverse complement strand
TCTTCAACATCCTGACCTACTACTTCGTCGCAAAGCTGATCGGGACGGCGGGGCAAAAGTACCTTGAGCCTTACGGAGGAGACTACTTCTCGTTCGTATTGATCGGGATTGCATTTTCGGCGTATCTGATGATTTCCCTGAGGGGATTTTCCGAGAGCGTCAGGGACGAGCAGATGATGGGAACGCTCGAAGCGATGCTCGTTACCCCCACCAACACCTCTACGATCATAACCCTCTCGACCCTCTGGAACTTCATCTTCGCATCTTTCAGGGTTCTTCTCTACCTCGTTATCGGGGTATTTCTCGGCGTGAACCTGGTGGGCGCAAACGTCTTTGGGGCGCTGATCATCCTCGTCTTGACGATAATATGCTTTGGCAGCATCGGGATCCTTTCTGCAAGTTTCATCATGATCTTCAAGAGGGGCGACCCGATAAACATGCTCTTCATGAGCACTTCAGAGCTTTTTGGGGGCGTCTTCTTCCCGATCGGGGTCCTCCCATCCTGGCTGCAGACGGTATCTCACCTATTGCCGATGACTTACTCGCTGAACGGTATGAGGCACGCCCTCCTCCAGGGGTACTCGCTGCAGGATCTCGCACCAGATATGTTAACGCTCGTGCTCTTCTCGGCGCTCCTTTTGCCTGCGAGCCTGCTTGCCTTCAGGTACGCGGTCCGGAAGGCGAAGATCGACGGGACGTTGGTGCACTACTGAGGTGGTACGAAAAATCTTGGGGAAGGGATTGTTTCGGGGTGGTGGAAATTGAAGGCGGCCAATTCTTGCATCCTGCTCAAGGGCCAAAGACCGCTCTCACCTTCTCCGCCTCCTCCAAGGAAGCGAGAAAGAATGAAATATTGTTTATAGTATCGATACTAAAAAAACCATTGCTGCGATTAAAACACCAACTACGGCGATTAAGTAATTTCGGTCCTTGTACCATGGATCTTCGTATTTTTTCCTTTCTCCGATATTTTGGTGATTTTCCTTATTGGGGTTAGATGATACGTTCATTTCCTGATCGTTACCTTCCCCCTCAGCGATTTGCACCGTTGAATTCTTGATCATATATTTTGACGTGTCTTTTCCGCTCATTATATCCTCTAACAAAATACGGATTACTGAAAGGCGCCTCTTTATGTCGTCTTCATTCGCAGCATCTTCAATATTGTCTTTTATATATCCCTTCTTATCTTCATCCGGAATCGAATCACTCCATAAGCCGATTCGTCTGAGAATGTAATCTATTTCTTTCTGAATTTCTATTGGATTATAGGTCTCTAGGGCGGATGTAGTATGTTTTTGTATTCTGCAACCCAATTCCGCCTCTAGAGGACCGCCAGTTTTACAGATCTTTTCTGATTTGTCTCTGATATCTTTAAGCAGGTCCTTTATCCGCTGGTCGATTATCGGCAGCCCCCTTTTGATCATCCTCGTTGCGCCTGGTGCATTATCTTCAGTTTCATCCAGAAGCTCTGCGGCACGGTCGCAGTATCGTCTGTAGGAATTGAGATCGCATTTTGCAGCTTTAAACCCCCTTTCCCGCAGACTTTGGGTTTCTTTCAGGGCATTTGAGAGATTTTCCACAGCCTCCAAAAGATCTTCTTTGCTCTTCGATCCTTCTGATGCACTTTTTGCCTCTGCCAGCGATTTCTGTACCTCTGCTTCAGAGACCCCATTCTTGAAGGTAAGAACGTAAAATGATCGATAGAAGGGGAGGCAGAATTTGGCAGGGTTAAAATGCTGTGCTTCTGCCGCTGATCTCTCAAAATATTCCAGTGCTTTTTCTAGTTCTTGTCTGAAGTCCTCTTCACCCTTGGCCTCGGTCGCCTTGAATATCGAGGCCTTTCCCAGAGAATGATTTGCTGACACTCGCACTTCGGGTTCGTAATCCTCTG
>CAYXKC010000156.1:0-1897 GCA_964465295.1 uncultured Methanomicrobiaceae archaeon | reverse complement strand
ACAATTCACTAATAGTTTGAATTATTCAGACAATATAATTTGCCTATTGGTTCTGTTCCTGTTTCAGCATATTTTTCCTGCGATGAGGATAGATCAAAGGCGCAGACGAAATATTCGGAAATGGATTCGCTTGTTCATAAAACCGTGGAAATGATATCGTTTTTCGGATTTTCAAACAGAAAAAACATGTGACAAATATCTCCAACGTGTAGAGGATTGGGGTAGAAAAAGTTATGATAACATCTGATCTATTCTCACGCGGGGGCAACCGAAGAGTCTTCTTACGGTCAAACCCTTTAGAAAAATTCCAATGAAAAGGTCAGTAAAGGACCGGGCCGCAGGGCCAAAGTTTCACACAAAACCCCGGGACAGGGATCTGTATCAGGAAGTGAATTTCTGGACGATGATACGATATATTATTCAGAATGGAGGACATGAAAATGATAAAAACCAAACCCAAATGGATGATCACGGGTTTACTGCTGGCATCCGCCCTTCTTCTTGGAGCAGTCTTTACCGGACTTCTGCCTTATCAGGTGAATCCACAGGCAGACTCACAGAAAGATACAGTGTTTCCCGTGATGCAGGGGCAGTTTGATTCACTGGTTCTTGATACGGTGCTTCCCGACTCTCCCGGGGTTATGGCCGTCTATAAAATCAGGTCGATTGATCTGGTCCGGGATGGAGATGAAACAAAGGCCTTCACGATCAAAAACAGAATTCCCTCTGCAGCAGAAGCACCCGCTCTTGCAGAAAAGGCCCTTGAGAAATACGGAGGGCTGCCGGAGGATGCGCAACTTGTTGATGCGGTTCCACGATACCTGAATAAATACAACCTTACAACTGAATCGGTCGAAGAACAGCACCCAATCGGAACACAGGTAAGGTATATCCAGGTTCTCAATGAATATCCGGTTATTGGTGCTTCGATCAACATGAACCTCGGAGAAGAGGGCGAGATTATTGACATCATGAAAGCATGGCCGGAATATGAACTAACGGAGGAAGTGAACGTTATCTCAGCTGAAAGTGCATATGAAAAACTCATGAACTCTGAAACCATCGACAGATATCAGGGCAGCCTTCCGGAAGGAAGTAAAATCACCAGAATCGTTCCGGGTTACAAGCTGTACAATGTATGGACGCAGGATAGTGAACCATTCTTAAAGCCGGTATGGATCTTCTATACAGTTACGAAATATGATCCCGAATCCTTCCCGCTTATGGTAGATGCAACTGCCTGATCTCCATTCTTTTTTTGGAGTAATTTATGAAAAAGAATCAACATTACATTATTGGCGTCGCGATTGCACTGACGATCTTCGCTGCATTTTTAATTACATTTATAATGGCTGATACAGTCCCGAAGGATCACGATAAGGCAATACCGCAAAATCCGGAGAATCAGAATCATCAGCCTGTAATTATTGTCAGGGAGAACACTACCTTCATAGATATTCACCATAAGGAAGGCATGAGAGTCCTGCTATATGCTGAGGAGCCGAAGTATCCTGCCATAAAAGCAGAGTGCCTCGAACAGATACACTGCATCAACGCCCAGATTAAGACCGGTTTTTCACGGGCAGATCTGAATGCAATGAAACACAACGGCACATATGTAGCGATAAATTTCTCTGTTCCTGCTACATTCGAAACAAGTTATATAATAGACGGATCTCCTAAGATGATCACAATCGATGAGGCGATATTCTTCCTTGATTCAGGATATGAAGACATAATTATAACTCCAATGCAGAACGGAACCGGTGTTTGGGACACATCGCGTGACCGTGGAATAATCGGGGATCTGGTTTTCTGAACAGCTTTTCTGAACAGCGGATCAGATTACCGGATCCGGATATCCGAGCGGATCGTAAGCACGCAGATCCCGTCCCTG
>CAYXKC010000155.1:0-1968 GCA_964465295.1 uncultured Methanomicrobiaceae archaeon | reverse complement strand
AGAAGTACTGAGCTACGCGGGTTCTCGGGAATCCGAACGTATGTGAGGACGAGAAAACGAAGTTTTCGAGCCCATCCTGCGCTGCAATTACCGAAAGGGACTGTTCTTCTGAAATTTTAATGAATACTGTAAGGTATAGTTTATTTTAAGAAGTACTGAGCTACGCGGGTAATTTTGTCCATCCTCTGCAGTCCGTGATTGAGCGAAGGTGAGAAACGGGTTTCTCATGCTGCCTGCCGCGGGGCACTAACTTCCAAAACCCTTAAGGCTTGATATAAATTTCTTCAAATGACCCAATAAACCCCTGAAAACTCCAAATATTTTAATATCCGGGAGATGATATTGTCACTGAATGTATGGGACATATCGTTATCCATGCTCAATAGAAGAGGAATCGATATCGATTGAGGTAACCGAAGAAGACGGGCTGCTTGTATACCGGAGGGTTTGCGGCGACGAGACGCGTGAAATTATAATCTCATCACCCGGCGGCGAACTCATAATAAACCCTGTCGAACCGGTAAATCTTCCAAAAAATATCACACGGTTCTTAGAGATCGAATTTGAAACGTTTGTAATGTCGCCTGAATCCGAGGATCTCATATACCTGACATATCCGATAGAGATAGGTGTTTTTTTGAAGACCGGGAAAAGCGCATCGCTGATCGATATATTCTCACAGGTTCCCGGGAAGTATTCATTATACGGATCCCCCAGGGCCGGGGAGATCGTCAGGTGGCATAAAAGCGATATCTACAGGAATCTTCCCGAGACGGACAATCTTAGAGAAGGGGTAATCTCCCTTAAGATAATCAACCCGGAGAGAAAGATTGTCGAGGTTTCAAAGGCCGTCTTCGACAGCTACGGGATGAAGATCTTCTACAACGACTGGTATGCCACAATGTCGGCAGAGATGAAACTGCTTCCCAAGGATGAGGCGGAGACCAGATTCCTCAACGTCCCGATAATCGAGGGGACCGAGGGGATTATCGAGCTCTATTATGGCAGGGACATCCCCATGGTTGGGAAGTTTTACAGGATGGGCTGGGGATACTGATGTTTGTGGAGATAGTCAACAGCACCCTTAATATGCCGGTCGGGACAAACGAGCTTCATGCCATAGATTTTCTCTATTTCGGCCTGATTCTGTTGTTCTCATTCATTATTGCCTCCCTTCTCTCCCGCAGGATCAAAAAGAGTCTATATGGTAAGATGCCGGTTAACGAGCGGGAGATGACCTCCAAGATCATCTATTTCACAATCGTGCTTGGAGGATTCCTTGTCGCCCTGCCCCACCTCCAGATAGATCTCTCCGGGATCCTTATTGCAGGAGGTTTCCTGAGTATTATTCTCGGTCTTGCAGGCCAGACCGTTATCGCCAATTTCTTCTCCGGGCTGATAATATTCTTCGAGCAGCCCATTAGAATCGGGGATAATATCGGGGTCGGGGATACGCTCGGAACGGTCGAGGATATCAGGATCCTGTCTACAATTATCAAGACATATGACGGGATTTATACAAGAATACCCAATGAAACACTCTTTACTTCGAATATCACGAACTATGTCGCCCATGTTGTCAGAAGATTTGAATATTCGATAGGGATCAGGTACGAAGATGATGCAGATCGTGCGATAGAGATAATATGGGGTGTGATCAGTAAACACCCGTTTGCACTTAAAAGCCCGTCTCCGTCGATCTTCGTAGATGAACTCGGCGACAACGGGGTTATCCTGAGTGTCAGGATCTGGTCTCCTTCATCTGAATGGTGGGATGTGAAGACAGAGCTGTTATGGAAGATCAAGACCGCACTTGAAGAGGAAGGCATCCAGATTCCGTTCCCCCAGAGAACAGTCTGGTTCCCGGAAGGCCCCGGCTCCGAAGAAGCGGGTGAAAAAGGGAATTAAAAGTCCATTTGTTTTAAAAAGTGAATGAAACGAATGTTTCAGGCGCTGTTTCATGGAAGT
>CAYXKC010000154.1:0-2105 GCA_964465295.1 uncultured Methanomicrobiaceae archaeon | reverse complement strand
GATCTTGCGGTCATGCTTCAGCTCGACTATCTTGAGGTCGTCTCCAACGAGTCAAACCAGGCGCCGTATACTTCAAAGGAAGTGCAGGAATATCTCAAGAGATCCATTGTCCTGAATTACGGCAGCGTTACTGATATTGCCCCGGATATAAAGCTGACTTATCACAATGCAGGACATATTCTCGGTTCCGCCATCGCTCATTTCCATGTGGGAGACGGGCTGTACAATATTGCATTTACAGGCGACTTCAATTACGGGAAGACGCGTCTCTTCGGCCCTGCTACATCACAGTTCCCGAGGCTCGAGACGATCTTCGTCGAGAGCACCTATGGGGGATCAAACGATTTCCAGCCTTCCACGAAGGATGCCGAGGAGAAGCTCTACGAGGCTGTCAATGCCACGATAAACCGCGGCGGAAAGGTAATCATTCCGGCTTTTGCAGTCGGGCGTTCACAGGAGGTAATGCTGACGCTGGAAGAGGGAATGAGGCTTGGAAAGATTCCGCGGGTGAAGGTATATCTCGACGGAATGATCAAGGAGGCAACCGCCATCCACACCACATATCCCGAATATCTCAATCCCGACCTGAGGAAACAGATATTCCAGGAAGGCATGAACCCGTTCCTCTCGGACTGCTTCGTCCAGGTGGATTCGCCTGCTATCAGGGAGAATGTAATCTCCGGCGACCCTTCGATCATCATCACGACAAGCGGTATGCTTAACGGCGGACCTGTGATGGAGTATCTCAACGGTCTTGCAGGCGACGAGAAGAACATGCTTATCTTTGTCGGTTACCAGGCGGACGGGACGATGGGGCGCAGGATACAGAAAGGCTGGAAAGAGATTCCCATGGGGAGACGTGGGAGTATCGTTATCAACCTTGAGATACAGACGATCGACGGTTTCTCCGGCCATTCGGACCGGCGGCAGCTTATGGCGTATATCAACCACTTAAATCCGAGGCCCGAGAAGGTCTTCACCATTCACGGGGATGAGAAGAACGCTATCGATCTCGCATCATCAATATACAAGCGTTTCAGGATCGAAACGCATGCCCCCAAGAACCTGGAAACATACAGGATGGTTTAGGTAAACGGTGAACTGCATATGAGAGAGCGCCTGTCAATAATTCTCGGCGTATTCGTCGTAATGGCGCTTTCAAATGCGGTTGTTCCCGTATTGCCCTTATTTGCAAAGGAACTCCCTGCAATCCAGGGGGCAATATTTTCCGCTTATTTTCTCGGTGCTTTTCTTACTGTCTATCCTGCAGGTCTTTTATCCGACAGGATCGGGAAGGTTCTCCTAATAAGAGCCGGCCTGATTCTTACGCTTCTTTCCGGGTTGTCAATCGTGATCCTGCCCGGTGCATACGAGGTAATTTTCTTCAGGTTCATCGAGGGTATCGGAGGCGGGATGTTTATCTCTGCTGCACTGTCATGGGTAAACGAGCAGAAGGATCATAAGCATCTTACAGGGTATTTTTATGCCTGCCTCAACCTGGGGCTGGTTGTAGGACTCGTTGCGACCGGTTTTCTCGAGCTTTATGCGGGTGAGAGGGGAGGAATTATCCTCTTCACCGCGTTTTCGGTAATCCCGCTTCTCCTGAATATCTCAGCAAAAGAGACCGTCCCCATTATCCGTGCGAAAGCGGAGACTATGAGAATAATCCTCGATTACAGGTGGCTGTACCTGTCAACGATAATTCTCGTGGGGTCTACGGGGGTTCTTACATCTCTCTATCCCGGGTTCACGGACGAGAGCCCGGTGGTTCTCAGCCTGATGATCGGGATCATGAACGTAACAACGATAATATCCTCGCTGATTGCATCAAGGATTACTTTTCATCCCGTTCCGGGGGTCAGGATTGGTGCCGTCTTTATGGCATTCTCGGTATTTCTCGCCTACTTCGCACCTTCTTTCGGGTTTGCTGCGGTATTGTCCGTCTTCGTCCTTACAGGCTTTGTTGCCGGGTTCATATTCGTCGGACAGACCGATTTTCTTGCCGGGACCGGGTACAGGCAGGGGGTTATAGTGGGGCTTTTCAATACGGCTGCATACGGCGGAATGACTTTTCTCCCGTTTGTATCGGGTCTTTTATCGCAGTA
>CAYXKC010000153.1:0-2378 GCA_964465295.1 uncultured Methanomicrobiaceae archaeon | reverse complement strand
TATTTATCGATTAATGTATTGTCATGCAGAGATACTGGTTCGGGGATATAGAAGATAACGGAGAATGCAGGCCATTTAGGAGTGGCCATGAAGAACTGGTCGAAAGATGCCGCTCACTTGAGCCTGATATGAGGTCTTACGTGCCGCTGTCGCAGGAGAAGGCCGTTGAATGCAGCGGGATCTCTACCCGTGAGGAGTATATCGGTGTACTCAGGAAGGTCTGCATCGCTCTTGCCCGTGAGAAGATAGCGACCCATTATAGTGCCGGGGATCTCGAGCTTATACAGATGGTCAGGATGCTCAACGAACTCGATCACGTAATAAACCTCCTCGTCGAGAGGGGGATGGAGTGGTATATTGTTCAGAACCCTGACTTTTCGAGGAAATACAGGAATATGAACCAGAAGAAGGTCATCGGGATGATGAGGCGGCAGAAGCGTTCCGGGCTCTCAGCGATTGCCGCCGAGATCGACTCGCTTGCAGACAGGAGAACCCGGCTGATGAAGGAGATATCCAAAAGAGCCGAAGAGGTTGCACCCAACTGCAGCGGGGTCGTCGGCGGGCTCGTTGCGGCACGGCTCATCTCCTCTGCAGGCGGTCTCAGGGAGCTGGCCTTCCTTCCGGCATCCGCGATACAGGTTACAGGGGCCGAGAGCGCCTTATTCACCCACCTGAAAGGGGGAACGCCGTCTCCGAAGCACGGCATCATCTTCCAGCACAGGCGTGTGCATAATGCCGATAAAGCGGTCCGTGGAAAGGTTGCAAGGGTTGTTGCAGGAAAGCTCGGGATCGCCGCAAGAATCGATTATTTCAGGGGAGAGGCGGATCCTGTTTTCCTCCAGAAGGCCCAGGAAAGGATAGATTCGGTATTTACAGGGGGTGAAGGGGAATGATACGGATAGGCAATGTCATAGTCTCCGAAGGAAAAGGCGGAGTCTATGGTGAAAAGATGCTCAAAGGTTACCGTGTCTGGGACCCTTACAGGAGCAAATTCGCCGCTCTCGCCAGGATAAACGGGGAGATCGATCTTGAAAGCGGATGGGATGTACTCTATCTCGGTGCTGCAAACGGAACGACCGTCTCGCATTTTGCGGATTACGTGCGGACGGTATATGCAGTTGAGTTCGCACCGAGGCCTATGCAGGACTTAATCGAGGTCTCGGAGAGGAGAAAGAACATAGTCCCCATAATGGCGGATGCGACAAGACCGGCTGAATATGCGGCGTTTGTCACAGGGGTTGACATGATATACCAGGATGTCGCCCAGCCGAACCAGGCCGCGATCGCATTGTCCGCACTTCCTTTCCTCAAAACAGGAGGTCTTTTGGTTCTAATGCTGAAGACGAGGAGTGTCGATGTGTGTGAAACTCCGGAGAGCGTCTTTGAGGAATCGAAGGGAATCCTGGAATCCTCGGGGCTTGAAATTGAATTTACGTGCTGGCTTAAGCCTTATCATAAAGACCATGCATGTCTGGTCTGCAGGAAGATATAAACCGCCGGGAGGTTTATGGGGTGCATAATCTCTCCGGCCACTCTTTTCATTCCTTTTGATAGCTGAATTTATCGGAATCCCGGGTTTTTGTGATCTATCTCCTGTATTTAGAGAGTATTCTGGAATCATTCAAAATACGGCCTGTTTTTTTTTGGAATTATCCTGGAACGGGTGAAGAATAAAGAAGTTGGGGTTCCGGTTGCCTTTTGGCGGGCCGGGATATTTTATGGGATCTTTTGATCTTTTACAGGAATAATGGCAGGCATTGTCTTCCAGAAAATATGGATGATCGTTATAGTCGTTTATATTGTTTTAATAAGCTTCAAAAGAAGGATAGTCCGGAGCAGATTCGAACTGCTGTCGCAAGATCCAGAGTCTCACATGATTGACCGCTACACTACCGGACTGGTTTAATTGTGCCATTACATTTTTGATCTAAGTATTAATTAATCTGACGAATCAGGCCGGGTGAAGTGTCGCTGGTGGCGGCTTTCGTGGGGGATATTGATCGTGTAATTTTTTCTCATGCCTTACATCATTAAAAAATCTTATTTCCTGCCTTTTTTATTGGTTCCAGGGCCATATCGATAGCGCATTTGGGTATTGTTCTTTTTGGAGCGGATTGAGTGGAAAATAAGCCTGGATTATACATATACACAGTATCACCATTTGTCGAAAAGTCCGTGTGCTGGCGGTACCGTTTCCATCGGCTTTATCCGCCTTCTCGATGAATACTGAAACAAGGACTCTCCGGCTTGCATTTTTAGGGTCTTTATATTTCACCTTTGGTGTTTCCAACCACAAAGGATATATTATGTGTTCTCCAAATATTGCTGTATATTCCGTCGTTCGGAGTATGGGGCAAGGTGAATCAATATTCGACATT
>CAYXKC010000152.1:0-2416 GCA_964465295.1 uncultured Methanomicrobiaceae archaeon | reverse complement strand
TGCTTTCGGAGGCTGCATCGGAATCAGGTGCAAAAGTGGTCTTTCTCTGCTCGCCCAACAACCCAAGCGGGAATGTAACTCCCTGCAGGGATATTGAAAAAATCCTCAGTTCAATAGACGGACTGCTCTTCCTGGACAACGCCTATGTCGACTTCTGCGATGAGGATTATATTCCGTTGATGGAGGATTATGATAACCTCATAATCGGCAGGACAATGTCCAAGTACTATGGCCTTGCAGGACTCCGTGTAGGTTTTGGTATAATCCCGCAATGGTTTGAAGAGTATTATGAAAGAGCACAGACTCCCTTTGTCCTCAATGCCGTATCTATGACAGCTGCAGCATCTGCGCTGGGAAACGATTCATATACCGCGAAATATCTCTCTGTTGTTAAGGAATGGAGAGAGAGGTTTATCCAAAAATCCCCGTATCCTGCTGTATCGGGCGGTGCAAACTTCGTAATGTTCGATGTATCCCCTCACAGAGGAGATGACGTTGTGGAGATGCTTGCCAGAAAAGGTGTAATTGTCAGGTCATGTGCAAGCTTTCCCGGACTGGGGGATAATTATATCCGCGTAAGTGTCGGGGAGCCGTGGGAGAACGAGATGTTTTTAAAGGAAATTAATTCTCTATGATGATCTGTATATCCGGTGTTCCCGGGACCGGCAAGTCCTCGGTTTCGAAAGTTTTGCGGGCGATGAACTATAATGTCGTCGCCCAGAACGAGACCACTTCACGATATATCATCTGTGACGATCCCGGCAGGGATACTGTGGTGATAGACGAAGACCTCTGGGCTGCAGAATTTGAGCCTGTCGAAGGCATAATCGAGGGGCATCTCACTCATTTCCTTACCTGCGACAAACTGGTAATTCTCAGGTGCAGGCCTGATGTTCTCGGTGAAAGGCTCATCTCCCGCGGCTACTCCCCGCAAAAGGTCCGCGAGAATGTAGAAGCTGAGGCGCTTGACACCGTCCTAATCGAGTCGCTTGAAAACCATAAAGAAGATATAATTCTTGAATTAGATACAACAAAGAGAACTCCTGAAGAGATTGCGGCTGAGATCGACGATTTTATCCGCGGAAGAAGAGATGCGGGTTTTGGTAATACGGACTGGTCGGAATACCTGGGAACGATTGTATGACTCTGGACAGCTACAGAAAGAATGTCGCGTGGATAGTAAACCCGATAGCGCGTGGCATGGTCCGGCTGAGGTTTACTCCCGACAGGTGCACAGTTATTGCCTTTCTTGCATCGGTTGCAGCAGGCTATCTTTTTTATAAAGCGGATATCGTCCTCGGGACAATATTTGTATTTCTCAACGCTTTTTTTGACGCCATCGACGGATCGATTGCCCGCGAGATGAATATCGCATCTCTCCGCGGGGATTTCCTCGATCATGTTCTCGATCGTTATGCCGATATTGCGATAATCTGTGGAATATTTGCAGGCCCGCTCTGCCCCTGGCCAGTTGGTGTCTTTGCATTGACCGGAGTCATCCTGTCGTCATATCTCGGGACCCAGGCTCAGGCAGTCGGTGCAAAAAGGTTCTATGGCGGCATACTGGGACGTGCCGACAGGCTTGTACTGATTATTGCAGCAGGTATTCTTGCAGTCGTATACCCCTTCTCTTTTGCAGGCCTGGGGATATTCGGGTGGCTGATGGTCATTTTTGGTATATTCGGTCATTTCACTGCAATCCAGAGATTTATCCACGTCTGGAACTTCCTGAAAGAGAAGTGAATTGTACCTATCCCAAATTTCATATTATTTCCTGTCAAAGATCAATATCACCTTGAAGGGGGGGAAAATATGGAAAAAGTCATCGTTGCAGGAAAAAGTGATGGAAGCCTGGATGATGATATATCCGAAAATTTCGGCAGGTGTTCTTCTTTCTGCATAGTCGGGATTGAAGGCGGTGAAGTTGTTTCCGTTACCAGCGCCAGGAATACGTCTGCTGATTACCCCCGGAGCGCCGGGACCATGGCTGCCAGCTGGGCTGTAAATATCGGGATATCCGCGGTAATTGCAGGACGCTTCGGCCCGGGTTCGACGCTTGTCTTTCACCGTGCGGGTGTCCGCCAGTATGAACTTGGGGGGCGACTAATCCAGGATGCCGTCGACATGCTGCTTGATGGCAGCCTCGAATGCCTGGACTGCTCCCCGATACTTGAAAGCATGATCCTGCAGAACCGTTTCAGGAAGGGTAACAGGATGGACTGGACCAGCCTGAGAAGGGGTGATGAACATTATATCTGCTCTGATTGCGGGTGCATGATGCCCGGAAAAAGGATTGCCGGAATGGACGAGAAGGTGTGTCCAAACTGTGGCGGCAGAATGAAATAAGCTGAATTAATATTTTTTATTCCTTTGATCCAGTGAATTAAGCACATCCCCGATAAAGACCAGAGAGCCT
>CAYXKC010000151.1:575-2528 GCA_964465295.1 uncultured Methanomicrobiaceae archaeon | reverse complement strand
TTACATGAAAACCCTGCCGGTCACCTGGAACTATGTCCAGAACCGTCCCTATAAACCTAAATTCCCGCGTTATTGTAACGAGGCGGGAGGAGTAACACCCAGTTTGGTATAGAAGTCAATCTGTCGCTTCGTTGTTTCTCCTACCTGCAGTTTACGGCCCGGCATTTCAAAGCATTCAATGATATCCAGTTCATCCAGAACCGCCTGGAGTGTATGATCCTTGAACATATTATTCTCCTGCATTCTTTTCGTGATGTAGGATAAAAAGATGAGGGCAATGAACTGGACGAAAAGCTTGCCGTCCAGGCTTTGTTCAGATGACACGGCCATGCGGCGCAGGTTCAGTCGTTCTTTTAGATTGTCAAAAGCCTTTTCCACCAGGTCTTTGTTCCGGTATATCTCAAGGGCTGCCACTGCGTCCTTTACGTCATTACTCACAAGAGCAAAATACCCGTAATTGCGTTTTGCCGCCTCCAGCGCATCTTCTTTGGCAACAACCGTCGTGCCGCGAACCGGCGTGCTTTTCACGTCAAAGTACGTGGCATAATACCGCTCGTGATCCGGATGACGTCGACCGCTTTCCAGTTCTTCCTGCCACTGAGTCAGGCGGTTGTTGAAAGCTTTTTCATCCTCCAGGGCGCGATCCGGCGAATAATACAGATGGAGATGCATCCGACGATCTGCTGTGATGGTATCGCCTTTATAGGGACGGTTCTGGACATAGTTCCAGGTGACCGGCAGGGTTTTCATGTAAAGCTGATACGCCGGGTGATACTGTGTCCATGTCCGCATCGTGTCTCGAACAGTGTCCAAATGTATCTTCACGAGCTTCAAAGATACTTTGGCGGCGATCAGGAACTTTATATGATGGTGGTACAAGTCGTTGATGTTGGCGGCACTGAAGAAACCTCGATCCAAGACCACCTTGATCTTTTCGTAGCCCAGCGCGTTCATATCAGCAAGCAGCCTTCTCAGCGTTTTTACGTCAGGGATGTTTCCCGCCAGTTTCCGGTAATAAAAAGGTAATCGGGATTGCTGTCCAAAAAGCAGGGTGAGATTGATTTGTGCCAACGGGTCATGATCTTTGTTGTTGCCGTAACGAACCTGTTTGAGGCATCGCGAATAACTGGAGATAGACGTGCTGTCATACGCCAGGTACTCCTTTTCCACTCGGCGTTTTCCCTGGCGTTGGAAAAATCGCTGTCGTGCGTCTTCAGTGATGGACGCAAATATCTCACTGCTCCTCTGCGAAGAGATGCTGTCGCCATAGGGATGGTGATGGAGTGTGGCCCAATGGGGAAAACGACTCAAGGGATTTCTATCCTCCAATATCAGATAATAGGCAATGGACAGTATCTGGCGATAACTCTCGGGAAAGCACGCTTTCAGATCATCCGTCACTCCCGTTGTTTCACCAATGCGGTCGAAGAGGTAGGGAGCCCCGTAAAAAGAACGGCTTGTCCGGGTAATCGGCACCGGTCCTCGCTTTCTCTTCGTTTCAGCTTCCGGCAACCCCTTCGTCCGCGTTGGAACAACCGTGCCGGTCTCCGGATCCACTCGTCCTATGCATGTACGTTTCGCCCGGGACTGTTGTTTGTCTTTATCCCAATACGAAATCGACTCGTATGCATAGGTAACCCCGGACTTTTTATTGGTTTGATACACGATAGCGGCCATGTACGATCTCCTCGTCCTCGTTACAACTACATACATTGTAACGAGGATTAATGCAAGCGAAATCGTACATAATTATACCGTTATTAATACGTTAACCCATTTCATCGTTACATTTTTCCGGGAACTCAGGTTAAACAGGGAGCCAAAAGAAGGCAACACAAAGCAGCCTGAAGGTGAAAAAAGTAAATCAGTTGATTTAATCCCGGCATAGACAAGCGCTAAGAGAGTTCATAGTAAACTTTGCCGCTTCTCTCGTGCGATGTAAACGAACCGTCA
>CAYXKC010000151.1:0-565 GCA_964465295.1 uncultured Methanomicrobiaceae archaeon | reverse complement strand
ATTTTTCCGGGAACTCAGGTTAAATATTCCATGATTCCAGACGATGGTGAGATGATTCGACCTCAAAATATTTTGAGATATTCATATTTTATGAACGCCACACGTTGCCAATTTCTTTTTCCTGAACGGGTCAGGTAAACACAGAAAAGACTTTTAATGAATATGTTACTATTGATTCACAGAAACTTGATGTTAAAGAAATTAAGTGATATTGTGAGTAAGTTTTTTTTCAGATTTACCAGGTTTTTCGATAGGACTTCAGCACATCGAAGATAGAATTAGTGGTTCTTGAACACACAGCGGGTTGCACTGCATATCAACCCGAGAGAAACAAATCAAGGAGGATGGATTTTCTTATGGAAATTAAAATCACGACGGCAGCTCCGGAGAAAATGAAACAGAAACCGACGGACGAATCTCAATTAGGATTCGGAGGAATTTTTACCGATCACTTTTTCATCGTCGAATACACAGAGGGAAAGGGATGGCACACTGCATCAATCGAACCATACCGGCCATTGCAACTTGACCCCGCTGCCATGTGCCTCCATTACGGACAGCTTAT
>CAYXKC010000150.1:0-2555 GCA_964465295.1 uncultured Methanomicrobiaceae archaeon | reverse complement strand
CAGCATACAATAAAAGCAACCGAACTGGCCGCCGAGATTTCCGCCGACCTTGCATCAGGGGTTAGTGTGGACCGGAGATTTCCGGAGCTTTACCGGGAAATGTACCCATTATTTTTTAATGACCTCCCTAAACCTGTGAAAAATGAAGAAAGGGGCGAATGGGATGACGGAGAAGAGGACCCCGAGTACTTAAAACTAGTTGCCCTTCTGAAAACTCCCCCCGAAGACCTCACACCCGAACAAAAAAGAGAAATGCTTTCCCTCTACCCGGTTTTTTATTGCTATTTCGGCATAAAGGAGGTGTGAGGATGGACGTGGAGAAGGACACCCCCACCGAAGAACTGAGACATGAAATTCAATATAGATTTTATATCCTGTCTCGGCAGGTTGCCGAACTGACAGCAGCCGGGAACGATGGAATTTGCTGCAGGTTAAAGGATTTTCAGGAACCTATGATAGACCTCATCTCCCTGGCTTCCCTTAATCTGAAGTTTGCGGAAGACGTGGAAAAACCCTATGACCACTTTTTAGCGGTCAAAAATACCCGCATACACACCGGGACCATAAAACATCACCGTGTGGCCACTCTTAACCTGTGGTACGCAGTAGTAGCTGGGCTTAGGGACCATAAAATTCTAGTTCTCGCCCAGGAGGAATAAAACACGGATCCGCAAACAGAGATACTGATAGGCGGGGAAACGGTAAGCGCAAAAGACGATTACCTAAAAACAATTACCCACCTTTTTTATAAAATCAACTCAGCCGCAGACGGGAAAACCGTAACAGAACTTCAATGGAACTTAAATTTTTACACGGATATCCTCATTTCTGCCATTTTGAACAGGGAAGCCAGGGAGAACATGAAACAGGCGAAGGATGACGTTTATTTTGCTGAAATCCTAAAACGCCAGGAGCTCAAGGGAAAGGCTCTCACATCAGATGAAGAAGCCCAGGCAAGGATTGCAGCATCTACCGTTATCGTCGGAGAGTGCCGGGAATACTTTGATCGGTATTTTGGATTCGAGACAAAGTTGGCGGTGTTGATCTGAGATGTTAAGCAAAACCGCTATAAAAACCCTAAAAAAAGAAGCAGGGGACTTTAACAACCCCATTTTTAAAAGATACGTCCTGACCGAAAAGAAAGCACGTTACATTTGTCCTGTGTGCTCCCATGTATGCCAGGACTACAAAGACCTCTACAGTCACATGAACGAGCACCCGGAACACCTGCAGACCGAGGAAGTAAAAGAGGCCCTTGATCCTCTGAACGGAATCAAGAAAATCATAGGTCCTCAGACTGACCCGGAACTCGTAACAATCGGTAAATTCTTCGGGGAACAAATCACCAGCGTACACAATCAGCATATTCTCATAAACGTTATCGGAAAAACCGGGATGGGGAAAAGTAACGCAGGTATGAGGATCGGGGAAGAGGTCGCCCGCTATGTCGCAAACGTGAAAGGGGGAGTACCTGGGGACTTTTTCAGCATTCACAATATCGCAATTATGCGCCTTGATTCCATCGTTCCAATAATGGAAGACCTGGATAAAAAAAGATTTAACATTATAGTCCTGGACGATATTGGAGCATCGTACAGTGCCAGGGACTACAGCAAACCCATTAACAAGAATATAAACAAGGTTTTCCAGACCTTCCGGGACACAAACACTTTGGTTATCCTCACAATGCCTGATACGTTCTTGATTGACAAGGTAGGCCGAAAACTTGCACATTATCAAATCGAAATCACCGAGAAACGCCACGACGAAGCGAAAAGCGAAGGGAAGCTCTTTGAAGTCGTTGAACAGTACCGGAAAAACTCCTTACCCTTTTACAAATTCATCATTTACAATGGCGTGAAATACCCCAGAATAGTATTCAGGCGGGCAAGTGACGACCTAGTACAGGAATACGAATCGAAACGGAAGGAAATAAGAAAGGTAATGATGGCCGAGTCTTTGAACTCCATCAAAAACCCGGACGGAGACGGAGACGAGACAGCCCAGGCAACCCGGACCCCTAAACACATGAAACTAGCGGGTGATGTGCTTAAGGAAATCCAGGGGGATCCTAAGGTATCCAATTCCAAACTAGCCAAAAAACTGGAAACAAGCCGGGAAACAATCGCAAATGCAAAAGAATACCTAACCGAAACCGGACGGCTCTAAAAAAAGAAAAAAACCGAATCCTATTTAGAATTAATTAAAGGTATCTGCGTGTGAACTTGTCAACAGCAGCAACATTGAAGGGGGAATAAAAAGGCATGGAACAAAAACAAATAACAGGTTATGGGGATAAAATTTCCTATTTTATTTTATGTCTCGCCGTGTGTGTTTTAATTTCAAGTTTGACAAACCCGTTTTACGGCATAATCGGCACGTTTGCTTTTAACTATGGATATAAAAAAATCCCGGATACACCCGAAAATGAAGGAGATGAAGAATAATGCCAACCATTCGCACGAAGTCAGGCGGGACCAGGAGCAAAGCCACGGGAAAAAGTGGGACACACACACGAAGCGGGCAGACAAGGAAAAGCGGGCACAAAGTTTCAA
>CAYXKC010000149.1:0-2592 GCA_964465295.1 uncultured Methanomicrobiaceae archaeon | reverse complement strand
AAAATATTTCCTGGAGTTTTTTATCAGGATTGTCTATTTCCAGAAGTCCGTTCTTCAACAGGGAACCGGCAGAATACGAACCTGCGGTTCCTCCGATTATTCCGGTAATTACAAAGGGAAAGAATGTGCTGAAGAGATTTGTGAATGTTTGGATCCATATGGAATTGTTGTGATACATCAGTGGTGCTGTTGCAACCGGGAAGAGCAGGATAAAAATTCCTATGAAGAATCCTCCAAGCAACCCGTAATTCCTGAATTTGTTATGGCCTGATAACGAGTCTTCATTCTTCTCCTGGAGATTTGGGTTATATGCTTTGTAAATAGCAATCTGGGCGAAAAAACCTGTTGAGAACTGGATGAAAAGAACCAGGATGTATGTCTGGGCAAGACCGGTAAAATACGCAGCATTAAACATTAAATTAGTCCAGAAAAGCATCGTTAAAATATACAGAATAATTACAGATGCAAAACCTGCGAATCCATAGGCCAGTGTTATTTTTAATACGCCCGGTATGGGAATTTTGCTGACCTTTGAAGTGACTGTCATTTTTTCCCCCTGTGTTTAGATAATAATATTCAGGATACATAAAAATTTCTTGTGTTATTGATCTATTTTTTGATTTATGGCGGATTTCTCCTGTTTTTTAGATTCAAAGACAGAAGAATCAGACTGTTAAATCCTGGATTTAATTTGGGAAAAACTGTCGGGTATATTTTGATAAATTTATAACAGGCTGATCCTACCTGGATCTTCTTCAATTAACTTAAGCAATTTTTCACAGGCATCCTTTATTTCAGGGGAGAGTTCTTCCCCGAAGTCTGTTGATTTCGGCTCGATTCCGATTATTACGATCTTCTTTGCATATTCTTTAAGGTATGCAGTCAGCTGCGAGAGGGGAAGCTGGTGCGTCCCGAAAGAGACATCGGAGATCTTATCCTCCGGAATCTGCCTGAATTCTCCCGGTGAAAGCCCCATCCTTGCGGCATCGACGATCAGGAGGGTCTCCGGATTTTCCCTTCTTATTATCGAGGTGAAGTTCTCCGGGGCGGTTCCGCAGTTATAAGAAAACCATCCTTCTTTTTTGAAGGATTCGGCTACATAGATCCCTGCTCCGTCATCAGAGAGAAGCGTGTTTCCGACACCCAGGAGAATATTCATTAATAATGATTGGCTTCGAAATATTAAACAGGTGATCTGTTGGCTCAGGAAAAATGGCGGCTTATTTTTACAGCCCTGGTAATGGCTTTTCTTGTTTCTTCAGGATGTATAAACAGCGTTTTACACCCGGGCGGAGTGGATTACCCTTCGATAATTCCCAGTGGTGCTGAACCCGAATACGTAATTGTTACCGATTCATTTCTTTTCCAGGACAGCGAGGTCCGGGTGGAATTCTATATCGATAAAACACTCTGTGAAGATGCGAAGATCACCGACAAATCTGCATATCTCTATGATGACCTGACCGATGCAGAATGGTCGGCAGGTTATTACCGGTCATTTGTGGAGAGCGAATATATGGACGAGGTCTATGAAGCTGTGCTCGTCTCACTGAGAGAGGTCAGGGACCGGATGTCGCTTGATGACGATGAATATGCCGAGCTGATTTCGGTATACGTGCAGTCGATTCCCTACCTGACCGACGATGTTCTTACAGATCCCAAGTACGCCATTGAAACCGTCTATGACGATTACGGGGACTGCGATGACAAGAGCATCCTCCTTGCAGGACTGCTTTTAAAAGAGGGTTATGATGTCGCACTCCTCGAATACGATGACGATGAGCATATGAATGTCGGGATAAAAGCGGATGGCTGCCTGTACAGGGATACGGAATATGCGACAATCGAGACGACTGATGTAAATCTCATCGGCTGGGAAAAGATCGAGATTGGCGACGACGGCGAACTGCCCGATTCCGATCCGCTTGTTATAACCTTTGATAATGAGGGAGGTCTTTGGTATACCGCCTGCGTGGAGGTTCTGGCGATCTATGACACCTATGAAGAATCGGCTGAGCTCTGTAAAGAGCTCTCGTCACGTATAGATAAAGACAAATCTGAGCTGGAGTCTCTCGAAGCTGAAATAAACAGTGAAAAAGATTTGCTTAACCAGCTGAAGAAGACCGGAGAGATATCCCGGTACAACAGTATGGTCCAGTCATATAATTCGAAGGTGAACACCTATAACGAGAAGGCGGATACCCTACAGTCGCTTGTTGATGAATATAACGAATGTGTCGGGGTTTACAATACAATCCTTGAGCACCAGTATGACCGGAAAGGATTGTATGAATATATCAGGACGCTGTGATCTTTGCTAGTTTTCATTGGAATTATTCAAGGGAGGGGGATGATTCCCCCTTCCTATTATCCTCCCCCTAACGGCGATAGGTCGCAATCGGGGATGGACGAGCATCTCTCCGGCTCCTTTTTTTATTCTCTCTTTGGTTTTGCTTTTCCCCGGTCGAGGCCACCCGGACGGGTGGCGTCCAGACCGGGTTATCTTTATTTCGAAAGTTTGCGCAGCAAACTGAGCACAGGGCTGCCCCGTCAGGGGCTTATGCCCTCATATGTGATGTGAATAAGAGATGG
>CAYXKC010000148.1:0-2619 GCA_964465295.1 uncultured Methanomicrobiaceae archaeon | reverse complement strand
TGCGGATTCCGGTGAAAACTGCCACCTGTTCCGGGAATAACCTTACCACTTTTCAATCATCCAATTCCCTTGTAGACAGCAATACCAAAGTGGCAGGTTTGCGTCAATGTTTTGCGTAGATTTTTCTCACGGAATCTCCTTTCAATTCTATTCTATGGGCATTGTGAATAATACGGTCACAGATGGCATCCGCGATAGTCGGATCACCGATAACTTCATGCCAGCTGGATATAGGAAGCTGGGATACAAAGACAGATGATCTTCGTCCATGACGATCCTCGAGAATTTCCAGCAGGGTGAGACGGTTCTGCGCATCAAGCGGCTCGAGACCAAAATCATCAATGATGATGACATCCAGTTTTTGTATTTTAGCAAGCTCCTTGAGATAGCTCCCATCCGCCCTGGATAATTTTAAATTGGCAAACAGTTTTGAAGAGGGATAGTATCCCACTTTGAATCCATACATACATGCCTGATGTCCCAAGGCGGAAGCGATAAAACTCTTGCCAGCACCCGCTGGACCGGACAGGATACAGTCATGATGAGATTCTATCCACTGGCAGTTGGAAAGACGGAGCAACTGGTTTTTGTCGATGTTCCTGTTTAGCGTAAAATCAATCTCCTCAAAGGATGCCCTGTAACGAAACCGTGCGCCTTTTAGAAGCCTTGACAGTTTTCTATTGTGACGGTCATCCCATTCCGCATCCACCAGGTGAGAGACAAGTTCATCAGCGGTAAACTGGTTTCTGACACCGGTCTCCATGGTGTTTGTAAATGCCCTTGCCATACCATAGAGTTTCATCTGTTCAAGTTTCCGGAGTGTGGCCTGATTATTATTCATTGGATTCTCTTTTATATCCTTTCATTTTTTACTGATAGTATTGACTTCCCCGGATGTTTTCATGGGAAGAAACCATCAGTTCCATTGAACCTTCAGGCTTCTCTTCTTCGAGGCCTCTGTCAAGGATGTTCTTGACGCGTCTATAGGAATGGAACCCGAAACCAAGGGCTCGACCGCATGCCTTATTCAGCCTGTCGGGTCCATGCTCTTTTACAAGATTAAGTATGCCCATGCAGGTCTTGAATGCCTGTTCCGGATGCTTTCTGTTCTCGAGAATTACCCGGACCATCTCGGCAGCATTATCTCCGATAGACTGTCCCCACTTGATAAAGCGTTTGGGGGTCCATTTTGCGTAGTGTTGGTGCTCTGGCGGCATGTGGGCGGGCAGTGTGGTGTAATCGTTGGGAGTAATGTCCCTTTTATGCTGAGCTATTCTTATGTTGTCGTAATAGATCGCCACATTCCTGTCATCGTATATGACTCTCACCCGTTTCCCCTTGAGCTGCCACGGCACACTGTAGTAATGCCTGTCTTCCCTCAATTCGACATGGTAGTTGAGTTGTACCGTGAGTTCCTTACACTGTTTGATGGCATATCGTTCCCTTGGCAAGGGCTTGAGAACCTTTTTTTCAACCCTTTCAAAGAGCTCTCTCCTGGAAGTATGTAAACGCTGAAAGGGTGTGTTATTGTGTTTTTCCAGAAGGTCTCTGATGGCTTCGTTGAGTTCCTTGAGAGAAAAGAAAGTCCTGTTCCTGAGAGGTGCATAGATCCTCTGGTAGATAAGTCTCACCGCATTTTCAACCAGTGCCTTGTCCTGTGGACGGCGAACCCGAGCGGGGAGAATAACTGTCCGGTAGTGTTCGGCAAAATCATCAAACATGGGGTTGATTCCCGGCTCGTACTTGTTGCTCCTGGCCACGCCCGATTTGAGATTATCAGGAACTATGGCCTGCGTAACACCGCCGAAGTATATAAACGCGCGTTCATTGGATCTGATCCAGTTCTCCGACTTCTGACTTAAAGATGCCTCCGCATAGGTCAGCTGACTGGATCCAAGGATAGCCACAAAGACTTCCACCGGTTGTTCCTTGCCGGTTCTGCGATCCACAATCGTCAGTTTATCCCCGGCATAATCGACAAACATCTTGTCGCCGGCCTTATGTTCGATATGCATCGTTATTTTTGACGCATTCCGCCATATCTGGAAGTGATAGCAGAACTGGGAGTAACTGTACCCGCCTTGGTGTTCTTTCCGATACTCATTCCACAGGGTCATCAGTGTCACGCCGGTCTTCCTAAGCTCTATCGCAACTGACGGAAATCGCTGTGACAGCTCCTCATACTTTGAACACTTTCTGTTCTTTTGTTTCTCAAACAGGGCAAGGAACTGGCTGTCTGCCATGCCTTTAATCTGTTCATAGGTAAGGCCACTCGCGTTGAAGTCTCTGATGTACTGTGCAACAACAGGCCTGGAAATGTTGAGAGCCCTGGCTATCTTTCTCACACTCATATCGGGGGTTTCACTGAAACGTATAATCTCTCGAATCTTTTTCATACCGATCCTCTTCCGTGCCATTCGCATCTCCTCTTGTGAAGTATTGTTCAGAGAAGATGTTAACCAATTTCGATGGGGAAAAGGATGATTAAGAGATATTTTTTGCATTCCGGAAATGACCCGAAAAGTGGTAAACTTTCCTCCGGAATGGGTGGCAGGTTTCACCCGGAATCAGTGGCAGCTTTGTTCCGGAATGGGTGGCAGGTTTGGACCAGAATCTGCA
>CAYXKC010000147.1:0-2689 GCA_964465295.1 uncultured Methanomicrobiaceae archaeon | reverse complement strand
ACTCGACTCGTCGGCTAACGAGAGATGTAGGGAGGAAGTCATCGCTGATCAGGTTTAAAGAATATAAAAGCAACGAAGGGCTTCTATGGCCAAGCGGCTCTTCGGCATCTCTCCGCAGGAGGCAAGCTTCCACCCTCACTTAAACATAGCATTTCGATTCCAGGCGCCGGGACAGGCCTAGCTCTCTATGTTATTATTCTGATCGCTCGGAGATGGACTGAGAGAAGCTCTGCACTCTAAACCAATGGATGTAGTCGATAAGATGTGAAGATTGAACAGTGTTAAAGAGTAATATTTATTGCCAGGAACGTTGTTTGACCGATGAGCGGCATGAGTTCTCAGCTGCAGGAGGAATGGAGATGATATGGAAGATCTTTGCTATAATGATGCTATGCGTGACGCTGATGATCGGATCAGCGTTCGCCCAGGGGATGGATGTCCCTGGAGACAGCGATAGCGACAAAGTCGTTTCTGCCGAAGAGGTGGGAGCGGCAGAGAAGCTTGCACAGGAGGGAAAGCTCTCGGCAGACGAGCTGGAGGAGATTCGGCACATCCACGAGAAGTATCCGTTCACTATCATCGACTCGGCCAATCGGACTGTCACGATCTATAAGCCGGTGAAGCGAATGATAATCCAGCCAACGTTCGAATATGAGCCTGTTTTCATCCTGGGTGTGCAGGATCGGCTAGCGGCAGTGACTAACACCGCTCAAAAGTGCTTTTTCTATATGCCTGGCATCAAAGATAAACCTGTTGTAGGTGAGTATAAGGAAATTGACTACGAGTCGGTGATCGAAAATCAGCCCGATATTTATATTTTAGGCTCAAATAAGACATTGGATGATGTAGAGAGCAAATTGAATCCAATTGGAACGACAGTAATCGTAATGGACCTATCGAGCTTGAGTACTTTTAAGGATAGCTTTAGAACTCTTGCCAAGTTGATGGAAGAAGAAGACCGGGCTGAAGAATTTCTTTCCTGGTGGGAGAGTTACCTTAACGATATCAAAGAGAAAACTGATAAAATAGAACCTAAACGGAAGGTCTACAACGATTACGCCAATGAGCTTCCCTGGAGTACTGGGGCTCGCACATCTGGGATAGATGATGCCATAACTCTTGCTGGCGGCTTCAACATAGCCCGTAGTTTGGACAAGCTCTATTATGCACAGGTAGATCCCGAGTGGGTTTTACAGCAAAATCCAGAGGTTATCATCATCCCTGCCTTCCACGATTATGATCCTTCGGGCGATTACCTCACAGGGTATCAACTGGAAAACGGCGATAATGCTGAGAGATTCATTGAAGAAGCATCTCAGTGGGATGAATGGAAGCAGCTGGAGGCGGTCAAGAACGGCCAGGTCTATGTCTTGGATGGCGACACTGGATTCACAAGCTGCAAAGCAGTGATTGCTGCTACATATATGGCCAAATGGTTCTATCCGGAGAGGTTCAAGGACCTGGACCCCGAAGTTGTGCATAAGGAGTACTTCGAGGAGTGGCTTGGAGTGCCGTACAGGGGAATATGGGCTTATCCGCAAGCGAGCTGATCCATTGTATGGCCTTCTCACAACTTTTTAATCTTTTAGTAAGATTTTTTCAATATTAGTGATAATACGTAATATTTATATCTGGTAGAGTCTTCGAAACTGATAATGCAGCGGGATTTGCTGGCTGCAGGAGGATTTGAGATGAGGTTGATAAATTACGCGTTGACACTGGTACTCTGCCTATCGCTGGCAATTTTGCCTGCGCTGGGGACGGAGGGATTTCCCAAGACGATCGTGGATTCAGCGAATAGGACTTTAATTATAGATGAGCCCGTAGAACGGATTGTTCCCATGGTGGCCTGGTCCTATGAACCCCTGTATATCCTGGGTGCTCACGAAAAAATTATAGGCGCGGAGAAAGGCTCCAAAGACCAGTACTCCTATCTTACGGGCATGGCGGACAAGCCAGTCATTGGTACTTATAAAGAACTGGATTACGAGAAGGTCATCGAGCTGAAGCCCGATTTGGTTATCGTCCAGCCTAAGTTCATCACAGAAGTTGACCAGAAGCTTTCCCCACTTGGGATAACTGTTGTGTGTCTGCCCTTTAACCAGCTGGACATGTTCGATAAAGAGCTAAAGACTCTGGCAGAGATGCTGGGTCCTGAGGAAGAAGCAAGGGCAGAGGAATTCATTGCCTGGAAGCAGGGCTCTTTAGACGCCCTTCAGAGCAAAGTAGAAGGGATAGATGCCAAGGTGAAAGTCTACGGAGAATGGTCGGATACCCCTTGGTATACAGGCTCAAAACTTTCGGGAATGGACGAGGTCATCACCATGGCGGGCGGATTTAATATCGCAGGGCCGCTCAATTCGGAGGGTAATCTCTCAATGCGTTATCCTACAGTGGATGCTGAGTGGGTGCTAAAAGAGAATCCCGAGGTCATAATATTTCCGGCCTTTGATTATTTTACGGGATACCTGCAGACAGATAGCTCAAACTCAACCAAATATATCGAAGAGGCAAAGATTCGTTCTGGCCTGAACGGCACAGATGCCGCGGAGAACGACAGGCTCTATGTTATAGACGCATATCTGATTGAGGCGGCAAGAGGGTTTATCGGTGCACAGTATCTGGCGAAGTGGCTATATCCTGAGCTCTTCGAAGACCTTAATCCCGAGGAAATACATCAGGAATACTT
>CAYXKC010000146.1:0-2757 GCA_964465295.1 uncultured Methanomicrobiaceae archaeon | reverse complement strand
AAGATCTCAGGCGGTGTGAAATAATGGCTGATATCCTCGTAAAAAACGCATATGTAATCGATCCACTGAATGAGATCAACGGAGAGGTTATGGACATCGCCATAAGCGACGGGAGGATCGTCGAATCGGTTAAGGATTCGGCAACTGTGATCGATGCGAAAGGTCATCTCACCCTTCCCGGCGGAATTGACTCTCACAGCCATATCTGCGGAACAAAGGTCAATTTTGGAAGATACATGAGCCCGGAGGATATGCGTGCAGGCAGGGGAAGAGCACAACCTTACATGCACCCCGTATCCGGATACAGTGTCCCGACAGTATATGCAAATACATACAGGTACAGCAAACTAGGCTATACATCGATCCTTGAAGGTGCAATGGCACCTCTCGAAGCAAGGCACACCCACGAAGAATTTTCATACAACAATCTCCAGGATACGATGGCCAACACCCTGTTTGACGGAAACTGGTCAATAATGGAAGCGGTGGCCGACAAGGACTTAAAACGTGTTGCGGCAATAATCGGCTGGGTCCTGTCGGCCGTCAGGGGATTTGCCGTCAAGATCACCAACCCCGGAGGGACAGAGATGTGGGGGTGGGGAAAGGACACAGGGTGTATCCATGATAAAATAGACTATTTCGGGATAACGCCCGCAGAGATTATCGAATATCTTATCAGGGGAAACGAACTGCTAAATCTCCCGCATTCAGCTCATATTCACTGTAACAATCTTGGAAAACCAGGAAACTACAAATGCACCCTTGAGACGATGCAGAGGACTCCGGACTTAAACGATAAGAGACAGACTCTCTACATGACCCATGTCCAGTATCATTCCTATGGCGGATCGACATGGGCAGACTTCTGCTCAAAGACAGATGATATCACGTGGATGATCAACAGAAAGCCACAGATAGTTATCGATATGGGCCAGGTGATGTTTGGCAAGACCACTACAATGACAGCAGATGGTCCAATGGAGTTCAATCTCTACAGGCTTTACAACAACAAATGGAGTAACCATGACGTAGAACTTGAGACCGCTTCCGGAATCATACCTGTCCGTTATTCGAGGAAGAACCTCGTCAACTCGATCATGTGGTCGATCGGGCTTGAACTCGCCCTCATGACAAAAAATCCCTGGCAGTGTATGCTTGCAACCGACAACCCGAATGGTGCACCGTTCGTAAAATATCCGGAGATAATTGCTCTCCTGATGAGTAAAAATTACAGGGACAAGGAATTTGCAACCATCAATCAGGATACGGAAAAAAGAGTCTTTCTGCCTTCGCTAGATCGCGAACTTGACTGGAATGAGATAGCAATCATGACAAGAGCGGGACAGGCGAAAGCCCTGGGAATAACATCCATCGGAAAGGGGCATCTTGGAGTTGGAGCTGAAGCTGATATTGCAATATATCCTGTTCTAACTGACGAGATCGATCCCACTTCAGAATATGACAAGGTGATATCGGGTTTTTCATGCACGGATTATACGATAAAGAGAGGAAGAGTTGTCTCAAAGAACGGGAACTGCCTTGTTAACGGCGACAATGCAACCATATGGGTTAATCCGAAGATACCTGATAACTACGATATGGGCAAAGACCCTGAATTCAGGAAAAAATTCGATCTTTACTATTCGGTTGCAATGGAGAACTACCCTGTAGAATACGAGTACCTCCACAGGAATATCTGCATCGAGACGGAGACTGATCTATGAAGATTGAGCTTGCAATCAAATCCCGTGAAAAACCGTTTATCCCTATAGAAGCTGAGTGCATAACCACCCAGACATTTCTCTCAAAAGACCCGGCGGAGATCACTGTATGGTGCGGTAACCGGGAAAAAAAGCTTCATGATGTCTTCGATGTCAGCATAGAAGGAAAAGCAGAATCCCCTGATAATATCGAAATTACTCTTTCCGGCGACTGCTCGGTAGTCAAGCGGGTTGGGGAATACATGACCGGAGGAAAGATCAAAATTTTAGGTAATATCGGAATGCACTGCGGGAATTTTATGTCCGGCGGCATAATTGAGATCATGGGGGATGCAGATTCATGGCTTGGGCGTGAAATGAGAGGAGGACAGATCGTCTGCCACGGAAATGCGGCGGATTATCCCGGATCAGGATACAGGGGGGAGAAGAAAGGGATGACCGGTGGCATAATTGAGATATTCGGTAATGCAGGCGATTATGCAGCCGAGACAATGACCGGCGGAGAGATTATCATTCATGGCAATACGGGACATGCTCCCGGAGCCGAGATGCATGGGGGAATACTGACAATATACGGCGAATGCTGCATGCCGTGTGCAAACATGGACGGCGGCATATGTTATATATTCGGTACTGCTAATGACATCCTTCCGACATTCGAGAATAAAGGCAGGATAACACACACAGAAACAGGACAGTTACTTACCATGTTCAAAGGAGATTTTGCCAGGAGAATAGGAAACGGGGAACTATTCATTGCAAATTACACCAATCACAAATAACCGGCACATAATTCAAACCGAATAAAACTACTGTTTTTAGAGATTTAATTAAAAAAAATATTATGCTTTGATATAGAGCTTTCCGTAGATGGTCTCGCCCTTGGACTTGCCGTGGCGTTCTCCGAGGTCACCCTCAAAGAGTTTGAAAGTCCCTGCTGTTCCATCTACCTCAAGATCGACATCTTTGCGGTACGCAAATCCCGGCATCATGACATCAATTGTGCCAAAGACGTAGATCTCGCCCTTGACCATCT
>CAYXKC010000145.1:0-2834 GCA_964465295.1 uncultured Methanomicrobiaceae archaeon | reverse complement strand
AAAAAGCCTCAGCCGAGATTTGAACTCGGGACCTGCTGATTACAAGTCAGCCGCTCTGCCAACTGAGCCACTGAGGCGCACTAACAATTTTTGTCCTCAAGGGTTATAAAAGGTGGCGATTGGATCCTTTGTTCTTCGTCTTTTGGATCGTCCCGTGAAAAAACCAATTCTTAATCAGAGATAGCTACAAAGATCACTAAAGGTACGATACGGGATTAAAAATATGGCTCACCTGAATGTGGATATAGGAGGAAGCCCCGGCCGGGACTGCCGCGGATTCTGCAGCTACTGCTATTTCAAACGCTTAAAAAAGGAGGATGATCCCGAACCCTTCGGCTGCCGGTACTGCCTCCCGTTCTCAAAAGGGTGCGACTACTGCACAAACGGCGTCCGCGAGAAGTACGAGGGCTTTAAGGACCTAAAGGAGATCGCCGACAACGTGCTCGCCGACCTCCAGATAATGGACGGCGACCTGGAGAAGATAACGATAAGCGGCGGGGGCGATCCGTCCTGCTACCCGGAGTTTGGCGACCTAATGGAGATCCTCGGGAGCATGGAGGTCCCGATCCATATAGGATATACGAGCGGAAAGGGATTCGACGACCCGGATCTTGCAGAGTTCATGGTCGATAACGGGCTTTCTGAGATCTCGTACACGATATTTGCATCCGACCCGGAAATCCGGAGAAAATACATGGGCGACCCGACCCCCGAGGCATCGCTTGAGATATTCAAAAGGCTCTGCAAAAAGATCGACGTCTATGCGGCGGGAGTCGTCCTCAGGGGTGTAAACGACGGGGCAGTGCTCGAAGAGACATGCCGGTGGGCCGAAGAATGCGGAGCAAAGGGGATAATCCTCATGAGGTTTGCAAACCGCACCGACCAGGGTCTAATCCTGGGAAACGCCCCCATAATCGAAGGCCAGCTCCTCCACACCGTCCGCGAGTTCTCTGATATCGTAACAGACCTCAACTCGAAGTTCAAAATAAAGATCAGCGGAACACCGCTCGGCGACCCGACGATCGGCTCCCCCTTCGCAATCCTGAACGAGCCGGACCTCCTCCAAAAGCTCCCGAGGGTCGAAAAGAAGGCGACCGTCATCACCGGCTCGATCGCCGCCCGGCCGATCCAGAAGGTGCTTGACGCATGCGGAAACGAAGCCTGGGTCTACGGGACGAAGAAGGAGATCGCCTGCCTGATTACGATCGACGACCTAAAAGAGGCCGACTTATCAAAGCTCGAAGAGACCGTCATCATACCCGGCCGGTGCTTTGTGCACGAAAAAGAGGCCGAAGAGGTACTCTCTGCCGACGGCGTTGAGAGAAAAATCATCCGGGGCCCGGAGATGCTAACCGCCGACGCCGAGATGAGCATGGGAATGGATAAGAACGGCGTTTTAGAGATGGAGATGGACGGTTTTGCCGACCTGATCCGTCTGATTAACATGTACGGGAAGTAATGATGAAGAAAGGTTACCTGCAGGTATATACCGGCACAGGCAAGGGCAAGACGACCGCCGCGTTCGGCACCGCGATGAGGACCGTCCTCCACGGCGGAAAGGTCTATTTCGCACAGTTCATCAAGGCATCAAAGACCGCCGAGCTTCTTGTGCCGGATCATTTCTCAAACTTTACAATCGGGCAGTTCGGCGAAGGCAGGTTCATTGAGGGCGAACCTTCCGGGGAGGATATAAAACTTGCAGAAGAAGGTCTCCTGCGATGCTCCGATGCGATGTCTTCGGGAGAGTTCGATCTCGTGGTGATGGACGAGGTCTGCGTGGCGATCCATTATGGTCTCCTCGATCCCGCGGCCGTCATAGCCGCAGCCGGGTCTCGCTTCCCGTCAACCGAGGTCATATGCACCGGAAGATACGCACCCGAAGAGCTGATTGAGGCCGCAGATCTCGTAACCGAGATGAGAAAGGTGAAGCATTACTTCGATTCAGGCGTCCGTGCGAGGGAAGGTATAGAGTACTGAAGTAACAAAGCTGCACCACTGCAAATAAGGCATTCTCCTTTCAATAAAACTGCATGGATAAAAAAGTCCCCTACAATGAACTTAATTCACGGCTGAACAGGTTTCGGGCGGAGATGGGCCGCCGCAACCCCGGCTGGGAGATGGCCGCGATATTCGGGAAGGTGAATCTCTATTATTTCACAGGGACGATGCAGGACGGCGTTCTTTTCATCCGGCCTGAAGAAGATGCGGTATTCTGGGTGAGAAGGAGCTGCGAGAGGGCGGCTGAGGAATCGTTCTTCAGTGACATAAGGCCGATGAGGAGCTACCGCGATGCAGCCGCGGGAATGGGGGACCTGCCTGAAGAGATTTATCTTGAGACCGAACTTGTAACACTCGGGGTTTTGGAGAGGTTCAGGAAGCACTTCGGGTTCAAAAGCACCGGCTCTCTCGATCACTGCCTGGGGATGGTTAGGGCGCAAAAGAGCGACTACGAACTATCGCTCATGGAGAGGTCGGGAAAGATCCACTCCCATGTTCTCGAGGACCTGGTTCCCGGAATACTTAAGGAAGGGATGAGCGAGCTTGATTTCGCAGTAAAACTCTACTCGCTGATGATGGAGGAGGGCCATCACGGGATTACGAGGTTTGGGATGTTTGATACCGAGATGCTGATTGGGCAGGTGGGTTTTGGTGAAAACTCGATCTATCCGACGTGCTTCAACGGCCCCGGGGGATCGATGGGGCTCTGCTCCGCCGTCCCGCTTCTCGGCAGCCGCGAGAGGAAGCTTATGCACGGAGACCTTGTATTCGCCGATACCGGCTCGGGCTTCGGCGGTTATCATACCGACAAGACGATGACGTACGTATTCAAAGGG
>CAYXKC010000144.1:0-2878 GCA_964465295.1 uncultured Methanomicrobiaceae archaeon | reverse complement strand
TCAAATGATATTAGACGTCCGTTTTTCGCAGTACATGCATCAAGCGGGTGAATGCCTACAGCCTCCACACCACTGGCACGCAGCGCGTTTACCACCTCATCATTCAGATTGCACACTGCCCTGTGGGTGATAAATATGCCTGCTTTATTAGTATGATCTAACCCTTTATCAAGATGATGTTCTTTCGCTTCCGGGTGACCACATGAACCCGCGCCATGAACGATTACAGGGACAACATTTTCCCTTGCCGAAAGTTCACGTGCAATATTGTCAAGTACAGGCCTGTTGACCCTGCAGTCGCCTGAAGACTTGTCGGTAATTACACTACCGCCCAGTTTTAGAATAATCCTCTCTTTCCTCATCATCTTCCCTGCGTACGCCTTCCGTATCGATTGTTGTAATTATCGCCTTTCCATCTGCAGCTTCGATTGCGGCGGCAACCCTGCTCTTGGATCTCTTCGGGCACAGGGCGATCATACACCCGCCCCCGCCTGCACCGGTCATCTTTGCGCCATATGCCCCGTTGTTACGCGCAGCATTCACAAGCCTTGTAAGGGCGGGATGCCCTACACCAAGCGCCTCAAGGAGCGAATGATTGACATCCATGTACTTCCCGAGCACCTTTAGATTGTTGAAATTGTGCATCGATCTTGTTGTCACGGCCTCAATCGCGTCGAGAATCGGATCTACTACAAGAGGATTTGTCCTCCTGAAGTCTGCAACCCTTTCTACAAGTTCAGAGGTTTTGTGTGAAACCATCGTATTTCCAATCACCAGGTTGAAATTTTCAGGAGGAAGAATTCTCCTTTTATTGTCCTTTATCAGGATCAGTCCGCCATATGCCGATACGAATGTATCTGTCGGGCTTGCCCTCCCCCTCTGGACTTTCTTTTCAATCCTGTAAGCTGTATCGGCAATCTCATCTCTCTGCAGACCCAGATTGAACTCGTCGTTTATCGCAGAAAGCGTTGAAACGGTAACTGCAGCCGATGAACCCAGACCTGAAGAGCTCGGAAGCTGGGAATGGATATATACGCTGCCCGTGACACCGGTCTCCTCAAAACAATACTCTATATATGGTGAATTTATCTTAGAAGGATTCCGCGCTCTCCTTACGGTTACATAAACCCTGGGTTTGATAGCCATTGCAATCCCGGGTTTCCCGTAAACAACTGCATGCTCCCCGAATAAAAACACCTTTCCCGGTGCACTCCATGTCGCCATATGTATACTACCAATTAATAAACTGCAACCGACGCGTAGCCGACCACCTGATCGAAGTCCCCTGAAACCTCACCGCTCGTCATGTATTTCAGAAGTTTGCCGTATTTTGCACCGAATAACTCCCTGCAGGCCTCAACCATTACCATTACAGGGCCAAATCCGCATGCACTTATTCCCTCTTCCCGGATTCTCCTGTAAAATTCTTCTGAATCCAGTTCTGCCAAAGCTTCAATCGCATATCCGTCAAGTCTTCTCGCCACGTCATCGGGTATATAATGAGAGAAATCGGAGGATGCAACAATCCTTGCATCAGAAGATGTCTCCCTTACCGCCCGGGCGATCGCATCTGCGATCTCTCTTGCACGCCCCAGAGTCTGCCGCCCCATAAGCACCGGCACCACCTTTGCACCCGGAAACCTGTACCCGATGAAAGGCATCTGGACTTCAAGTGAGTTTTCTGCCTGGGCCATTGAAAAGTCATCCTGCCCGATATCGAGCGCGGATACGAGATCCACATCGCATTCAACGATGCCAAGAGGAGTCTCCCAGTCGAGTTTCGACGTACAGTCGGGATAACCTGCGTGGCTGGGTGCTATAACGATAAAAGTTCCCCTGAAATCTTTTGGAACTGCAGAATAGGAATACGCGGCAACCTGACCGGAATATACAGTTCCCGCGTGGGGAGATATTATTCCCCGGGCATCAACGGGATGCGGCAAAGCGACATGACTAAAAAAATCATCAAGATGCTTCTTTAAAGAAGCAGGCTCTCCGGGATAAAATCTCCCGGCCAGGGTTGCCCTGCGCACATCCATTTAACCAGATACCCCGGGCTCATTTAAAGCTCGATCTCGAAGTCTTCCATGGTTAAGGAGGTCTGGACACCGCGTGTCTTTAAAACCTCTCTTGTAAGAAGATAATAAATCAGGCTCAGAGCTTTACGCCCTTTGTTATTTGTAGGGATTACGAGATCAATATATTTAGTGATGTTGTTGGTGTCGCAGAGCGCAATCACCGGAACACCACACTGGACTGCCTCGTTAATCGCCTGGGAGTCCCCGATAGGATCGGTTACGATAAGTACATCGGGCTCGACATAGTTCGGGATCCTCTGGTTGGTCAGCATTCCGGGAATGAAACGGCCTACCTTTGACCTGCCGCCGACTGCAGCCGCAAACTTCTTTGCAGGATACTGGCCGTACTGGCGTGAGGTCACGACAAATATTTTTGCCGGATCAAACTTAGCTATAAACTCCGCTGCAGTTTTGATCCTTTCATCGGTCTGCTGAATGTCGAGGATGTAAAGTCCGTCACCGCGGACGCGGTATATAAACTTCATCATGTCCTGGCTCTTCTGCTGCGTTCCTATGTGAACACCAGCTGCAAGATAGTCTTCAACCGGAACCAGGGATTCTTTCAGCTCAATCTCAATATCACTACTTGAATTCAATTAATCAGCTCTCCTTTTACTTTCTCTTCACTGTAATGGGAATTACGCCCTTCTGGTATTCCTCTAACGCAATCTCGAGAGGATCGATCTTGTCTGTTTTCACTAACAATGGTGCGCCCATCGAGATCTGCAATGAGCGTGCCCCGACGATGCGGGCTCTTTCATAACGGGTGTATGATGTTGTCATCTTAATTCCACAGAACT
>CAYXKC010000143.1:0-2924 GCA_964465295.1 uncultured Methanomicrobiaceae archaeon | reverse complement strand
GTCTGGATAGAATGGGCGCACAGGCTTAATATCTTTCACGGATATCACTCCCGGGTGGATGAAAAAGGGGAAGGGGGTGTCTTTACATGGAGTCATGGACTGTGCAGGGCCAGGCTGGGGAGAATTATGAAAACGTCCATAGACTCAGAAGAATATACAGATTATGAGGGCATTGTTCCCTATGAGGATATGCACAGCTCCGATAATGCCGCCCTTGGCCTGTTTTGCGCGGCTGTTGACCTGCTCTATGACTCTGTCGGCGGCCTGTCGCGGCAGGAGTGCCCCGCCGGGGAATGGGGCACCATACTGCGCAGGCTGATATCCGAGTTTATTGATGTGCCCCGCGATTATCCCGAAGAAGGCGCTGTCCTTTCAGCGTTACTCGATTCACTTGATACTCTTGCGGCGCTGGATGGGATGAACAGTGAGCCGGTGTGCCTCAACCTGAACTTTATCGCGGAGTTCTGTGAGGACAGTTTAAAGGGGATCCCGGGCTTTCAGGGCCGGTACCTGACGAGCGGTATTAATGTGGCGGCCCTGGTGCCGAGGAGGAACATCCCCTTTAAGGTGACCTATATACTGGGGATGGAAGAGGGAGCCTTTCCCGGCTCTTCTGACGCAACGGCCTTAGACCTGATGGGCGGCAGGAGAAAGATCGGGGAGCTTACGGTGCCTGATGTGAACAGGTACCTCTTTCTGCAAACCATCCTGGCCGCTGAGAAGAAATGCTACATCACCTATGTTGCAAAAGATCTTCAGAAGGACCGGGAATTTTCTTGTAATTCGCTCGTCCAGCAGCTTGTGTCGCATCTCAATGAGCATGTGCTTGAGGATCGTTTTAACGTGGCGGAGGTTCCCCTTACGGGCTACAGTCTTTCAGGTTTCAGCAGAAGGATTTACAATGAAGGCGGTGTTGCATGGTCTGATTTTGTCGTCATGCCTGTTGATGCGAAGTATCGTGTCGTTACCTGCGATCCCGTTGATGCCGCAATGCTCATGAAACAGGCCGGCAGGCTCGGTGTTGCCGATGCCGGGGAGACTGCGCGGTACGATACCATCATACATGACAAACTTCCCGACTTCGCTCTTCCCGGTTCTCGTATAAAGAAAGACGGTCCTCAACAGGACGGTGTTGAGCGTATCTCCATGAGGGAGCTCAGGTCCTTTCTTGATGATCCCGCTTCCGCCTCATTAATGAGACATCTTGACCTCTTTGATGATTCTCAGGATGATGATCCTCTTTCCCTTGACTGCGAGCCCTTTTATTCGGATTTTTTTCTCCGGTACGGACTGATCCGCGA
Organism: uncultured Methanomicrobiaceae archaeon; assembly: GCA_964465295.1. Taxonomy (GTDB): domain Archaea; phylum Halobacteriota; class Methanomicrobia; order Methanomicrobiales; family Methanomicrobiaceae; genus Methanolacinia. The sequence continues at coordinate 1,623 of CAYXKC010000143.1, read as the reverse complement.
TGTGCTGGGACATTACATTAAAACAGGCAGCGAGCATGAGGCCCAGAGCATGCTCACCAGGGAGTATGATTACCATTCTTTGAAAGGGGATTCCCCTGACGGGGCCTTTTCCGCCCTGGAACACAGACAGCTTATACGGGAATTCCTGGAAAGGCTCCGGGGAAAGGGGAAGCACGAAGGGCTTGCCGCGTTCTACGGCGCCAGAAAGAGCATGAAACGTGTCGGGGGCATCGTCCTGGGGGATGCAGCGTATGGACAGGGAGAACTCGTATTACCGCCGCTGGGCATGGGCGTGACAAGGGGCGGGGAACGTGTTGAGGCCGGGTTGTCCGGGTTTCTTGAGTATCTATGGATCAACCATGATGAAGGGTGTTGTGAAACAGTGATCATTACCATGGCGAAAAATATTAAAGAAAAACAGCTTCTTGCTCCATTCCTGTTTTATATTGCGGCAGCAAGCGGACTGCATGAGGGGCTCTTTGAGATTATGGGCCGGTATGATTTTATCATACACGTTTCACTGAAAGAATCAATTAAAAGCTACCGCTATTCAATCAGCCGGGAGCAGGCGCAGGCATATCTCAAGGGTATTGTCACGGATTATCTTGATGAAAATCTTATGGAGCATGTCCCTCTGCCGGTTGTTTTCAGCGGCATACTGCCGGAGCCGTTTCTGCTGAACGGTCATCCCGGCGCGGATGAACGGGAAAGATATTATGAACTGTTCTCGGAACTGGCAGCGGAAAAAGATTCCAGCGCGTATTCTCGCTCCATGGTGAACAGGCTTCTCATGGTCGCACGCCCTCAGGTTCCTGTTGACGTGTATGACAGGGTCTTCCAGAGATTCCATTTGTTTTCAATGCCCTTTGCCAGTGAAAAAAAGAGGGGGAAACATGAGTGAGTTCACGCAAGGTCCGAGTCCGGTGAACACCTGTGATGATATAGACCTTGACGGAAATATTGTCGTGGAGGCCTCGGCAGGGACGGGCAAAACATATACCATCATACAGCTTGTTGTGCGGCTGCTTCTTTCCGGCAGGATACGATCCCTTGAAGATGTGCTGGTGGTCACCTTTACGGAAAAGGCGACCGGTGAAATAAAAGACAGGATCAGGGAGAGTGTGCAGTCCCTTCTCAAAGAGGACCTGAAAAAAGATCAGCGTATCGTGCTGCAGGGGGCCCTTGATTCTTTTGACCAGTCGTCGATCTATACTATTCACGGGTTCTGCAACAGGCTGCTGCAGTTATATTCTTTCGAGAACGGCCAGCAGTTCGCTTTTTCACTGGCCGATGATAATGACGTGTATACGCGTGTTTTAAAAGAGATAATGAGAGATACATGGCCCCGTCAGTATGGCCGTGACCTGGAATACATCCTGGAAGGGTCGTCTTTTCCTGATGTGGTCAACGATGAAAGCCGATGGATGGAAAAGGTCGTCGATATCGCATGCCGGTATACCCCTGAAGCGGGAGACAGTATTTTCCCTGAGCCGGATGGAGACTATAAGGTGGATCTGCAGGGGCTGCTTGTCAGAGTAAAAGATTCTTTTCACCGCATATCGTCACTCATAGGGGACATCGGTGAAGATGATGCGCTTAACAGCGGTTTTATCCGTTCCTTTT
>CAYXKC010000142.1:0-2927 GCA_964465295.1 uncultured Methanomicrobiaceae archaeon | reverse complement strand
AAACAGCGTTCCAACGAAGGAGAGAAGTGCATATACTATCCCGACTTCCACAAAGAACAGCTCTTCGTAGCCTATTCCGGTTACAAGAAGAAGTGCCACCGTGAGAGTATTTACCACGTCAAATGCGACGACCCTGTCAGGAATCGTCGGGCCAAGCACAAGTCTTGCCATAGAGATGATTATCAGCAGGCCGAGAACTATGGCAACAATGAACCAGATGTCAATCATTCTGCAATCCTCCTGATCCACTTTACAAGATTAAAGAGCGGGAAGAGATCCTCTTCACCGGCGATCTCCTTTCCGGCAAGTTCATCGCTTACATTAATCACGTGAACAAAAAGATCCCCGGATTCATCGTCAACCTCTACAGACAATGTTCCGGGAGTCAGTGTAATCGAGTTTGCAAGCAGAAGTATTCCAAGATCGGTCTTTAGCCCGGGGGAGACACGAATGATGCCCGGGTTGATCTTTCCTGTAATAACCCTCATTGCAACATCGATGTTCGCCCTTGCCATCTCGATAAAGAACGGTATGATGTAGACTAAAAGCAATATCCATCTCAGGGGATTTGCCATCCTGTAGTTTTTGCTGCTGCAAAAGAACCTGCCCGAGACTGCTCCCACAACAACAGAAACCATTAACCCTGCGATTATCTCATCAAAACTCCAAAGCCCGGCCACCTCTCCGCTGCCCGATGTAAAAATCAGGTACAGAATGAAAGCAGAGACTGCAGTAACGATAAAAGGTCTCAAAATTTAATCACTCCTTCCTCCCAAATACGGTATCCAGATCCAAATTTCAGCTCCAGCTATCCCGGAATCCAATAGTGGCATATCCCGGAAACGGTAATTTGCTATGATTAATAATGACATATATTCAGGCATAACTGTTTTGAAACAACCGTACCTGCGACTCTTTTTCAAAAGATGCCATTAATGATAAATCCGGCAGTTTATTACTTCTAAAGCTTAAAACTGATACTGCAGATGGCAAAATCATATCTTGGAAAACTGGCCCTTTACTGGTGCGATGAATGCGGCACTCCCGTTCTCGGGAAGAGATGCTCCTGCGGGGCCGGGACCAGGCAGGTCCAGGTAACTCCGCCGGGCGATATCAGGCCAGCATTTCAGTCGGATATCGATCATATCAATAATTTATACAGGTCTTCCTTCGGGACGGATCTCATACCTGAAAACCATATTGCCGTTCTGAACAAGATCCCCGATAAAGACAGGATGGAGGAGGTGGTGATGGGCGGCGCCGTCGTATGTGCGTACCGCTATCTCCCGGAAGATGGCAGGTGGGAGATACTGCCCCGCATCCACAGCGCACTTTATTCAAAGCCCGAAAGAGGATATGTTATCGCGGACGACGGTGCGATCGACTCGATAAAGAGCGGTTCAAGTCTTCTTGCGCCGGGGCTTGTAGATATTCATCCGGATGTGAAAGAGGGTGATGAAGTGCTTGTTCTCACCCGGGACGGGGAATGCATCGGTGCCGGAAGAGCAAGGGCGGATGCCAAAGAGGCAGCCGAAATGGAAAGAGGCCAGGTTGTCAGGACAAGGAAGGCCGGCCAGGGCATATGCGTCCCTAAGGAATCCTCGTGGGATAAGGCGGTCGAATCAAACTCGGTTATACTTAAAAATGTAGAGACCGAAGCCGTGAACTTCGTCAAGTCAGTAAAGAGCAAAAACCCGGATCTCTTTGCATCCGTATCCTACTCGGGCGGAAAAGACAGCCTTGCGACGCTCCTTGTTGTGCAGAAGGCAATAGGAAAGGTTCCCCTTCTCTTCTCGGACACAGGCCTCGAATTTCCCGAGACATATGAAAATGTGGAAGAGATTGCCGAAAAATACGGACTCGAGATAATCAGGACGGGTGCAGGGGATTCGTTTTGGGAGATCCTGGAGAAAGAGGGGCCGCCGTCTGTTGATGCAAGATGGTGCTGCAGCGTGTGCAAGCTCAATCCTGTAAAGGAGCTGATAAAGGAAAACTGGGGCGAGTGCCTCTCCTTTATCGGCCAGAGAAAGTACGAATCGCTTGCGAGAATGAAGAGCCCGCGTGTCTGGAGGAATTACAAGGTCCAGGTTCAGCTCTCTGCATCGCCAATCCAGCACTGGACCGCACTGCATGTTTTCCTCTATCTTTTTCAGGAAAAAGCGCCATACAATGAACTATACGAGAGAAGGATCGACAGGATAGGCTGCTTCATGTGCCCGTCAAGCGACATCGCGACATTTGAGACCATAAAGAGGGATTATCCAGAACTCTGGACGCAATGGGAGAAGAGGCTTGAGGAATACAGGGAAGAGAAAGGCCTTCCCGAATCGTATACCATGAATTTCGAATGGAGAAAGAGAGGGGAGAATGACGACACGAGTAGCTATTCTTGATTACGGTCTCGGGAACCTCCGGAGTGTAAAGAAAGGTGTTGAAAAGGCCGGGGCGGAGGTCTTCATTACGGCCGATGTAGAAGAGATGGCGACTGCCGACGGCGTCATCCTGCCCGGTGTGGGGGCATTTTCCGAGGGTATGGAGAAACTTGGGGAGATGAAGAAGGCTCTTCTTTCCTATGTCGACTCTTCACCCGTCCTCGGGATCTGCCTCGGGATGCAGATGCTTCTCGATGTCGGCGAGGAGTACGGCATCCATGAGGGACTCGGGCTCGTCCCCGGAAGAGTCCGGCAGTTTCCAGCAAAACCGGGCTATAAAATCCCTCATATGGGCTGGAATACGCTTGAGATCGTAAACGACGATCCGCTCTTCGAAGGAGTCCCGGACAACAGCTACGTATACTTCGTTCATTCGTACTATGCGGAGACGGAAGAGAGGTATACGCTTACGTCCACGGACTACATATGCCCGTTCTCCTCTTCGGTCAGGAATAAAAACGCCTGGGGAACACAGTTCCACCCTGAAAAAAGCGG
>CAYXKC010000141.1:0-2937 GCA_964465295.1 uncultured Methanomicrobiaceae archaeon | reverse complement strand
GAAGCGTTCCGTTGTAGTCATAGGCGTATACGTAGATATCGCCGGATGAATACTTCCCGTCCTTCTTACCGAATTCGGCCAGGGCTTCAGCCTTCCCGGCGGTCTTTGCAAAATCGAACGCTGAGGACATGAACTCCCTCATCTCCCCGATGGTAATATTGTCGGATAACTCCACAGCTTCGCCGGACTCCGTCGCCACGGGCGTCGCAGTGCTTTCAGGGACTGTATCGTCCCCGGACGTGCAGCCTGCAGAAAAGGCCGCTGCCATGATCACCAGAACAGATACCAGAAAAAATACCGGTTTTTTCATAATATCATATCGGCACGTATCGAAAATAAAAGATGACATTTCAACCTGACCCGCCTGATTAATACGGACTAAAACGAATAATGGGGTGATGGAAGATCAAACGGAAAAAAGACGCCTTGGGATGATCCTGTTCATAACATCGCTTGGCTCCTTCCTGACGCCATTTATGGGGTCTTCCATAAACGTTGCGATTCCACTGATAGGCGAGGAGTTCTTCAGCGATGCAATACTTCTCTCCTGGGTCGCGACATCCTACCTTCTCGCAGCCGCCGTCTTTATCGTCCCCATGGGCCGGCTTGCGGATATGAAGGGGAGAACAGGGATCTTCCTCGCAGGAATCGCGATATATACCTTAGGATCCCTTCTCTCAACGATGATCTCCTCGATAGAGATGCTGATTTTTTTCAGGATCATCCAGGGCTGCGGGGGGGCGATGATCTTCGGGACCTCAGTGGCCATTATTTCAGGCGCATTTCCACCCGGAAAACGCGGAGGGGCGCTTGGCATCAATGTCGCGGTCGTATATACCGGACTTGCCGTAGGACCGGTAATCGGGGGTGCACTTACAGAGGCCTTCGGCTGGAGAAGCATATTCTACCTGAACGCGGCGGTCGGAATATTCATAATACTCTTCGGTATGAGATACCTGAGAATCGAGGAGAAGACCGATGAAGAGGCGACCTTCGACTTCGCGGGGTCGATCCTCTACGGTGTAACGATACTCTTATTCATGCTCGGTTTCCAGGAGCTCCCCGAAACCCCTGGTTATCTCCTCTTCGCCCTCGGGGCCATCGCTGCAGCCGGATTTTTCCTCCGCGAGAGGGTCGCACCCCATCCTGTGATTCAAATCTCGCTCTTCACGAAGAACAGGGTATTTGCACTCGCGAATTTTGCGGCGTTCATCAATTACAGTTCAACCTTTGCGATAAGCTTCCTCTTAAGCTTCTACCTGCAGCTCATCCGGGGATTCGGGCCTGCAGAGGCGGGGCTCATCCTTATCGCCCAGCCGGTGCTCCAGGCGATCTTCTCCCCGGCAACGGGGCGGCTCTCCGATAAAATCAATCCCTCAGCCCTTGCAACGGCAGGAATGGCGCTCATTACTGCAGGGCTGATGCTGTTTGCGGTGCTCACCCCGGATATGGAGATATGGATAATCATCGCCGACCTCGCCTTCCTCGGCTTCGGGTTCGCACTGTTTGCATCCCCCAACACACACGCGGTGATGGACAGTGTAAGCGAGAGGCTCTACGGCGTCGCCTCAGGTGTTCTCGGGACGACGAGGCTCTGCGGGATGATGACCTCGATGGGGATCTCGATGCTCGCCTTCTCCTTTACGATTGGCAGAACCCCCATCGCCCTTGTCGACACGGACTCGCTTCTTCTCTCGATCAATTCGGCGTTCACGATATTCGTGATCCTCTGTGCAATCGGGACGCTTGCATCCTATCTGATAATCCGGGATAAGGCAGGGGAGTGATTTTTTGCTCTTACCAAAAGCAAATTATTGGAAGAGGGCATATTAATCCTAAATGTTTCAGTTCCACCCGTATTTCATACCCGTTCTTTTATCGACGGTGATCTCGGGTTATATTGCGATATACGCATTCCGCAGGAGGACGGTCAGGGGAGCTGCGGCTTTTTCGCTGTTGATGTTCCTAATCTTCATCTGGTCGTTCTTCTACATGTGCGAACTCGGCACCCCTATATTCGCATACCAGGTCTTTTACCTGAGACTGCAGTACCTGGCAATCCCCTTCGTGCCTCTCGCAGTACTATATTTCGTCCTCGAATACGCGGGGTACAACAGGCTTTTCAGCACGAAGGTCACTCTTGCGCTTCTCGTTCCGATGATAGTGGCCTTCCTCCTGGTAATCACGAACGAAATTCACCATCTCTTCTTCCTGCAGGAGTTCATGGTCGTAGTGGACGGGATTGTAGTCAGGGGATTCATCCCCGGGCCGGCATACGTATTCACTACAATATACAGGGGGCTCCTTCTCTTCGCCGCCGCCGCGATCCTGGTCCAGGTTCATCTTTCAGCAGAGGGCATCCAGAAGGTCCAGTCCGGGATTTTACTGGGCGCACTTCTTGCACCGGTTATAATCGGATTTCTTTATCACATGGGAATTACCCCATACCCCTTCCTTGACTTTTCCGCGATAATATTCCCGATAAGCGGGCTGTGCGTAATGCTGGGACTGTTTCGGTACAGGTTCTTCGACATCGTTCCGCTCCCGAAGCAGACCCTCTTCTCGAGTCTTTCGGAGGGGATAATGGTCCTTGACGAGAAGATGAGGATTATCGATCTAAACTCTTCCGCCCGTGCAGTTCTCGGGGAGGAACTCGAGGCAGACGGGAGCGTAATCTTTGATAAAGAAACTTTTCTGAACGGATACAGGGAACATTTCCAGGCCGAAACAGGGATTTCTTTTCTTGCAAAGATAAGGACTGACGGGAGCCACAGGTACTACGCAATATCTGTAACACCGGTCACCCAGTACAGGGGAGACCCGGTTTACAGGATAGTTGTGCTGAGGGATATCACATCCGAGAAGAGATACGAGAGGGAGCTTGAGAAATCAAGGAGCTCGCTAAGGATTGCGAACGAAAAGATCAGCCTCTTAAAT
>CAYXKC010000140.1:0-3008 GCA_964465295.1 uncultured Methanomicrobiaceae archaeon | reverse complement strand
TATGCGACATTGCAATCTCCGAGCCAACCGAGTTTCAGTGCTCCAACGCCTGCCGAAAACATAACCCTGTTGTCGACATTGTGTAAGGATGCGGTCTTTACCGCAGATCCGACTGCTATACCGAGGTCTGCCTGTCTAAGTCCGCAGTTCGGGCCGGAAAACGCAGAATCGGAGGACATACCACCCTGTGCTTCACGCATCTCCCTGCATGTGGCATATCCGCAGCCACCGCAGTTTAGGCCGAGGGACGAGTCCCCTTTTTCACCGATAATCAAGCAGCAGTCTGATTCCCTTATGTTGCCGGCGTCACGTATAAAAAAGCCGTAATTGTGCTTCTCTCCGAATTCAACCATCGATTCGGCAAGCGCGTTCAGTTCGTCATTCGATGCTATCCTGACCACCAGGGTGTCTGAACCCTTGGACTTGGGGGCCGTCCGGGCGGCGACTGCCATCAGTTTTGCGACAATCATAACGCCCTCTTTTTCGATAGACATCATGCAGATGTTGTAATTTATATTTTATAAATTCATTGATGCGGTGGGGTTTGGAATTCTACGGGGTAATTGATTAGGACATAAGCCCCTTTGGGGCAGCCCGGGCGTAAGTTTGCAAAGCAAACTCACGCAATCATGATAGCCCGGTCTGGACGCTACCCGTCCGGGTAGCCTCGGCCGGCGGAGAACCTGGTTTTAGAAGAATTTATCGGTGACAGGTGGTCGCCCATAGGTTTCGAAAGGGCGATAGCCCTTCAGGTGGAAAAAATGAATGCCTCCCCCTCTCTTAATGATTATCCGATGGTATTGAAAAAAACTATTTGTATTCTCTCTGGGCGTATGTATATTTGTCCGACTCTCCGCCCTTGAATACAATATAAAGCCAGACATAGAGCGATTTCAGCGTTCCGAACTGGACATATCTCCTCATGGAAAACTTAACCCCTAGTTTTGAATTAAGTTTTACCTTCCCGATCTTCCTCATTCTCTGTGCAATCTCGAGGTCGTCGCCGGCGTCAATGCATTTGTACCCTTCAAGCTGCATATATGCATCTCTGGTGAATGCCGTGTTGCAGCCGAGGGTATAGTATAATGTATGTGTATAATACCCGATTCTTGAAAAGATATTTGCAAGCGCCAGGTAGAACCTGAATTTGATTCCGGGTTCGAGAGGGAGAACAGTCCCATATAGCTGGACGATCTTTTCGTCCTTTTCAAACGATTCGATGATCTTCTCCAGCCAGTCTTCAGGTATTACGCAGTCTGCATCGGTTGTCGCTATGATCTCTCCGGAAGATATAGCCGCACCGTCGTTTCTTGCCCCACCTACTTTTTTGCTGGTCTGGATTATCACCTTGTCAGCGAGAGGTTCTGCAAGCTCGCGTGTCTTATCCTTTGAATTTCCGTCGACTACAATTATTTCATAACTTTCTCTCGGGATAGTCTGTTTATTGAGGGATTCCAGACAATTTACAATATTCTGCTCCTCGTTGAATGTCGGGACGACAACAGAGATCTTCAGTGCCATTTGTTTAAAAATGTTTGTTATATAAGGCAATATAGGTTTGTTACAGGTTTGCTTTCCTGTCTTTCGCCATGACCGATAGTAAAAGGACAAAGATGCAGCAGATTATCCCAAAGTACAATGCAGAATCAAATCCTGTCATGAATTCTGCCGGCACGATAACCTTCGCGCTGCTTCCGCCTGAAAAAAATGTATGGGTCGCGGGGAATATGGCTGTGCCTAATGCACTTCCGAAATAGATTGCAGTGCTCATTATTCCCGATGCAATCTCCCTGTCTTCCTCTTCCGAATGTTCGATTATCCTGCTGCTGCCTGAACTCATGAATGGTCCTGCTCCGATGCCCATTATGATGAGCGATACCAGTATGTATGGCAGGGAGGTCTCCACTCCGAAGAAAGAGATCATCAAAATTGAGAGGAGAAAGAGAGCAGATGACGCGGCACAGATCTTCATTGCCCCGTGTTTGTCTGCAAAGTAGCCTCCGGCAGGGCTGCTTATTGTTATGGCAATGGATGGTATAAGCAGAAGAATACCTGCTTCGGCTGCTGAGAGTTTGAGTATTCCTTCAAAATAGAACGGAAGGAGCAGAAGAAGTCCTCCATATGCGACCATAAACATGGTGTAAGCAGCGGCAGAATATGAAAAGTTCCTGTTTGCAAACATGTGCATACGGACAAGGGGATCTTTTGCTCTCTTTTCGATCGATATAAAGATCATAAAGAAGATTATTGATGCCAGAAGAGGCGCCCCAATATAGAAAAGATCAATTCCCTTCTCACCTGCGAAGCTCAACGGGATCACCAGGCATGTCATTGCCGCAAAGAAGATCCCGGCTCCCCTGTAATCGAAATCGCTTTTTTTATGTGGATGTGGTTTATCTTCCGGAAGGATCTTTGCTGCGCCTGCAATTGTGATTATTCCTATCGGGATGTTTATCAGGAATATCCAGTGCCAGCTGAAAAATTCAGTAAGCAGTCCCCCGAGGACAGGCCCGATTGCGAATGCAAGGGCTGATGCGGCAGCAATTATACCCAGTGACTTTGCCCTCTGAGATTCCGGCATATGCACGGCAACCGTGGCAACTGCCGAAGGTGCAATCATCGCCGCACCTGTACCCTGGATAAAGCGGAACACGATGAGGGATGTGATGTCCCATGATATGACACAGAGGAGTGATGATATCGTAAATACGGCAATACCTGTGATATAGATCTTCTTTGTTCCAACGATCGAGAGAACCCTGCCGAATATTATCATCAGTCCGCTGAGTGAAACGAGATAGATTGTAATAACAAGGGATGCGATACCCATATCTGCATGAAAATCTCCTGCGATATACGGGAGTGCGACATTTACAATCGCACCGTCCAGTCCGTCCATAAACGCACCGAGGCCGACGATGGCAAGAATAAGTATGTGGGGGAGATATTTTTTTTCCTGTAGATTCATCAGGAGTTATACTGAAATTATGCTAATAAATGATTTTTAA
>CAYXKC010000139.1:0-3055 GCA_964465295.1 uncultured Methanomicrobiaceae archaeon | reverse complement strand
ATCAGGAGAATGAACTGCCTGCTACGGGAGATATTCTGCTGAAAGCAGCTGATTTGAATAATCTGGTTGAGGCGGGTGCGACCCAGGTCGAACTTGCCGAGATTACATTCCGGGGGCTTTTGGCCGGAGATTCAGGCGTTGTATTCAGCAGTCCCAATTTCGATGATGAATCCGGTTCTCCTATTGATGTCGTTCTTGTCGACGGGAATGTTTCCGTAAAGGAGACCGTCGAAATACTGTATAATATTACGTCATATGCAGGACCCGGTGGCAGTATCGATCCTTATGGTCCTGTTGAGGTTGTTTCGGGCGGCAGCCTTACTTTCAATATATCCGCTGAAGAGGGATATATCATAGAAGATGTCCTCGTGGATGGCAATTCTGCGGGTGCCCTTGAGACATATACTTTCGGGAACGTGAATTTGGATCACACGATAAATGCAACATTTACAAAATTCTTAAATCCCATCGTGCTCCTTTCACCGCAGAGGGATATCTACTCCAATGAAACGGTGGAATTTTCGTGGCATATCAATACTTCCGGCATTGATCAGGCATTTGTTTCCTATGAGGGTAATGTAACGTCTTTGTCTGTAATTGACGGAAACATTACGACAGAAATCAGTCTCGGGCTTACGAGCGACATCCTTGTAGGTTTCAATGAATCGGGCAGGACAATTTCGAAGCATTTCTTTTTCGACGGCGACTATCTCTCGGGCGAAGACGAAGAGAGATACGGTTTCGATCCTCTTGATCCTGATTCCGACTGTCTCCTGACTCCTGAAAATGAGGCGGGCGACGGCATCCCGGACGGTTTTGAAACCTTTGCCGACAATCTCCCCATATATGTCAAGATAGGAATCGGTGCCGATCCCTTCAGTGTTGATACCGACGGCGACACCCTTTCGGACGAATTCGAGCTTTTAAGGATGGGTCTGCTGACATCCGTTACTGAAACAGATACAGACGGGAACGGGGTTTCCGATGATCAGGAAGACCTGGATGAAGACGGCCTGACGAATATCCAGGAACAGACTGCAGGGTCTGATCCACTGGTATGTGATTCTGACGGAGATGGTCTGCCAGATGCAGACGAGATCCAGATGGGAACCAATCCGAATCTGATGGATTCAGATTATGACGGTCTTGAAGATGACAGTGAGGTTCGTCTAAGTACAAATCCTCTTAATCCGGACAGTAATGGCAATGGAATTTTAGACGGCAGTGAAGTATACGTAAGTGAGGGTACATTTTTTGATGGCGACATTGAGATTACATCGACCGGCATCGGTGATGCTGCCAAACGCCTAAGGGTTTATTCCATAAACTACAGCGCCCTGATCCCCGATGATATTCTTGTCAGTGATGTATATTCGGTCACATTCGGAAATGATACCGAATCATCAGTCCTGAATATACGTTATGATTCTCAAAGGGTGACAAACACATCAGCTCTCTCGATGTTTGTCAAGAACGAGACTTCCGGTTCTTTTGATCCAATCTCTTCGATACTGACCGGTTCGGACTTCATGCAATCTGATCCTGTAAATCCATCCGGAGAGTATTGTGTGATGGATAAGGACAAATGGGATGCCCGTTTTGATGTACAGGCCGTTCAGATGAGTGCGGGGCTGTCCGTTCCTCTTACAACTCTTACATATACTGAGATTCCGAAAATAGAAAAGCTTTCAATGGCGGTTCTCTCAGCCCCTGTAACCGTGGCGGATGGAAAATACGTCCATAAAGTAATTCCCGATCCTGTTCCCGAGGCGAATTATACAATGCCTGAAGATTACCTTGACGGGCTTGTCGAAGGTGTGGATTACGGTGCGACATTCTACGATGAGGCTCCTACATGGGCGCTCCAGGAAACTGATTTCAGTAAAGTCATTTCAGAGTCAACTGAGGATGATGTTTCCGGATTGGATTCTGTAACCTTTTTATCCAGTACAAACGATGGGGAAATACTTTATGAGACCGTCGTAAACGGCGATTTTAGTTCGGGCCTTACATCATGGGCTCCACCATCACCAATATCATCAACGTCCATTCTAGGCTATAATATTGATACTTATACCGGAGATTACAAATCCTCGCCAAGATCCCTGACTATGACGCTGACCAGAAGGCCGAATACTGCAGGGAAAAACTGGGTGGATTACACCGTCCAGCATACGAATGTAGACGTGACATATGCGGACGAACTCACCTTCTGGTACCGCTGCAGCGACGTCCAGGAGGACAGTTCGATAAGTGCGATTAGGCTCTATTTCGGTGGTCTTGATGCCAACGGGAATAAGGTGAATATGTGGCAGTTCCCGAGCAGCACCTATACACTCGCGTATGTAAACCAGTGGACGAAGATCACGATCGATGTCAGCAATCTGGAAGGGATGCAGACTTTTTATTTCCGCCCTTACCTTGCATCTGTAGGAGGGGGAAGTAGAAATGAATTTGTAACATTCCTCGTCGATGATGTGAGCGTTCTTGCAACCCATCCTGCGGGAACCCCGACGACCGCCACAATCAGGTTCCATCTCTATGATGCGGACACCAGCGAGAATCTCCAGGGAACCGCATATGTCCAGACCGGCTCAGGCACAATCACGGCACATGCCGGCGCCAACGGCTACACTGAGGATCTTGTATTTGAAACACCGGGGGCTTACACATTTTTCGTAGATTCTGCGGGATATCAAACGTACAACGGTGAACTTCATATTGAAGAAGGTATGACTGCGACTATCGACGTTCCGATGGGAAAGAATCTTCCCACTACCGGGACTTTGACGGTCAACTCTATTAGCCCTCCGGAGATCAGCGTCAGGATCGACGGTGATTACAGGGGAACTACCCCTGTTACCCGGGTTCTGTCTATCGGGTCTCATACCCTTGAACTGTCAAAGGAAGGGTATTCGAGCAAAACCGAATCCGTTTACATAAATGCCGGCAACCAGACCCTCACATGTTCGCTTGATCCGGCAAAAGGCTCGCTTTACGTCACATCAAACCCGCCCGGGGCTTCAATAAAAATCGACGGCGCCTATAAGGGAAA
>CAYXKC010000138.1:0-3072 GCA_964465295.1 uncultured Methanomicrobiaceae archaeon | reverse complement strand
TCCTTTTCGATTACCTGAACAAACATGGAACAACCTCGAATGTAACCCTCGATCTTTCGGATGAGCTTGCAGGTACACACGACGATTACATTTCAGGATTAAGAACCAGGGAGGTCGATGCATTAAAATATGAAAGTCCGGAAACATCGGGATACTTTCTAATATTCGCCACTGATTTCTTTCCGGGATCAAATTACTATATCGCATATTACGGGACAGCAGGATCTGGTGTCCTGGGGAATCACAGCGGCAGGCTGGAGACGATTATTATGACTGCTGTTCCGTGGTTTCTGGAGGGTTTTAATGAGGAGGGACGCTTATACATGCCCAATCCTGAGTCTCCCATGCCTGACAGGGCAACACCGCTTCCGGATCTGGTTCCGGCCCTGGCTTTCGGGATAGCGATGCTTTGGAACAGGTTGAAAAAATAAATCTGGTTTTTCAGGATAATTTCTGATTATCATTCCCTATTTTTTTATAAGAAAAGCAAGCAGAACAACAGCCACAACCGGCAGGATAAACGGCATGGACGCCTTCGTGGGCATGGCGGTTTTGGGCGGATCGGGCTTTGGATTATACCGGGCGTCTTCATAACCTAACTCAACCGATACCGAGAGGAAATTATTGAACGCTTCGTTGTAATACGGATTCCAGACCGTAAGGAGATAACTTTTTGGGTTTCCGATGGATGAATCGAAGTTTATGATGAATTTGTTTCTTTCATCATCGATCACGGAAACTACGTAACCGTATTCAGGGATGTTGTCTATATCCTGATCTCTACCATAATGAAGATCCAATGTATAAGGAATCGTCTCCCCGACGGGTAGGTTTGTTGTGCCGGTAACGTAATAACTGCCGTTTTCATACATTTTGCAGCTGGGCTGATCCAGCAGCAGCCATGTCGGGTTGTTCTTTATCTGATCAGGTACCGGGCGGAAAAAGTCGAGGTCTTTCCTGATTTCCCCCGGATATATTCTGAAATCCGTCTTATAGATGCAGTAATTCCGTGTTCCGATTACAAGGCCATATAAATCTGAAACCTTGCCTGACAGGTTAACGGGGATCGAGAATGTATCGTTCCCCGGTTTTAAGGATTCTTTTATACGAAATGTTTCATAAACATAGTATTTTTCGAATCCTATACCTGTCTCCATTACGCCGCGAGGCGGTACAGTTAAAATCTCAACAATTATTTCTTCATTGGCGGGAAGATTTGTTTTTCCTGTAATATTGAATCGTTCGCCTTCAAACCGGCTGCTTACGGGATCGATATATATCCAGTCCGGACCGTTGTTGACGATGATTCCCGGCCCGTATTCAAAGGGTGCGGAACTATTGTCAGTTGTTCCTGCCTGAACGTGGACTGCCAGGCTGAATAAAATTATAAAGAGAATCGCGAGCCTGTGTAATTTAAAGATTATCATTATCTCCCCCGGTAGTTATTGTGGTTATATGTTTGATTATATTTATAGATATTTTAAATTAACAAAAAAATATTATATATCTGTATTTATTATATGGATATAAGGGAAAATGTCATGATCACAAAAAGAATTAATATATTTGTGTCTTTTCTTCTGCTGCTTTTCATGGTAATTCACGTAAATGCAGCGGTTATGGATGAATCGGAATCTTCTCGTGCTATTGCAGATGCATATGCAGAAAACCTGAAATCTGCAAACATCCCACAGGAGATAATCGACGGTATAAAATTAGAAATCTCCTCATATGAGTCTGTAAAAAAGAAAATAGAATCCCGGAATCTACAAATTTCGAATAATTTCCTAAAACAGGACGACTCCGGAAAAAGAGTAGTTACGAATGCATTACAACCGGGTACAGGGATTGTTGCAGATGGAATTCCTTCCGGGAGCGTGATAAAGTACACAGATGACGGGAAATGCAGGGTGTTTGCAAATGACGGGAACCAGATCTTCTTTGCCCTCGATGATGAAGCCAGAGAAGTCAGGACTCCGTCCGGTGAGGTTGTTCCTGCCACCCACGTAATATCTGTGCCTTCCGGGGCGGCAATATATACAATTGATGAAAAGGATTTCGTCACGTATGAAGGGGAAGTGATCGCCACTGTTATCTATCCGGCCACAAAATCAGCCGCTTCACGGGTAAATTCCCTGCCGCCTTCCACGGTATCTCCATCGTGGGTGGAATGGGCCGAGAGCGATACATTGTCCGATATAGGCTTATTTTCATCGACATGGATAGTTCCTCAAAACCAGGATTTAATCTTTGATAATGAAAATAGTATTATCTTTAATGGAATCCAGCCCGAGGACGGAAATGGAATTCTCCAGCCGGTGATTGGATTTAATTATTGTGAGCATGAGGAATTAGAATGGGATGATAACTGGACCGCTGATGTATGGGCAAAGGAAGACGGTGTTTATTACAACACCGGAGATCCGATTTATGTTAATGTAGGGGATACGATCAGGGGGTCGATTATAAAACTGCCTTTTGAGAACCAGTGGCGGATCGTGCTGGTCGATGAAAGTACTGGAGAAATGGTTCAGAATTCAACGAGCATTTCAAAAACATTCGAACCGCACGATATCCAGCTTGTGGATGTCTTTGAAGCGTATCCGCATTTACCAGTCGAATATGATGATAATGATAAACCGGAGGATATTGTTTTCAATACAAATCTTGCATTGAATTCCTGGTTTTCGCCGATATCGGTTAATTGGAACGAAAATTACAATCTCGACGGCCATCCGCAAATTACCGACCTTGATGTTGACATTTCGCAGTCCTGGCCGAATTCAGTGGTGACACTGTATACGAACTCCGAATCAAAACCGTCGCATAGCGTCACTCCGGTCACCGGTACGGGAGGAATCATCTCTCCTGCTCATATCATTAATGTTCCTTATGATTATGCCGATCCGATAATCTTTGAGATAACTCCGGTCAGCGGTTATATAATCGATGATGTTCTGGTTGATGGAGTGTCGCAGGGTCCAATATCGGAGTATTCCTATATAAATGACAGAAATGATCACACGATCTCCGCGACATTCAGGCAGCAGACACCTCCGGGCAATTACTGGC
>CAYXKC010000137.1:0-3142 GCA_964465295.1 uncultured Methanomicrobiaceae archaeon | reverse complement strand
ACAATAGTTCAATATTGAACATTTGAGAAAAGATGGAATTAAACTCCGTCATTAACAGGAAGATCCGGAAATGACACACATAAAGACGCAATGTCTATTATTTTTAGAGAATACGTAAAATTCCAGGAAAAATCTTCCCGCCCCCTGACCTAAAGCATAAAAGTCAGGAAAAATGAGTTTATTGCATAAAAAAGGTGAAATATCCCCAATATATTTATGCACCGGAGATTATCTCTTAGCAGGGAAGGAAATGAAGCACAAGGTCGACCTGGAGACAATTGCATACGATACGATGGATAGATACGGGTTCAATCCCGAATTTCCTAAAGCGGCAATAAAGGAGGTCAATTCGATAAAAGGGGAGATAAACGCCGAAGATCTTCCAGGTGTAAAGGATTTAAGGAAGATAATGTGGTCCTCCATAGACAATTACGATTCTATGGACCTTGACCAGATAGAATACTGTGAAGAAGGGGAAAACGGAGAAATTCACGTCAAAGTCGCAATAGCCGACGTCGATCTCTTTGTTACAAAGAACTCAGAGATCGACAGGTATGCTGCATTCAACGGAACCTCGGTCTATACAGGAGTAAAAACATTCCCCATGCTCCCCGACAGGCTTTCCGGGGGCATTTCATCACTCCTGCCCGATGATTTCCACGCAGCTGTTGTGATAGAATACACCGTTTTTCCCGATGGCTCGATAAAATACGGAGAACTTTACAGGGCTCTCGTTGCAAACAGCGCAAAATTAGTCTACGAAGAGGTAGGCGACTGGCTTGAAGGAAAAGGCTCTCAGCCAAAGAAATTTCATGAAATCCCGGGCCTCGCAAAGCAGATCAGGCTCCAGGACGAAGCCGCAAAACGCCTGAAGGAGTTTCGGAGAAGAAACGGTTCGCTTGAGCTCGAAACACCTGAAGCAGAGGTGATAATGGACGGTAAATCTGTAAAGGCTATTGTTGAACAGAGACAGAATGCC
This sequence comes from uncultured Methanomicrobiaceae archaeon, assembly GCA_964465295.1. Lineage (GTDB taxonomy): Archaea > Halobacteriota > Methanomicrobia > Methanomicrobiales > Methanomicrobiaceae > Methanolacinia. Next base: position 2,163 of record CAYXKC010000137.1, on the reverse strand, counting down.
GCAAGATGCCTGATTGAGGAGTTTATGGTCGCAGCGAACAAGACGACGACTGCATTTCTCGACCATGCAGAAATTCCGATGATACACCGGGTGGTCAGAAGTCCGAAATACTGGGATAAGATCGTGGCAAAGGCAGGGGAGTATGGTGAAAGGCTTCCCCCGGACCCTGACGGAAAAGCCCTCTCAAAATTTTTGATAAAACAAAAAGAACGCGATCCGGAACGTTTCCCCGACCTTTCGCTTACAATCGTCAAACTCATGGGTGCAGGAGAGTACGTGGCATACAGGCCCGGAAAAGAGCCCGTAGGGCACTTCGCTCTTGCCGAAACTGACTATACACACGGGACAGCTCCAAACAGGCGCTATACCGACCTCGTTATCCAGAGGCTCGTCAAATCGGTTCTCGATGAGAGAAAGAGTCCATACAGGTTCGGGGAGCTCGACAGTCTTGCAGAATGGCTTTCCGAAAGGGACCAGATGGCTAAAAAGGCCGAGAGGTTCATGCTAAAGGCTGCGGCAGGAGTTCTTCTCCAAAAGAGAATAGGGCAAATCTTCAGTGCGATGGTTACGGGGGCATCGGAAAAGGGGACATATGTCCGGATCTTCAGTCCCCCCGTAGAAGGAAAGGTTGTCAGGGGCGGAGATACACTCAAGGTTGGAGATAAGGTAAAAGTTCGTTTGATCTCTACGAAACCTGAGAAAGGATATATCGATTTCGAGTACCAGAGAGGGTAAAATCTTTACTGCCTCAATATTACACACTTTTTGAATATACGAAAAATTGTTATATCACCTGCCCTTATTTCAGTTCATGAAAACTATACTGAAAACCGACGACGGCCCTACAGGCGTCATTGTGGCATATCTCTCGGGCGATACAGCCGAATCAAGACTGTTTTCATATGAAAACCTTATAGACTTAAACATCAATGTCGCCGACCTGCTCAGCCACCCGGATTATTACGGGGTGACAGACGACGGGCTTAGAATCGTGAGGACGGATTTCTGTAAACCGGAACTACACGAAAATGCGGATTAGGGCGGTACCAAAAAGCCGGGATTATCCAAATAACCGAAAAACCGGACCTTGGGGTCGTAAATCACCGGGCAATTACGAAAGCCGGCCTCTTACATCAAACCGCCACTTTTTTTCCTCAGGAAATAAACCAGATATGATATTATTGCAAATTGATCTGCACCATAATGCAGACCATGCTGACGGAGTTGATAAATGAGCAGAGTCCTTATTATCGGTGCCGGCGGTGTAGGCAGGGTTGTGGCCCATAAATGTGCCGAAAAGCCGGAAGTATTTAGTGAGATCACACTTGCCAGCAGAACGCATGAAAAATGCAATGAAATTGCAGAGTCGGTAAGGAAAAAAACAGGAAGAGATATCCGGACCGCACAGGTGGATGCAGACAGCATCGACGAACTTGTGAACCTTATATCAGGGATCAGGCCCGCGATTGTCATCAATACTGCACTACCATACCAGGACTTAACCATAATGGAGGCGTGCCTGAAAACCGGCGTCTCCTACCTTGATACTGCAAATTACGAGCCGCCTGAAGAGGCGAAATTCGAATACAGCTGGCAGTGGGCATACAGGGAAAAATTCACCGATAAAGGGCTTACAGCTATCCTCGGGTGCGGGTTCGACCCGGGAGTGACAAACATCTTCTGTGCATATGCAAGGGACAAAATCTTCGACATTATAGAATATATCGATATAATCGACTGCAATGCAGGAGAACACGGCCACCCGTTCGCCACGAACTTCAACCCGGAGATAAACATCCGTGAGATTACACAGGAGGGAAGATACTGGGAGGAAGGAGAGTGGAAATCCGTCCCGCCACTCTCAGAATCGAGGATTATAGACTTCCCCGAGGTCGGCGAGAGGCGTGCGTACCTGCTTTATCATGAGGAAGAGGAGTCTCTCGTCTTAAATATCCCCGGATTAAAGAGGATTCGTTTCTGGATGACCTTCTCGGAGCAATACCTCACCCATCTCCGCGTATTACAGAACGTCGGGATGACAGGTATTGAGCCGGTTGAGTTCGAGGGGCGTGAAATTGTTCCGCTAAAATTCCTAAAAGCCCTTCTGCCCGACCCTTCATCCCTCTCTGACGGTTATACGGGCAGGACCAGCATCGGTTGCAT
>CAYXKC010000136.1:0-3242 GCA_964465295.1 uncultured Methanomicrobiaceae archaeon | reverse complement strand
TCATCTCATAAGGGTCTGCGGGCAATGGCAGCCGTAAGGCCCGAGGATATTGAAATATATCCTGAGATGCCGGCCGGGAGGTCGGAAAATGTCTTTCCAGGAACTGTTGAAAATATCACCGGCAGCGGGGCTTTCTTCTTGGTTATAGTGAACTGCAGCAGGCCTTTTGAGGTTTTTCTCAGCAGGCAGCAGTTTTCATCCCTAAATATTTCTGAATCGGACAGGGTTTACCTATCTTTTAGTCCCGATTCGCTTCATCTCTTTTCAGTAGAGGAATCCTGAACTATTTTAGTGAAGGGATCATCCTGGCTTTTAAACTTCTTTACCAGATGAACACCGGGACACCAATACCTGAAAATAATTTTTCATTATTTTTTTCGATTAAAAAGAAATATATAGATCAAAATTAACTTCTGATCGTTGATAAATGATCTGTGTAAATCGCAATTCCTTAACTTTATACTTTTTATTTGTCGATTAATCCTGGGAACGAGGGGGGCACCACCATTCCCTCCGGTTTTCAGAGGAGAGGAATTATGGAAAGTAAGAAAAAGACAATATTGTCTAAAATCGTGATTGCATCGGCAGCCTTTCTGATGCTTTCAATGTGTATAGTACCGGCTTCTGCCGCAACCTTTTCAAATTACAAGCAGATCTATGTCCCGGTGGAGAATGATGCGGGTGCCAGATTTGACATCTACAATGACGACACCTATTATTATATCTTCACCAAATCCGGCGGCGGCCTGAATTCAATTCATATCTCGGATGATTATTCAAACCAGGACGGGGCTGTATATACTAATAAAGGAACGTCCGGGACATTCTACATCACGGACACCAGCACCGATGAGCAGTATCACGACAATGCGGTACTGATGTTTGCCATACCATATATGGATTTTTACAATGCCAGCTCCCGAATGTCTGTAACTGTAACCGCATCGGGTTACAGTTGGACACCGACAGGGGAAGGCGATAAACCTGATCAGGGCGATATCACCTACCAGAGTTCTGCAGTAAGTGAGACTTTTTATAAGACTGATTTCCTGTCAGATACATCAGAATGGAGGCCGTCTTCATCGGCAGATTATCCGGTTTATCATGGGCAGGATATGTCCGCAAATGAGGAGTTCAAGTTCATGCTCATAGACTTATACTCGGGGACACTCAACGAAAGCGGTTATGCCCCGCCCCTGGAGTTTAACGGGTCTGTCCGTGTCCAGTACACCATCTCAAATTATGATGGCGATGCAGTCTTTGACGCATATGCCTACAACAACCAGTCAAAGCGCGGACAGGGAATCTCATGGACTAACAGGTTGTCCGATGTTTCCGGAAACAGCGGTTGGACAATCGGATTCTGACCCAAACCATTTTTTTAACCATGTTAATTTTACTCACAATATAAAAATAGAAATCTATATTTATATTTATATGATTAGATCTGATCATAGTTTATCTAAAGTATTTGTTAAGCTATATTAATTTACAAATACTATGATTGTCGACTGGTGAGCTGATCAAAAAATGAAGAAAATGATAGGGATTTCAAAATTCAATCTTTTTCTTGCCCTTTTGGTATTCTGCATGATTGCAGGCCCCGCCTGCGCTGCCGAACTTTTGGGCAATGACAACATCGGGATCGATGTTGGAAACGACGACGGAACATACCTGGTACCGGGAACGACGTACCAGCTGAATCTTGAAGCCGATATGGCAGACCTGCATATCGCATCCGACCCGGCGAACAGTGCGGGCGACATAACGCAGGTCAACACAACGTCCGGCACCTTCTATATCACATGCACGAATGAAAGCCGTGTCTTCGACGACACCGTCCTGATGCTGGCCGTAAACGGGACGATTCCTGATAATTTTACAGTGGCGGTAACATCGTCCGGTTACCGGTGGGAAGGTCCGGCTGAAAAAAGTAAACTTCCTGAGTACGGAAACCTGACGTATGCTTCGTCCGCCCTTTCGGAGACGTTTGCAAATGCCGATCTTTCCTACGGTCCGCAGATCTGGAAACCTGCAAATGCGGCTGACACGCCCATCTTTACAGGCCAGAACATGAGTGATACGGAGGATACCTTCAGTCTGGTCTTCATCGACCTGAAGACAGGTGCACTCTGCAATGCTACAAACCTGACGTCCATTGATGATCTCACGGACCGCGGTGCCGTGAAGATCGAATATACCTTCGAAAACCTCCAGAGCTTCGCGGTATTCAACGCGTACGGTCTGACCAATACTACTTCGGCTGAGATTGTCACTACAAATGATGTATCCGGTAGCCTGTATTCTGTTTTAATCGAAGAAGAGGAAGCAGAACCTGTCATGGACAATATCACGGTTTCACCTTCGACTGCAACACTTGAGATAGACGCAACGGCGAACTTCACCGCGACTGCTTATGATGCCGGAGGATCGGAGATGAGCGGGATTACATTCAACTGGAGCGTTTCGGATGAGACGATCGGAAACGTAACATCCGAAGGAGTGTTCACCGGACTTTCCGCCGGAACTGTCAATGTTACCGCGTCGTCCGGGAACGTGTCGGGGTATGCAGTTGTTACCATATCAGAAGTTGTTGGTCCGACGCCGACTCCTACGCCCGCTACTGAAACCTACGGCGGAGTGATCCCTGCTGTCAATAATGTCTATCTCAGGGTTGCGAACGACGGAGGTGCATACTTCAATGACTGGGGCAATCACACGAGCAGGATAAAGTGGGTCGGCGGGGGATTAAACTCACTCCATATCACAGACGACAGCCGTGGTTCGGATGGACTTTTCGTGAATTATGGTCAGATAACCGAGACAAATGACCTGTCCGGGACATTTTATGTCTCAACCACTGGAGGAAGAGGCTATCAGGATGACATTCTCCTGCTCGTTGCGGTTAACGGTACTGTGCCTGATGACTTCCGTCTCCATATAACAACCAACGGTTACCAGTGGACGCCGAATTCTACACCAAATGTTCCACCTGCACCCCAGGATATAACCTATGCTGCGTCTGCCTTGGACGAGTGGTTTACAAAAGACGACCTGATCTATGGTCCTCAGACCTGGCGTCCTGCAGCCGGAACAGAATACCAGATCTTCCCCGATCAGGATGTTACAGATACGTCGAATAAATTCTATATGATGCTTATCGACCTGAACGCAGGGGTTTTGACAGAAGAGACACTTGAGGTGAATTATGAAATTGAAAACATGAACTCCCTCATGGCATT
>CAYXKC010000135.1:0-3243 GCA_964465295.1 uncultured Methanomicrobiaceae archaeon | reverse complement strand
AAATTAATCGAGATCCACTGAAAGACGGAGCAATACATCATCAAGAGAAATACCTGAAATCATGACCCTCTTCTGGCCGGATGTCGCACCGGATAAAATCGTTACATCTCCTTTTTGAACGGAAAAATAACCGGCAATTGTCTTTATAATCTCGCTGTTCGCCTTTCCTTCCGTCGCGGGGGATTTTATCCTGCATTCGATCGCCTCCCTCCATTCATTATATCCTGAAGGAAAGACCGTTGTTTTACTCCCCGGAGAGACGTTCAGTGCAATAATCACATCGCCGTCCGATTGTGAAAGAGCATCCCTGAAATTCATGGCAATCGTAAAGAATGAATATCGCCCGGCATATAACAAAACAGGATCACAAGTGGCATCATGCCGTTCTTCACCGTTTAAACCCAAATGCCAGGCTTTTATGTCTGTCGCGAATCCGGGTTGTCCCGTGGATCACATCAGGACTTTAGTCCTGTAATCACCCGGGGACCTAAAGAAACGCATTTATCGACACTAATTATTTGGGCCTGATTATATATATCCCTCTCCGGCAATCCATTGTGGATCCCCTTTGAAAAAAAACCCGTCAGAGTATACTACCATTCCACCAAGGATTGTTTTCACCGGAAACACTGCATCCATTCCTTCATAAGGCGTCCAGCCTGCGAGGCTGTGGAGCCTTTCAGTATCGATCTTTTCTATTGTTTTTGGATATAATGCAAAATCCCCGCGCATTCCCGGTTCAAAGCCGGGACTGTTCATATGAAGGATACGGGCAGGATTTATCGTTGCTTTATCTATCAGTGATTTAAGAGATATCTTCTTCCCGTAAACAAGGGCAAGGAAGAGAGGGATCATTGTCCCCACACCCGGAATTCCGGATGGTGCTCCTGTGAAAGGCACCGATTTATCGGCGATGCTATGCGGTGCATGATCTGATGCAAGGACATCGATATCATTCCACATCTTCCAGAGCTCTCTTCTTGTCTTCTCATTCCTTACAGGTGGATTTACCTTTGCATGAGTATCATTATCATCAAACATCTCCGTTGAGAGAAGAAGATGATGGGGCATAACCTCACAGGTGCATTTTCCGGTAACAGCCATAACAGATTCAGCAGATGATAAATGACAGAAATGTAGCCTCAGGTTTTCAGGCGCAATTCCAATTACCTTTGAGACTGCATCAGCCTCTCCCCATACAGATCTCAGGCTCTCATGCGAAGCCAGTGAATCGTCATGACCGTCGGCTACAGTCTCTGCATGGACGGTGGCAAGCCCGCCGACCTTTTCAATTTCCGTAAAGGCCAAACGAAGAAAATCAGGCGGAACGCCCTCTCCGTAACTCGAAGGAGCCGCAAATATCTCCCCGAATGCAGCTGCTCCGGCTTTATACATCCCTAAAAAGTCCGCGCCCTCCATCACTCCCGCATTGATGGAGTAATTGCAATATGCAAGCTTTTTCGCTTCATCAAGCCTTGAATTGAATGAAGATGCATCCACAACAGGAGGGATGCAGTTGGGCTGATCGACAACATGAGTAACGCCTCCTGCAAGAGCGCTCTTTGTTCCTGTCTCCCAGGTCTCTTTTGAGCTCTGTTCCTTCCCGCCTCTCATATGAACATGCATATCGATTGCACCCGGGAGAACGCATAATCCACTGCAGTCAATAATCTCTTCAGCTCTGCCGGAAGATCCGGAATGGACTACAATACCGTTCTTTATGGATATATCACGTACCGCTCCTCCGGGAGTGGTGACGTTTTTCAGGACCATGTCACAATTTTCAGGCATAGAAGAGATCAAAAGATAATATTCATGAATAAAAATAAAACTGGCGATCGGGATCTGTCTTTAGCAGACCCTCGGGACAGGATCGCCTATGGGGGGTTCGATAAATCTCTCGCCGCCGATCGAGGTCTCCATTATCACAGAACCGCCCTCGACGACATATCCTATTATAGCTGCATCCTGGCCGTATTTTGTACTCCGGATCGCTTTTAGGATCTCTTCCGCGTCTTCTGCGGCAACACCCATTATCACCTTCCCCTCGTTGGCGACATCAAGCGGATTTATACCCAGAAGTTCGGATGCGCTTGCAACAGACTTTCGCACAGGAAGATCTTCCTCCCGGATTCTCACCTGGACACCGGATTTTTCAGCCATCTCGTTGATCGCATTTGAAAAACCTCCGCGTGTCGGGTCCTTCATTGCATGCACATCTCCGGCCGCCATGGCGTTTTCGACGATATTCCATACAGGCGCAACATCGGACCTGATCTGCTCGCCGAGATCGAAACCCTCCCGTACTGTAAGAATGGCAAGCCCGTGGTCTCCAAGTGTTCCGCTTGAAATTATCACATCGCCGGGTTTGAGTCCGCAGTCGCGTACAGGTTTTTCCGCAACTCCTATTCCTGCGGTATTAATTGCAATTCCGTCGAGTGCACCCTTTTCAAGGACCTTCGTATCCCCCGTTACGATAGATGCCCCGCATTCGCCAAGTGCATCGTCCATCGATTTTACAATCCTTTCAAGCTGGGGGATCTCGAATCCTTCCTCGATAATCATCGCACATGTAAGTGCCACCGGTTTTGCACCCATCATCGCGAGATCGTTGGCAGTCCCGCATACTGCGATTCTTCCTATATCTCCGCCCGGGAAAAAAAGCGGCCTTACTACATGGGAATCTGTGGTAAGAACAATATTTGAACCGTTGATCGGGATTACAGCCCCGTCATCCAGTGCTTCAAGGCCGATGCCTCCCGCATTGTTGTGAGTGTATGCCGTGAGAGTTTTTCCAAGCAGTTCGGCAAAAACAGCACCGCCAGCACCATGCATCAGATCAATCTTCTTCATCATCAACCTCTATCTCAATATTAGTTACCAGAATCTCCATCCCCTCTTTCACAACGGGAAGTTTTCCACAACCGGGGCATACAAACCTTTCACTACCTGAATACCCGCATCCACATTCACTCTTTACAGGAATATCCGTGCATTCGATCTTGCAGTCTTTAAAAACAGGATCCTCCTCGCACATCGTTTCAAACAAAAAAACGACCTGCTCGGGATTTATCATTGTCAGTTCGCCCACACCAACATGGACTTTCTTCACTTTAGTTGCAAAATTGTCTTCCGCAGCTCTTTTTGCGGTTGCATATATGTCATATGCAATGGAGTACTCGTGCATTATTCCTCCATTGCAGCATATACTTCCTTAAAGATCTGCCTTGTCTGCAGGGCATC
>CAYXKC010000134.1:0-3261 GCA_964465295.1 uncultured Methanomicrobiaceae archaeon | reverse complement strand
TCAATTTTAGAAGTAATTCGACAATATAGCAACCAATCAGATGTAATGGATAAAGTTGAATCAGACCTTAAAAATGCAAGATTTGATGTACCTCATGGTGATTGTGAAGAAGCTGTTGATAATTTAGGTAAATTACTCGGTTTTAAAACAGATCGGCCAGATAAAAACAACAAACCAGAAGGAGGAATTGATAATACCTGGATTCTCAATGAAGGAGGAGGATTGGGTTTTGCAATAGAATGTAAAAACGAAGTACTGGATAAAAATCCAATCTCTAAAGAATATGCTGGCCAATTTGTAGAGAATATCGCCTTGTTTAGAAAAAAGAATTCACATATCAAAAAACAATATTATGCATTTATCCATCCAAATTTTAGATTAGACACAGGTGCAATAATTGATTTTCAATTCTATGTAATCACAAAAGATAAATTCAAAAAATTGATTGATAATGTTGTTAAGCTATACCAATCAATAAGCTCAATAGATTCATCTCAAATTACAGTTGAAGATGTAATAGAGGGTTTTTCACTATTCAATCTGACCAATAAAGAGCTATTACCCAAATATTTCAAAGAAGGTAAATAACTCTCACAATTTATATTATAAACGAAAATCTGAGATTTCTACACCAATTAATTAAAACCCACCCAAAACCCCATGAAATCACTCCGTAATTTCAAAGAATTTTATCAATGAGTTCCTCATTGCAAAAACTTCATCAACACCGCAACAAGGCCACCCGCACCGGCCCCGACCCCGGCCGATATCTGCCTCTCCCGTCCCGCCGACTCCGACCGGTAACCCTCAAGACTCCTAATCCGGTTCTCATGATCTCCGATAGACTCCTTCATCTCCTCAAGGGTTCTGCAGATCCATTTCACGTCCCGGTTCGTCTCGACGATCATGTCCCGCGTGGTCTTCTCTTCCTTCATTTTGCGTGCTAACACTCCTGCGGATAATTACGAAAGATTCACGGATAAATCAAACTGTATCCGATACAGTCACGCTAATTTGCCAAAAGGACGAGTAACTAATTGCCTGTTCCAGTACCCGGGGAAAGGCAGGCAGGAGAAAAAACGAATGGTAGATTTCATCGAAACTTCCAACACCAAGTCAGCCACTCGTGAGCTTGCAAACCCCATCGCGGATGTTTCAACCTTTCAGGCGATCATCCAGTCGATAATCGACGACAACCCCTTCGGTTGTACCGCTTACGTCCAGAATGGTGCATCTCACGCCGGGGTTGAAAAGAACCGCGAGAACTATACTGCAAAGGTCATCTATGAGGACCTTGCAGGCGACAGAGTGGGCCAGATCTCGGCAAAGGCCCCGACTGCTTCGGCATTCAACACCGTTGCAGCGAGCATCGTTGCCGACACCGACCTTGCAACCGCAATGGGCGGAGATCCGGTACGCGACACCGAGCATGACTCGTATTCCTGCCAGCTCAAGTGCCATGACGCAAACAGCGAGATCTACTATGTCACCTTCAGCCGTGACAGGGTAAGGATCAGCTCTTACCAGGACGACTCAATCAGGAACACTATTGAGACCTGGGCCGATTCGGTTCCCGCTCTTGCCTGAACAGATTTTTCGAACGCCGGGAAAGGGAGTCTTTATTCGACTCCCTTTTTTGGGGGGAGGGGTTGGGACGGTTTTTTAACCGGCCAGGCATATTCCGCGGGGAGTTGTATCTATTTCCTGATTATATAGTGGGTGTGTGATCCCGCACCTTTCTTCTCGGCAAGACCAAGCTTTTCCAGTTTTTCAATTCTTCTGAGGACTGTGTTTTTGGATATATTCAGTCTTGATGCGATATCTCCGCTCTTCATTGGCACGTTTATCAGTTTGAGGATCTGATTGTCCGTATCGTCTATCGATGAAGATGCTGCTTTTCTGAAAATTACTGAAAATGTGGATGGGGCTGCCTTAAATTCCACCGAGCATATAGGGTGATTCTCAACCTCCTCCTCAATCATCTTTATCCCAAAGCCGTATCTTTCGATATAGCCGGAATCATAAAGAAGATTCGATAACGACGGGTTTCTCGGGATATGCTCAGGGTCTTTGATATCGACTCCGGGCATGAGGCCGCCGGGATTTTTTATCTCGAATCTGTCGGGATATACGAGTATCTTGACATCTGCACTGATCGTGTAGTTTCGGTGGCATACGGCGTTTATGAGTGCTTCACGAATTGCCCGAGGGGGATATTCTTCAATTTTGATTCTTCTTGTTCCTGCGACTACATCGATCTTCCTGATGTCTTTCATCAGGCTTTCGTATGCATTTTCGATAACCTTCCATATTGGCCCTTCATATTCCTCGCTCCATATGGGGCCGTCTTCGCCCATTCCCACTTTCCTTATCTTAGCATAGGCGATGTTTTCGGTTGCTTCAGTGAAGAACAATATTCCTGCGTTTGTGAGTTTCTCGTTCTTTACGGCCCCGGCACTTCTCAGGTATCTGGATCTGTTGTCGTCTGCGATTGTTTTTCCTCTGGTCTCTTTCACCTTGTCAAAGAACCAGTCGATATATTCTGAGCGGGCTTCTTCTTTTGGGAGCATGGGGATCTCGTCCCAGTTGATGGTTCCCATCTCTGATGAGAGCATTATAATCTCCTGGAGTGAGAGGGGTCTTACTCCTGTGCCGGTTCTGATATATACGATTCCGCCGATAGAGCAGAGGTTTGTGCTTTTATCAACACTTATTATGAGGAGGGTTTTGTCATCTACTGTTATCTTCTGTGTTTTTATTGCCGGCGGAGGGATTATCGACTGAACCGAGCTGGTGACTTTTTCGATTGCGTCTTTTACATCTGTTCCGGTGATCTTTCCTGTATCCGATACTCCGACGATTATATTTCCGCCGTCAGAGTTTGCGAAGGCGGCGATCTCATGGTGGATGTTTTTCCCCGCTGATTCCTTGAATTCAAGGAATTCGGATTCTCCGGACTGTATCAGGTAGATGAGTTCCTCCAGATCCATGGTTACTGTTGCATCGCATTAATAGAAAAATGTAACGGTAGAAAAGAGTTACTGTTCCATTTTTAAGGTGAACAGTGGTGAACAGTAAATGGGACGGGAGGAATGATTTTCTTTTTTTATTGTACCGGCCGGGATTATTCGCTCTTTGTTGAAATAATGTCATTATTAAAGAGATATGGGAACAAGTGCCATGACGCAAACAGCGAGATCTACTACGTCACCTTCAGCCGTGACAGGGTAAGGATCAGCTCTTACCAGGACGACTCAATCA
>CAYXKC010000133.1:0-3295 GCA_964465295.1 uncultured Methanomicrobiaceae archaeon | reverse complement strand
GATATGGCAAAGAAAACTCAGAAGCGGTTGCCGAGGCGAAAAGAAGAATTTACGTACCACGGCTACAAAATTGAAGAACTTCAGCAGATGAGCCTTAATGAGCTTATTCCCCTTATGCCTGCAAGGGCACGCCGCAAATACAACCGCGGTCTTTCACCGGGGCAGGAAAAGCTGATTTCTGACATGAGAGAGGGCAAGGAGCGTGTAAGAACACACCTCCGTGATATGGTAATCATGCCCGAGATGATAGGAAAGACGATCGAAGTGCACAACGGCAAAGAGTTCATGAAGGTCGAACTCCAGCCCGAGGCAGTATTCCATTACCTGGGAGAGTTTGCTCTTACAAGAAGACGCGTATCCCACGGAAGTGCGGGTATCGGTGCAACAAGATCCAGTAAATACGTACCACTGAAGTGATGGCAATGGCAAGGACAGATTACACATTAAAGATCGAAGGCGATGAAGTTGCCCGTGCAAAGGCAAACGAACTCCCGATCTCGCCGAAGCATGCCATCGAGATTGCTGCATTTATCAAAGGCAAAACCACTACGGAGGCGATCGACTACCTCGAGAACGTAGTTGCACTCAAAAAGGCAATCCCCTTCAAGAAATTCAACAGGAATGTCGCACACAAGAGGGGTCTTGACAAGTGGGATGCCGGAAGGTACCCGGTTAAGGCATCGGAGGAATACCTCAAACTGATCAGGTCAGTCGAGAAGAACGCCGAGTATATCGGCCTCGACACGGAGAACCTTGAGATATTCCACGTCACGGCGAACAGGGGCCGCAGGCAGAAAGGAATCTTCCCCCGTGCAATGGGAAGGGCGACACCGAAATATGCCGAATCGGTCAACATTGAAATTCTCGTAAAGGAGGTCCAGTAATGGCAGTTGAAAGAAGATTCGTAGAGGACGGTGTTCGTGCGGCTCGTGTAGAGAAATTCCTCACGAAAGAGCTGAAGAGGGCAGGATATGGCGGAACGGAGATCGTCCGCACGCCTCTCGGCACACAGATCACAATCTACGCTGAAAAACCCGGAATCGTTATCGGGAAGGGTGGAAAGGTCGTCCGCGAGATTACAACAACACTCCAGAACGATTTTGGAATCGAATCCCCGCAGATTGAGGTCCAGCAGGTAGAAAACCCGGCATTCAACGCCCAGATTATGGCAGAGCGCCTTGCAAACTCTCTTGAGAGAGGCTGGTACTTCCGTAAGGCCGGAAGCAGCATCCTGAGGCGCATCATGGAATCCGGAGCACTCGGTTGTGAAGTCGTCCTTTCAGGAAAACTTACAGGAGCGAGATCAAGGGTCCAGAAGTTTACCGAGGGCTATGTCAAGCATGCAGGTGAGCCGAGCGAGACGATTGTAGAGCACGGTTTTGCAATAGCAATCAAGAAGCTTGGAACAATCGGCTGCCAGGTAAAGATTGTTCCGCCCGGAGCAATCCTTCCGGACCACTTCGAGGTTCTGGATGCAGAACCTGTATCGAAAGCTGAACCTGTTGAGGAAGTATACGAAGAGGACATCCCCGCAGAGGAGATTCTCGGGCAGGAGATCGATGCAGAGATGGAAGCTGCAGAGGATGTTCCCGCAGAGGAGGACTTCTGAATGGCTATATTCCGTGCATCCGAAGTAGGCCAGTTCAGCGATGCTGAACTTTCCGAACAGCTCTCAAAACTTGAGATCGAGCTCGTCCAGGACCTGGGCAAGGTAAGTGCAGGCGGAGCACCGGAGAACCCCGGCCGCATCCGCGAGATAAAGCGCACAATTGCCAGGATCAAGACCGAGCAGACAAAAAGGAGAAACGAGGCGTGATAACACCGGAGAATATCTGCAGGCATGAACTCATCGGCCTGAAAGCAACTGTCGAGAGATCAACCAACCCGTCACAGGTCGGAATCTCAGGCAGAATTGTCGATGAGACCAGAAACATGCTTATGATATTCCCCGGCGACCGTCTCAAAGCAGTGCAGAAAAAAGGGGCTGTGTTCAGGATGCACCTCCCAGATGACACCCAGGTAAGGGTCGATGGATCGGTGCTTGTTACGCAGCCTGAAAAAAGAATCAGCATGCGAATTAGAAAACCGAGGTAAATAATGGCTAAAAACATAGGGTTAAACGTTCCCGTTCCTGAGAAGGAATGCAACGACGTAAACTGTCCATTTCACGGCAATTTACCGGTACGCGGCCAGGTGATTACCGGCAAAGTCGTGAGTGACCGAATGCAGGGATCTGTTGTAATTGCAAGAGATTACCTGCACTACGTGAAGAAATACAAGCGTTATGAAAAGCGCTCGTCCAAGCTTCACGCACACAACCCTCCCTGTCTCGGGGCCAAGGTCGGCGACACTGTGAAGATCGCAGAGTGCAGGCCTATCTCCAAGACAAAAACCTTCGTAGTAGTGGAGGTGGCTGAGGAATGAAAGCAAAGCAATCCAAGACTCCAAGAGCACTTGCAACAGGCTCGAAACTGATATGTGCAGACAACACCGGTGCAAGACAGGTCCAGGTAGTATCTGTAAATCTGTACCATGGTGTAAAGAGGCGCCAGCCCAAGCTCGGCCTTGGAGATATGGCAACAGTATCAGTAAAGAAAGGAACCCCTGACATGCGCCGTAAACTTGAAAGAGCGGTAGTTATCAGGCAGAAAAAGGAGATCAGAAGGATCAACGGCCTGCGTCTTTCCTTTGAGGATAACGCGATGGTCATCACAAACGAACGCGGCGAACCCAAGGGCACCGAGATCAAAGGACCGGTTGCAAGAGAGGTTGCCGAGCGTTTCCCGAAGATCGGTTCCATGGCGACGATTATTGTATGAGGTGAGCAGAAATGGTTAGAATTGCAAGTAAACAGCCAAGGAAACAGCGCAAGGCGCTCTATAATGCTCCCCTGCACGCCCGTGGAAAATTCCTGAACGCAGGCCTTTCATCGGACCTTAACGAGAAATACGGCAAAAAAACCTGCCGTATTATCGTTGGAGACACTGTCAGGGTCCTGAGAGGCGACTTCAGGGGTGAGGAAGGGGTCGTCGACGGCGTAAACACCGAAAAGGGAACCGTAATCGTTCACGGAGTGTCGGTTACAAAAGTCGACGGAACCGAGGTTCCGAGACCTGTATACGCCTCAAACGTGATGATCACCAAGCTCAAACTTGATGACAAGCTGCGTGAGCAGAGACTGGAGGCCGGAAACTAATGTCGAATCATATGAAAAGACTCACTTCGCCTACAGGATGGCGTATTGCGAAGAAAGAGAACAAATTTGTAACCAAGACCGCACCGGGTCCCCACAACA
>CAYXKC010000132.1:0-3340 GCA_964465295.1 uncultured Methanomicrobiaceae archaeon | reverse complement strand
TTCCAGTTTGCATGGACTGCACAGGACGCCGAAGACATCTTCGTATAGTTTACAGAATTCCAGTTTGTTTCAAAACGCCCCGGAACGAAATTCACTATCGCCTGACCGTTCTGGTCGGTAACGGCGCTGGCTGCTTCAAGATAAGGCAGGGCCATCTGTGATAGAGGATATGTTCCCGGGATGATCTCGAAGGTAACGGCCTCTCCCCCGACCGGGTTGCCCTTCTCGTCGACCACCTTTGCCCTAAGAGCCGATCGCAGCGATGGATTTACGTCGTTGCTCGCCATTACCTGGGGACTTGCCGTAAGCAGCATGTTCGTAGGGTCGGTGCTTACAAATTCAAGATCAGTTACCTTTGCAAGGCTTGCATTGTCAACCGGGGTCGCTTCAATTGAATAGATGCCGATGAGAACTTTTTTACCGTAGGTGATACCGATTATACCTGATTTGTTGGTTTTCAGGTAATAGCCGGGTTCATCTTCCGGATCGATAAAGACCGTCCTGTTTCCTGAAGGATTGCCCCATTCGTCGAGAAGAAGGTATGTGATCGAGAATGTGCTGATCCCGTCGGCCGGCTGATATGGCGGATTGCCGGAATCAGGCTGAACGCTGACAATGAGTTTTGCAGGTTTCGCGTTTGCGATACCGTCAATCGTTAAGGATTTAAGTAAATTACCTCCTGAAGAGAAGATATTTACGAGATTTAATCCCGGCTCCTCGGATACACGGAAGAGTGCTGTTGCATTCCCGCTTGAATTTACATATACACTTACCGGAACAGTGCTTGCGCTCCTGAATTCGGTACCGTCCCAGATCTCGGACGTTTCCGGAGACGACATCAGTACAAAAAATTCGGCCGGCTGTCCCAGAGCGTCCTCTTTCCGGCTGTCAACAGGATTGCCGAACTCATCGACTCCAAAAATTCCGATAGGAATGATTTTGTTCACCGTAGGTTCGATCTCGTAATCGCATGGAAGAAGTTCAAAAAATCCTGCATGATCGACATTTTGTTCGAAATCCTTTGAGAGCGAATATGTCACGCCATTGTGAATGTAGAAAACGGTCGCTTTTAAATATGCAACACCGCTCTTTTTGGATGAAAATTTAGTAACCCACGGAGAACCGGTATCCGTCTCTGGATCCAGTTTACCCTGGGATCCTGTAGGCAGTACTTCGAAATCAACTCTCTGAATAGTTACAGATGTATTGTCTACAATCACTTCAATAGATGCAGGACTTCCCCCTGCAATCATCCAGTTCTGATCGGATGAAATCAATATTTCATCGGTCTTCAGGGCGCTGGCTGAAGAGACCAGAAAGATCATTATTACCAGTGCGGTTAACAACCGCCATTTATTCTTAAACCCTGTCATAAATATCCCCCGGATATATATACATAACTAGTACGTCAAATTCATGGATATATATATTTACACCAGACCGTAATTTATGGAAAATAAACCATCATAAAAAAGCTAAATGTTAAAAAATATTTTTAATTCCCTATTAAAATTATTTTTTATTTACAGTCACAAACTGCCGCCCCCGCGACCGCCTGAAGATCTTCCTCTTCCGCCGCCCCTGCTGCCGGACATTTTAAAGGCCACAACCAGGACAACTACAATCACCACTAACAGGAATATACCCCCAACCAGGGCGGCATTGAACGAGCTTTCCATAGTAAGGGTAACTGTCATCTCTGTGCTGCCAAGCGGTATGTTCTCATCCTTCGTCAGATCTTTATAACCCTCTTTTGATGCGGAGAATGTATAGGCGGAGTTTGTAATAAGATCTGTAGTTATTTTACCCTGCGAACTGGTAATACCCGCCTCCTTTCCGTCAACCAGGATTATTGCACCTGATACTGCATTGTGGGCTGAATCCTCCACAAGAACGGTTACAGAAGCCTGGATATACCCGGGTGTCGCGATGATGTTGTCGTCCTCACCGTCTATCATAAAGGTCTCAGTCCAGTCCGAATACCCCTGTTTTCTTACCTCGAACTTGTGCTCTCCGGCTATCAGGTTTGTTACATCCCCTCTTCCATAGTCATCGGTCCTGCCGAAATATTTGTCGTCTATATAGATCTCTGCACCATCAATCGGAACCTTGTCTTCGTTATAGACGGAAATAGCAACAGGATAAAGACTCTTTGAGATGGATACCAAATACAATATGTCATCGCTGCTGAAATAGTGGTTCTCCTCAAAAGAATTGTACCCGATCTTTTCTATTCTTATATCATATGATCGTTCATGGTCGATATACGAGTTGTAGCGTCCGTCACTTCCGGTTTTTCCGACAAGAACGTCATCGATATATACCGAAACGTCCCCAAGCGGCAGGCCGGACTCGGCCTCGGTCACCTGGAAGACTGCAAGATCGGTCCTTTGAAGAAGGTAATCGACTTTCTTGGTCTTCTCATCCATCTCGACTTCCCTGTATAATCCCGCATACCGCTCCTTCTGCACCTCTATGATATATGTCGAACCGAGTGCGAGATCGAAATCCACCGAACCGTCCGAACCGGTCGATTCGCTGTCATCGATCCCCGTACCTGAGACATGAATCACAACACCTGATATGGGCACCAGGGTATCTCCATCCATAACGTTTATGGTCAATATCCCCTGATCCCTCATCATCTCTGAGACAAGCGTCGTCTTAGAAGAAGAGATCATATCGGTCCATGCCTCATAACCTTCCTTTTCAATTCTCACCCTGAAACTGTCAGAGAGATCATGAGAGTAAACATACTGCCCGGCGTTGTTGGTTGTTCCTATATAACTGCCTTTGACATAGATGGATGCACCTTTTATCGGTGTATCGTCATATTCGTCCCTTACAGTAATAGTAAGGGTCGTCGCCAGTACCGGGGTTACCAGCATAAAGAATATCAATACGGCTATCAGTAACCGGTTATTATCCATGAATCTAATTATATATCTGAATATAAAAAAATCTGTTGCTTCAAAATCGCTGTTTTAGAATATTTGTGGAAATTTTAGCAGGGGACGATAATTGAAACTTATTTTGAATTGAAGAACTGTTAAAGAAAAAAAAGTTTTGATGAGTTTAGTTTACTCTTTCCTGAGAACAAGAACAGCTACTGCTCCAAGACCGATGAGTGCAATGAGTGCTCCGAATCCGGGCGCTACTGTCTCTGTCGGTGCAACGGATGTTGCGGTTGCTGTTGTTGTTGCAGGTGCCTGTGTACCGGTTGCTGTTGTTGTTACAACAGGCTTGGTCTTCAGGATGTTGAATGTTGTTGTCGCTGTTGCTGTTGTCTCGATGGACTCAACGTTGACAATGTACTCATCAGGTTTGAATGTTGATGCGT
>CAYXKC010000131.1:0-3362 GCA_964465295.1 uncultured Methanomicrobiaceae archaeon | reverse complement strand
GTTTAGGCGTTGGCAACGCCTAGTGATAACCGCTACACTATCGACGCATTACAGAAGATCTTGGCTCCTGTGGTGCTCTACAATATTACTGTTGAAATAATATAAACGTATCGAATTTCTTCAGTCTTTTAAGAATCGGCTGAATATTTGATATTAATTCTTTTCTATGAACGGGGATCGGAATAATTCACTTTTGGGAGGTCGGTGTTACAAACTTCTATGGTTTTTCTGATAAAGTTTTATAAAACAACATCATAAATCTTAAACGATGATTCCTCTTATCCATGATCTCAGGGGAAAGAAGGTCACTATTTTCGGCGGGGGCCGCGTTGCGCTCAGGAAGGCTGTCTTTTTTCACCCGGAGGCGTCTGTTACCGTAATAGGGCGGAGTATGGATGAGGATATTGTAAGTCTCGGTGTCGGATGCATCACCGCAGAACTTAGTCCCGACAGAAAAGCAATCGGAAGTTATATCGGGGATTCGTTTGTGGTTGTTGCTGCAACGTCCGATCAGGAATTAAACAACGCAATCGGTGAGGTCTGCCGGGAGAAGGGAGTTCTCTTCAACAACGCCGACGGGGATTTCGGGGATGTAATGATCCCTTCTGTGGTCAAAGGAAAAAATTACATGATCGCAATCTCGACCGGAGGATTGAGTCCTGCCGTCCCCCGGTATATCCGTCACCTGATGGAGAAGGAATGCCGCAACCTCGATGAGATGATCGAGCTTCAGTCGGAGTTCAGGGAGATTTTAAAAGAGAAGATCTCCGACCAGAAAGAGAGAAACAGGATATTGCGTGAGATTGTCGCAGACGAGGAAGCCTGGACTCATCTCGAAAATAACAAAAGAGCGGCGATGGAATATATAACAAGGAAATATCTCAAATGAAAGACACCCTTTTAATTCCCCTGGCATGTGCAGGCATCTCCCACCGCGAAGCAGATATCCCTACAATGGAGGATTTCCGTTTCCCCGACGAAGAGGAGTTCTTAAAAGAGGCAGGAGAATATTTCAGGGGAGTCGTCCTCCTACAGACATGCAACAGGATTGAGATATTTGTGCAGGGCGACGCAGAGATGCTCAACCGGTTTCTGCAGGAAAAAGGCAGAACCGGCTACCGGATTCTCGAAGGAACGGATTTCCTTAATCATCTTTTAAGACTTGCTTCCGGGATGGAGTCGATGATAATCGGTGAGGACCAGATTCTCGGGCAGTTGAAAAAGGCGCTTCTTTTTTCAAAGGAGATCGATCAATGCTCCCCGATTCTCGAAATGTGCCTTAACAAAGCGATTCATACCGGAATTGAAGTCAGGAAGAAGACGAAGATCAACAGCGGTGCCGTATCGATCGGTTCTGCAGCCGTTATCCTTGCCGAAGAGCTCCTCGGAACACTCGAAGACCGGCATATACTCGTGGTCGGGGTGGGGGAGATGGGAAAGCTCGTCGCACAGGCGATTGCGGCGAAGAATCTTAAGGCAATCTACGTTACGAACAGGACATATGAAACGGCGAGACATCTTGCAGACGAGATCGGAGGAAAGGCCGTTAAAATGGACGAACTCTACCATTACATATCATTGTCTGATGTCGTGATCTCATGTACGGGCGCGCCTCACGCCGTAATCCACGCCGGTAAACTGGAAAAAATCCTGGAGAGCCGTCGCTGGCCTCTTGATGACAAAGAACGTCCCCTGATACTGATCGATATCGCACAGCCGAGAGATGTGGAAGAGCATGTCTGCAATATCGACAGGGTCCGTGTCTTTACAATCGACGATCTCAGGAGCGTCAACGAAAAGACGATGAAGAGCCGGAAAAAGCAGGCAGAATCCGCAGAAAATATGCTCTCCGTCGAGCTGATACAGTTCATATCCATGGTGAACCGCGCCTCTGCCGACGATATCCTGGCGGATCTTCATACCTGGGCCGAATCGATCCGCATCCGCGAGAGAGACAGGGCGCTCTCCCGCCTGAAGAACGTGGACGAGAAGACCGCGGCAGTCATCGATGATTTTTCAAAAGTATTGGTGAAAAAACTCTTTTCAGATGCGACCGTAGCAATAAGAAACTGTGCCGAATCATGTGACCTTGAGACGGCAGAGATGCACGTACATGCAATAACCAGAGGTAAGAATCCATGTATCCGCAAAGAAGATTAAGAAGACTTAGAAAAAGAAACCTCCAGCCAATTTTCAGGGAGACGACAGTCCAGAAAGAGGACCTCGTCGCGCCCGTGTTCTTTGACGAAAACCTGAATGAAAAGACGGCAATCGAATCGATGCCCGGCCGGTTCAGGCACCCTGTAGAGGATGCTGCCGACGTTGCGCAAAAGCTCTCTGATTCCGGGGTTCAGGCCATGCTACTCTTTGGAATTCCAAAATCAAAGGATGAATCGGCATCTGAAGCATGGAATGACGACGGGGTTATTCAAAGGGCCGTCGGTCTGATTAAAACCGCAGTTCCGGATATGATAGTAATAACCGACGTATGTGCATGTGAATATACATCCCACGGGCATTGCGGGATAATCGGCGATACCCCCTGCGGCCCGGATCTCCTAAACGACCCCTCCCTTGAGCTGATGATGCGTATTGCCGTATCCCATGCCCGGGCAGGGGCGGATATCGTCGCACCTTCATGTATGCTCGACGGCCAGGTAATGGCGATAAGGGAGGCGCTGGATGATGAAGGATTCGAGGACATCCCGATAATGTCCTACTCGACCAAGTTTGCAAGTGCGCTTTACGGGCCGTTCAGGGAGGCTGCGGGTTCCGGGATGGCTTTTGGGGATCGTACCACTTACCAGCTCGAATGCGGAAATGCAAGAGAGGCTTTTTTGGAATCGGAGATGGATCTCTCAGAGGGTGCGGATATTCTCATGGTCAAGCCCGCCGGTTTCTACCATGACATAATCGCATCCGTTACATCGCTTGGGGTTCCTGTTGCAGCCTACCAGGTCAGCGGCGAGTACTCGATGATTAAAGCTGCAGCTGAGAGAGGATGGCTTGACGAGAAGAGCGTTGTTCTTGAGAGCGTGAAATCGATTAAGCGTGCAGGTGCGGATATAATAATTACATATTTTGCAGAGGATATTGCAGGTTGGTTAGATGAAGAGCAGTGAATTATTTGATATCGCAAAAAAGCTCATGCCGGGCGGAGTGAGCAGCCCGGTCAGGGCAATAAAACCCTACCCGTTCTACACGAAGAATGCGAAAGGATCGAAGATCTATACAGAAGACGGCGCCGAACTTATCGACTGCTGTCTCGGGTACGGCCCGCTCATTCTCGGCCACTGCAATCCTGTTGTAAGGGCGGCCATCGAAGATGCGGCTGCATCAGGCTGGCTGTACGGAACTCCTAC
>CAYXKC010000130.1:0-3409 GCA_964465295.1 uncultured Methanomicrobiaceae archaeon | reverse complement strand
AGGAGGAGACTTCATGGGAGCTCAGCAGGATAATCCCGCCCATTCCCGTAAAACTGATCTCGGCACAGAGGCTTTGGCAGAACGCAGAGGCTGTCGATAAAAGGGAAGGAGATCTCCTGAGCGGACATGCCGGAGGTGTTAAGCGAAGCTACGAGCTGACCGTTCTCAACTATTCCGACGATATAAGGATGCGCATCCAGGCGATGCTGAACGATTATGCAGCGAGCACCCAGGAGCTTGACGCCACATACCCCGAACGGTTCATTAAGGCCTGTTATTGTATGGAGGACGAGGGGCTCCCGCCTGCAGGAGAGGTTTTAAAGATACTTGGCGAGATCAGAAGCGAGCAGAAAAAACTCCGTGAACTCGGGTTTTTATCCTATGACCCGGGACAGTGGCAGGAAGACCTGATCGATTCGGGAGAGATCGAAGGTGAGACGGGAGTCCTTGCAGCTCTCCGTCTTTATATCGAAGATACCGGGAAGAAGTACCTGATCTTCAGCGACCTCGAGAAGAAGATCGATCTTCTCCTGCACATTATAAACTCCCTCTTCCTAAACCTCTCGTTCGAGATAAGGGCGGATAAGGGATTCTCTTTCAGGGTCGCCGACGGAACCCCTGTTGCACCCGAGCGGCTCTCGTCAGGCGAACAGAACCAGCTCGTAATGTATTATGACCTGATATTCTCGACCGATCCCGGAACTCTTGTTCTCGTCGACGAACCCGAGATCTCGCTGCATATTGTCTGGCAGAGACTGTATCTTGATTTTGTCAGGAGGATTACGGATATCACGGGTTCGGGTTTTATCGTCGCCACCCATTCTCCGCAGCTAATCCATACGAGCTGGGACTGCACCGTTGATCTTTCCGGGGAAAGTGTTGATGAATAAAACCGGAAGACGGTTTGGCAGGACCGGTGCTAATCTCAGGCTCGAGGATATCTGGGCAGATCCGGAAGAGATAGGCGGAACTATCCGTAAGATGGAGAGAAATTATCCTTCTCTTCAAAAGAAGGTCTTTATAATTACCGAAGGTCCGTATGATTACGAGTTTTATTCACGTTTCTTCAACAGCGAAAAATGCGAGATCAGGTTTGCAAATTCCAGGAAAAATGTAATCTCCGTAATCAAAGGCCTTCTTAAAAAGATTCCCGGTGAGGCCCCGGGTTCAGTCATCGGGATTGTCGACCGGGATTTTTCGTTCTTCACAGACCCTGATGGTGAGGATTTTGAGAACGTATTCATGACAGATTCCCATGATATCGAGACGATGATAATCTCGGATGAGATGATAGAGAAGGTGCTTGAATATTATGAAAGAAAATCCTCTGCAGGAAGATTCCGGAGAAATACACTCATGGCGATAAGGCAGGGGAGTATGCTTTCACGCCTCATCGAATGTTCGCGGCTGGTCGGACTATCGCTGTTCGTCAATGAGAAGTACGGTCTTAATATGACGTTTAAGCACCTCAACTGCAAGAAGAAGAATATTTTTATCGATTTTACCGATCCGTCCGCCCTGGTCATGGATGAAGAGCGGCTTATGGAAGTAATTGAGAAGCGGAACAAAACGAAGTTTGCAGATTTCAGGGAGGCGCTATCAAAAGAGCTTTCAGGAGGTCCGGATTTATTTGACTATCCTATGCAGATCTGCCGCGGGCACGACCTGATGTGTGTCCTTTTGGCGGACATCAACATCAACTACCCGCAGGATTCGGGAAGCAAGGTCAGGTCGAGGGATCTCGAGAGGCTTTTCAGGAGACTGTATGGAAGAGAGGAGTTCTACAAGACCGATCTATACAGGGAGCTGAAGGGATGGGCCGAGGAGCAGGGCAAAAATCCCGGGGAACTGTTCTCCTGATACCACGGGGATAAAGGAAACCGGCAGTGATGCCAACAGGATATTTATAAATCAGGGCCTGAAAGATAATACCTGAAGATGTCTTACCTGGTTGAGATCGGGATCATCTTAATCCTGATCGGACTCAATGGCCTGTTTGCCATGTCGGAGTTTGCAATAGTGTCCGCGAAGAAAGCGCTGCTGCGTCTCCGGTCTGAAGAAGGAGATCCGGGAGCAGCAGCGGCCATTATGCTGTCTGAAGATCCCACGCCTTTTCTTTCAACCATACAGATAGGAATTACTCTCGTCGGGATAATTGCCGGTGCGTTCGGCGGCGTGACACTGGCAAAAGAAATATCGCCATATTTTGTTGTCTATCCGGCACTTGCGCCATATAGCGAGGCCCTTAGTGTTGGTCTGGTTGTTCTTACGATAACATACCTGACCCTCGTTTTTGGAGAACTTGTTCCAAAACGTATTGCACTGGGTAATGCAGAGGCTATCGCGTCCGGTGTTGCAAGGCCCATGTATTTTCTTTCCCGGGCTGCTGCTCCGATGGTCTTCGTCTTAAGCACCTCCACCGGGGCGGTGCTAAGACTGCTGGGAGTCAGGGAGGATGCCGGGACAACAGTTTCCGAGGATGAAGTAAGATTTTTGCTTGAGGAGGGGACACGGGCCGGAGTGTTTGAAAAAGCTGAACAGATAATGGTTGAAGGGGTCTTCGATCTCGCCGACAGGCGCGTTGAATCCCTGATGACCCATCGCCCTGATATAGTGGCACTCGACCTAAGGGAACCCGATGAGGAGAACCTCCGCAGGATGAGACTGACAACACATTCCAACTTTCCTGCATATGAAGAGAGTCTCGACAACATACTCGGGATGGTATCGGTAAAGAGCGTCCTTTTCGGGATGCTGGATACCGGCAGGCCTGATCTAAGGTCGGCTGTAACAACGCCGCTATTTGTCCCCGAGACTCTCCGTGTACCTAATCTTATCAGGTATTTCAGGGAGTCGGGACTTCACATAGCACTTGTGAATGATGAATACGGCAGTATACAGGGGATTGTTACTCTTCACGACATTATTGAGGCAATCGTGGGCCATATCCGCGAAGCGGGCGAGACGGTGAATCCTCCTGTTGTCAGGAGGGAGGACGGGTCATGGCTGATCGACGGTATGACCCGTGTAGATTCGGTTAAAAAAATGATCTCACCTTTTATCACATTCCCGGGTGAAGGCGGGGGTAATTATGATACTGTTGCGGGTCTGGTTATG
The DNA here is from genome assembly GCA_964465295.1 of uncultured Methanomicrobiaceae archaeon. GTDB lineage: Archaea > Halobacteriota > Methanomicrobia > Methanomicrobiales > Methanomicrobiaceae > Methanolacinia. The sequence continues at coordinate 292 of CAYXKC010000130.1, read as the reverse complement.
TATATTCTCCAGAGGGTGCCTGTGGAAGGCGACCTCTTTACTGAAAGCGGGTTCAGGTTCGAGGTCGTGGATATGGATGGAAACCGTGTCGATAAGGTGCTTGTGACGATGGCTCCCGAAACGGATCCGGGACAGGGCACCTGATTTTATGTAGTTTAGTGTTGCCCGAATTTTAACCTTATTAGGCAGATCTTGCGATCCGGGTAAAAAATATTAAAAGTGCTGATATGGGGATTTGAACCCCAGTCGCCGGCGTGAAAGGCCGGCATGATTGGCCCCTACACTATATCAG
>CAYXKC010000129.1:0-3448 GCA_964465295.1 uncultured Methanomicrobiaceae archaeon | reverse complement strand
AATACAGGCTTTCAGAACGGGTGAAGTACGTGGAGGGAAATGCCATGAGCATTCCTCTGGAAGACGGCTCATTTGATGCCGTATTCTCAAACGGCTCCATGCATGAGTGGGAGGACCCTGTTTCCGTCTTCAATGAAATTGCACGGGTGCTTAAGCCCGGCGGGGTTTACTGCATAACCGATCTCAGGAGGGATCTTTCAGAGGAGATATATGGGTATATGTATAACGCATGCAGCCCGGAGGAGATCAGGCCCGGTTTTGAATCGTCGGTAATGGCGGCGTACACTCCCGGCGAACTAGAGGAGCTTCTGGCATCTTCCGATCTCTCGGGAGGCAGGGTCATTGGCCATCCTTATGGTCTTGTAATCACCGGAAGGGCTGGGAAATAAACATTAATATCTCCGGAGAATTATCCGGACAGAAGCTCTTTTTTATACCGTCATTCAAATTACTATTATCTATATGAAGGGTTTTTTCAGATCTATCGCGGCAACCTTCGGCTTCTGTACAATACTGCCGGTGGGAAGCAATGTCGATTTCGACTATTATGCGAAGCGCTATTACCTGATGCCTCTTGTTGGTTATTTCATCGGGTGCACGGCCGCAGGCGTTTCAATCATCCTGCAAAACACTTCATTTGCTGCCGCGGCATCTATCGCCGTCATAATGATTCTTTACGGCTTCAACCATCTCGACGGCCTCCTTGATTTCGGTGACGGCCTGATGGCGCACGGTAGCCGTGAAAAGCGGATTTTGGCCCTGACCGACCGGAATGTCGGTGCAGGAGGTGTCGGACTTGCGATGATTGTGATTCTCCTGACATACAGCGGACTTTCCTCGGTCGCTGCAATGCCTGCGGCACTTATCGCGGCAGAATTATGCGCCAAGTTCTCGCAGGTCGCAATGATCGCATTTGGAAAACCCCTGCGTGAGGGTATTCATTCATATGTGCGTTCATCAGGGAACCGCTACTATGTAATCCCTGCTTTCCTGCTGTGCCTCCCGCTGGTTTTTCTTCCATTCTCATTCAGGGAGTTATCTGCCATGGGGGTTGCCCTCATTTTATCCTGGCTGGTTGTCTATTTTGCTGCAACAAGGCTTTTCGGGGGTGTCAACGGGGACGTGGACGGTGCTGCAGGCGAAATAACCCGGATGGCGGTTATCGCCGCTCTGGCACTCGCTGTCTGAAACAAGCCCTTAATAAACAGCAAAGTCCTTTTATAATATCTATGGGTGAAATGAGTTACGGGGTTCACACACTTGGCGGAGTGATCACTGAAAGGAACAGTGATCTCTGCACTATAAGACTAAGGATGCCTGCCGGAATATTGTCTGTAGAGAAGATGCGCGGCATCGCTGAAATAGCAGAGAGATTCGGCCAGAACGAGGTGCACCTGACTACAAGACAGACCCTTGAAATCCCTCATATCCACCATTCACGCCTTGAAGAGATAAAAGAGGCTCTATCTGAAAATGGCACTCCTCTTGGTTCCGAGAAGGACGAGGTTGTAAATATCGTCGCGTGCCCGGGGATTGAAAGGTGTAAATACGCGAATTCAGATTCGATAACCCTTGCAAAAAGGCTCGATGAAAAACTCTTCGGTAAGGACATGCCGGTAAAGATGAGGATCTCGATATCGGCGTGCTCATATGCATGTACAAGCCCCGTCCTGAATGAGATCGGCATCACAACAAGGGTCGTTCCCCACAGGACGCCGGGTCTTTGCACCGGGTGCGGGCAGTGTACCGAGTACTGCAAGGAGGGGGCCATATCCGTCATTGGAGGCGAAGCCAGGGTGGATCTTGAAGAATGCCTCGAGTGCGGGGTATGTGTTACTTCGTGCCCATTCGAACTTGTCGATATTCAAAAGAAGTATTATCTAATCACTGTCGGCGGACGGAGGGGAAGGCACCCGCGGATGGGGCGCGTTCTTGCAGAGGTTGACAACGAGGACGACGTCGTGAATATTGTCGACCGCCTGGTCTACTGGGTTTACAGGAGGGCATGGTCGGGAAGGCTTCTTTCGGAACAGCTCGACGATATCAAGTTCGAAACATTCAGGAACGAAGTCCTCCCCGAAATTCTTAAAAAAGATTAAATTATTTTTAATATGTGTATAGGGAAGTAAATCCTTCCCCTTTTTCATCGCTGCATACAATTGCGGTTCCGTCCCTGATTAGTGTCATGAACATCATATGCGCTGCCATGAGCTCCTCGTCGGGAGTGAGGCCTTTTTGGATCCCTTCCATCTTGGATTTCTGTGGGGTTTTTACTGTTCTTTTATTTACAACCACCCCTTCGCAATGTTTGCAGTATGCGCAGTTGCTGTAGACTGAAACCTCCTCATTCCGGCACATAACTGTTGCCTTGCTCCCTTTTTCGTCCTTTTTTATTTCAAGCGATTTCATCTCGTACAAACCTGTTACTTAAATCATGATAAATAATCTCATTTTTGCTCAATTTCGATCGATAATACCCTGCTGATAGTCCACAACGAAATCTTTTATATGGCTGGTTTCCATATATAAGATACTCGTACCCAAGCGATTGGACGAATTTGAGTAATCTAAAATTGAGGTTAAGAATTATGGCATCAGACAAGCCACACATGAATCTGGCCGTGGTTGGTCACATTGACCACGGAAAATCCACAACTGTGGGTCGTTTACTGTTCGAGACCGGTGCTGTGCCTGCGCACATCATTGAGAACTACCGTAAGGAAGCAGAGTCAAAAGGAAAGGGATCCTTTGAATTTGCATGGGTTATGGACAACCTGAAGGAAGAGCGTGAGCGTGGTATTACAATCGATATCGCACACAAGAGATTCGATACTGACAAGTACTATTTCACAATCGTAGACTGCCCCGGCCACCGTGACTTTATCAAGAACATGATCACCGGTGCATCACAGGCAGATGCGGCACTCCTCATCGTTGCAGCACCTGACGGTGCAATGGAACAGACAAAGGAGCACGTCTTCCTCTCAAAGACGCTCGGTATCAACCAGCTTATCGTCGGAATCAACAAGATGGACGCATCAAAATACGACGAGAAGCGCTATGAAGAGGTCAAGGCCCAGATCAGCGACCTCATCAAGATGGTCGGGTTCAACCCGGCAGAGGTTCCGTTCATCCCGATGTCCTCTTTCGTAGGTGACAACATTGCATCAAAGTCGGCAAACACACCCTGGTACAAGGGACCTATTCTGCTTGAGGCACTCAACGAACTTAAGGCACCCGAGATTCCCGTCGATCTTCCGTTCCGCCTTCCGATTCAGGACGTATACTCGATCTCAGGTATCGGAACAGTTCCTGTAGGACGTATTGAGACAGGTATCATGAAGAAGGGAATGAAGGTCTCTTTCATGCCTGCAAACAAGACCGGTGAGGTCAAATCAATCGAGATGCACCACGAAGAATATGCAGAGGCAAAGCCCGGTGACAACGT
>CAYXKC010000128.1:0-3488 GCA_964465295.1 uncultured Methanomicrobiaceae archaeon | reverse complement strand
AGAAATCATCAAAATCTTCAGGCTTGGTCTCGATGATCTGTATATCCCTGATATAAGCCCTCGGGCATTCATGAAGAGATGAGAGGAACTTGTCGATGATAACCTCTTCTGCAGCGGCCCTGATGCAGACCCTTCCGTCTTCAAGGTTCATGACCTCTCCGGTTACTGAAAGATGGGTGGCGATCCTCCTGACGCAGGCCCTGAAGCCCACTCCCTGGACCCTTCCGGTAATGTATGCCTCTATTGTCTTTATTTTGACATCCCGGGCTTCAATGCTGTCCGGAGATCCTCCGTCATGAACCATAGCCATATGGTTTTTACTCCCGGTTGCATATTAAAACTGTTATTTCGGGCAAAGCCTCTTTCCGCATGATTCGGACTCTGACTATAACCTTTTCATTCGAATGCGACGAGTGTTAAACCCATCTCATCCTCCAGTTCACGGATCTTTCCCGCTTCACAGTCCGAAAGCGACGAATACCTTCCTTTTGAATCGTATTCTTTGTATGCGACAAGCATCATACCCAGCAACTCTTCACACTGAATAAGGTCCCTCATCTGCTCTTTCGTGAGGTCTGCATACCTGTTCATAAAATCTAATCTTACGAAATAGTATTAATGAATTTCCAATGAAGCAAAAAAATATTTGATTTTTATTTACGGAACTGGGGCATCATGTCCCTGATCTCGGCACCTACCTTCTCGATCAGGTGCTCCTCGTCCGCTCTTGTAAGAGCATTGAACATCGGCCTGTTGACCGAATTTTCAAGCATCCATTCCTTCGTGAACGCACCCGACTGGATCTCTTTAAGGATCTCTTCCATTGAAGCCCTGCTCTCTTTTCCGATCACCCTGGGCCCTCTTGTGATATCCCCGTATTGTGCAGTGTTGGATATGGAATCCCTCATCTTGGTAAAGCCGCCTTCATATATGAGGTCTACAATTAGCTTTGTCTCGTGCAGAACCTCAAGATAAGCCATCTCTGGGGCATATCCGGCCTTTACAAGCGTTTCAAACCCTGCTTTGATAAGTGAGGTGATTCCACCGCAGAGCACCGCCTGCTCGCCGAAGAGGTCGGTCTCGGTTTCCTCGCGGAATGATGTCTCCAGTACGACCGCTCTTGTGCCGCCTATTCCTTTTGCATATGCGAGCGCGATATCCTTCGCCTTTCCTGTGTATTCCTGGTGAATTGCGATAAGGGCCGGAACGCCCTTTCCTTCCTCGTATGTCCTCCTGACCATGTGGCCCGGGCCTTTTGGTGCGACCATAATCACGTCGACATTCGAAGGGGGCACAATCTGGCCGAAGTGGATGTTGAACCCGTGCGAGAACATCAGGCATTTGTTCTCTGTCAGGAACGGCTCGATCTCTTTTTTATAGACTACACCCTGAGTTTCGTCAGGAAGCAGGATCATAATTATATCTGCTCTCTCTGCGGCCTTTGAAACATCGAGAGCCTCAAGCCCGTCAGCTATGGCCTGGTCCCTGCTCTTCCCCGGCCTGATGCCGATTATCACATTGAGCCCGCTGTCTTTAAGATTTAAGGCCTGTCCACGCCCCTGTGAGCCGTATCCTATGACGGCGATCGTCTTTCCGGACAGGTTTCCCAGGTCGGCGTCTGATTCATAGTATCTGTTGATCATATCTTTACTCTCCAGTACGTCCGCTTTAGTTTATGTAATAATAAATTATCTTCTTTGCTCAGGCCGGAGCCTTCCATGGGTGGCGGGAGGTCTCCGGTCTACATCCTGGCGGAAAATGGTGTTTTTCCTGTATAATATGTTGGGTCTTGTTATAGATAAGCGTTATTATTATGTGGTTCGGTAAGAGTTAAAAATAGCAGGTTTGTGGTGCATAAAGTTGGATGGACGTAGCTCTCACGGTGCACTTTTTTAACTATGAGAGATAAATATTTTATACAGGTCTATTCATTGATCTGTTGGAAGTGACTGAAATGAGTGATTACTTTATTTGGCGATAAAATGATTCGTTTTCTGGATACCACGCTCAGGGACGGCGAGCAGACGCCAGGCGTTTCTCTGACCCCCGGGCAGAAACTTGAGATTGCAACCGCCCTTTCTGACATTGGAATTGATGTTATAGAGGCAGGAACAGCCGTTGCATCAGATGGTGAAAAAGAGGCCATAAGGCTGATCTCTGATGCCGGGCTTGCAGCGGAATGCTGTACATATGTACGCGCAAGAAGGGATGACATTGACTCGGCTGCCGAATGCGGTGCCGATTCGGTTCATCTCGTTGTACCTGTCTCCGATCTTCATATCACAAAGAAGCTTGGGAAGGATCGTGACAAAGTGCATGCAATGGCGATGGATGCTGTATCCTACGCAAAAGAGAGGGGGCTCATAGTCGAGCTCTCCGGCGAAGACGCCTCCCGGGCAGATGTCGACTATCTCTCCAACCTGTTTAAAGACGGTGTTTCCGCGGGAGCAGACCGGCTCTGTTTCTGCGATACCGTAGGTCTTCTGACCCCTGAGAGAACGGCGGAGATAATACCCCGGCTTTGCCATGCACCCTTAAGCATACACTGCCATAACGATCTTGGACTGGCGCTTGCAAACACCCTTTCTGCACTGAACAGCGGTGCAACATGCGCCCACGTAACAGTAAACGGTCTCGGGGAGAGAGCGGGAAATACGCCCTTCGAAGAGCTTGTCATGGCGCTCGAGAAGCTGTACAGCTATGAGACCCGTATAGAAAAAGAGAAGATATATCATTTATCGACTCTCGTATCGAGGCTTACGCGTATCCCGCTTCCAACAAACAAACCCATCGTGGGTTCAATGGCGTTCACACATGAAAGCGGCATCCACGCCGACGGCCTCATGAAGGACTCCAGCACCTATGAGCCGATAGCTCCCGAACTTGTGGGAAGGAAGAGGCGCATCGTTCTCGGAAAGCATTCGGGTTCGGCTTCTGTAAGTTCGGCGCTTACAGAACTTGGCTACAGCCCCAACGAAAGGCAGTTGAACGAGATTGTCAAGCGGATAAAAGAGATAGGCGATCGCGGAGTGAGGGTTACCGACGCAGACGTTATGGCTGTCGCAGATGCGGTGATGCTTCTCGAGTGCAAACCAGTCATCGAGCTGAAGCAGTTCACTATAGTCTCAGGAAGCAATGTAATCCCCACGGCTTCTGTGACGATGAAGATCTACGGACAGGAGATAACAGGCGCTGCAACCGGTGCCGGACCTGTTGATGCTGCATTAAAGATACTTGAGGAGTCTGTCGCCGTCGCGGGAGATATACGCCTTGAGGAGTACCATGTGGATGCTGTGACCGGCGGCACAGATGCCGTTGTCGATGTCATGGTAAAGCTGAATAAAGACGGCAGGATAATAACATCAAGGGGAGCAAGATCAGATATCATCGAAGCCAGTGTCGAGGCTGTTGTTTCGGGAATGAACAGGTTATTGAGGAGTGAAAATGAAAACAGGAGCAAGAATTCTGATTGACAGCCTGAAGGATCA
>CAYXKC010000127.1:0-3653 GCA_964465295.1 uncultured Methanomicrobiaceae archaeon | reverse complement strand
TTCAGGTTCATGCTGAGGCATAGACCATTACTCCGGACTCGTCAATATTTCTCCTTAGATAAGGATTTCTTACAGCCTCTTTCTCAAGGAGATCAACATTACGGCCAAACAACCTTTCAAGTTCTTCCAACAGACCAAAATAAGAATCGGCATGTTCTGCCGGAGTCATTTTTCTGAATGAAACCATAATGTCAATATCACTTTTTTCAGGATTGAAATCAGAACGAATTGCAGATCCAAAGATAACCATCTCGGAAACGTTGTATTTTCGGCACAATTCATCAAGCCCTTTATCATTTTTTAAGAAATGCGTAATCGGGCTTTCCGGTTTCATCTGCATATGATACTGAATAGTTACTTATGAAATGATATAATAATTGTCCAAAATTTACAAAAAATACAACATTGATGCAGGCAAAAACGAGTATTTATTCGCTATTTAGAACATCCGGTAAAAAAAGGCTATTCTTTCTTTTATAATCCTTCACCCATGCTTTTGACTTTTTTGCCCGGACTTTTTTTTAGACTTCCACTAATGTTATACTCCTTTACAAAACCCCCTCCTCCCTCAAATCCTCCCGAAGCAGCCTCCCATAACAACCCTCACAGATCCCAATCCTCATCTCCTTCGAAGAAAAAACCGCCTTCCCTTCCCCACATAGAGAACATTTCCCAAGCTCCTTTGTCACCCGCTCAAAATCCCGGTGATCGAGAACGCCGGGAAGGGGCCGGACCTTTGGAGTTGCTGGCGGCATATGGCGGAAGGATGGCGGGGACGAATTCGGATGATTCTTTGGAATAACTTTAATTGGAGCGGAGAAAGCACCACAACTACTATTGATGGCGGGGATGCGGGAAACACAGACACCCTCACACATCGATGAAGATAAAGTGCAGGCATTCTGTGTTCTTCCATTTCCCCGCAATATACTATCTGTACATGTACAAGTACATACATTATCATCTTCTTTTTGAGAACCAAAGCCATTTTTGGATTTTTCGTTATGGCGGGAGAAATGGCGGGGCTGCTTCAGACCTTCCGCCACTCCGCCATTAACATCAGAAGGAAAGGGTTTGTCATCCCCATCTTCATTGTCGTCGTTATCGTGATCGCCACTGATATTGTCACTCCCAAAAGGTTCTTCGAGCCAGACATCTCCGCCGCCGATCCATAATTTATACATCTCGTAATCGAAGGAATATTGATTCTCACGTTTCCTTATGGAATACCCGTCTTCATCGGATGATATCATCGTATCCACAAAACCCAGGGCAGGGCACTTTTCCAAAAGTCCTGAATAGATGGTCCCGTGGGAGTTATATCCGTGAAAGATTTTGTAAATGTGATTATAGGCAAGGCCTGTCAATGACTGGACGTTTCTAATCGAGAAAGTCGAAAGGCCGGCCGTTGCAACTGCTGACAGAGCCGCCGCCTCATTCCTCGTAAGTTTGGTCTCCTGTCCGCCCGTATCCCGGTTGATTGAGATATAGAGTTTTCTCCCCGCTTCAAAATCCTCCCGGACGGCAATTATACTCCCATCACTGTCCTTGTCTCTCTGTAAAAAGTTCAGCCTGGCATGGCACTTGATGAGGTCGAAGAGCATCGCGGGATTTCTCCTGTTTGACAGTGCCGAAAACTGAATGCGGGTCGCAAACGGGATCTTCACATTCAGACATCCCGATTTTATTATTCTCAGGATTTCCCGGCATACTATTGTTGAAAATTCATCATGGCAGATCTCTCCGGCTTCCATCCTCTTCATGTGCTCAAGAACCGCCCGGTCCTGATCAGCGGAGTCGTCGATCCAGACTGTGAGCATCCTGTTCATCACCTGGTCGTCTCCGATGTTCTCGACCTTTGCCAGCCACCACACGCATCTCTCCGGAATGGTGCAGATCCTGAGATTCCGGTCGGCTGTAAGCGTCCTGTGCTCGATTGGCTCCCGGAAGTTTGCAGTCGCCGATTTTAAAAGCTCCTGCATGTCCTCTGACATCGTCACGTCGTCGAAGAGCAGCACGGTTCCCTCCTTTAGTGAATCGTGATAGAAGAGGGCCTTGTTGGAGACCGTTCCCTTCAGCCGGTAATCCTGCGGGATCATGCAGAGAACGGTGTTGCAGGCGTGGGTCTTTCCCTTCCCGGAATTCCCGGAGATCGAGACGTGCAGGCCCTTCGTGTTTGCAACAGACTGGGAGACGACCGACATTATCAGGCACTCGGCGACAATCCGGTCACCGACATGCTCAGTGTTGAATGCGTCGAGCATGAATCCGAGCGGGTCGCCGTTTTGGAGGATCTCAAGGGCCTGCCTTTTTTCAGGGGAGTCTTCGTTTTCCGGGGAAGAAGAGGCCGAAACAGGAGTTTTCTCTTTTCTGTTTCTTCTCTCTTTCCGGCCCTTTTTAATCTCAAACATTCCCCGGAGTTCGGCCCATCTCTGTTTTCCTCCGCCGCAGGAATTGTGGTGGTATCCGGCGTAGATTGCGCCGCCCGCGAACTGGATGGCAAAGGCCCCGTCTTTGTGGGCGGAGGAGAAGGGGCATTCGTCGAGGACGAAGAGGGTTCCGCCCTGCCAGGGTCTTTCACTCCGAACTGTTATTCCATGCTCTGATAGCCACCGGGAGAGATCGATCTTCTTATCCCCTGTCTTCGGGACCGGTTTGGTCTCCTCTTTTGGGAGGAGGTTTGCAAGCCGTAAAAGAGTCTCTGCTTCGATTGTCTCCCCGGTACCGGGGGCCTCGATTATTGCCGATATTCGGTGCGGCCGTTCCGGAGTGTTGTCGCCCTTGCGGGACATCGTCCCGTAGAGTTTCCAGATGCGGGCCGCGTTGAAGTTGGCTGTATCGACAGTCACGGTATCGTCGGAGAAGAGGGCATCGAGTGTGGCGAGACAGTCGCGGACAAGGCCCGTTGCATCATCATCGTTCGGCAGGTCGATTGCATAAAGCAAATGGGCCCCGTTTCCAGAGTCGGCGAGCACCGGCCGGGGGAATCCAAGAGTCAGGAGAAACCCGGCGATCTGTTTTGCTTTCTCTATGGCTGCATCATGCTCTTCATCGGTCGATGAAACCCCGCTCGGCCGGACCGGGTCGAGGTCGATTGGCAGCCATCTCCGGCGGACGATGTCTGCGTCCGCGGTCGTCGCATCCTTTCTGCCGAGTTTCATCTTCACCCGGTTGGCCCGCCGGGAGAGAAGGGCGGAATTGACCTCGTTGAGTGTTACATATACCCCGTGGACATCGGAGAGCCGGGAGATATGTCCGGCTTTCTCCGCGAGTCTGGCGGGGTCATCGAAGTATCCGCTGTGGGTGTTGTAATCGGAAAGTGCTCTCAACTCGACAACCGCGTTTTTTGGGAAGAGGAGGGATAAGGCCCTCCTGATCTCGGTCACTTCCCTCCCTCCGGCAAATCAGGTTCAAGCGGGAAGAGCGGTGCGGATACCGCCTCGCCCCTTGCAACTCTCTGCAGGGATACGATTGGGAGGATGAAGTTGCCCTTTGTGGTGAAGAACTTCACGGCCTTTCCGCCGTGGCTTATTGCCGAATGGCCCTCGATTGAGAGACAGCTCTCGGTGATTCCACCCTTTCCCGTTCTGCAGACCGTTTTTGGGATGGGAACTACCCGGCCATAGAAGATGAGGCTTTTTACGTCCTCTTTC
>CAYXKC010000126.1:0-3664 GCA_964465295.1 uncultured Methanomicrobiaceae archaeon | reverse complement strand
TCTGCAATCTCATTGAATACATCTTCTGAGGTCTCCCATGCAAACTGATCTGCATATCCCATTGCTGCTCCGACCATAGCGAGAATCTTCCAGTCAAGTTTCGCCTCTCCGGGCGGATCCTGGGCCTTCCTCCATTTCTGGACACGGCGTTCGGTTGATGTCTGCGTACCGTCCTTCTCTGCATAACAGGTTGCAGGAAGAACAACATCAGCCATCTGTGCAGTCTCGGTGAGGAAGATATCCTGAACAACCATAAACTCAAGGTTTTCGAGAGAGTGCTTTGCGTGATCGATGTTCGGGTCAGAGAGCATCGGATTTTCTCCCATGATATACATCGCTTTAAGCTCGCCGGGGTTGTCGTAGAGAACATTGATCATTGTTGTGACTTCATAACCGTTCTCAGGAGCAGCGATTCCGTCGGGGAATCCCCATGCATCAGAGAATTTTTTGTGTGCGGCCTCGTCGATGACCTTCTGGTAGCCTGTGAATACAACAGGGAGTGCTCCCATATCACAGGCACCCTGAACATTGTTCTGTCCACGAAGAGCGTTGACACCCGTTCCGGGTCTTCCAAGGTTTCCTGTAACCATCTGAAGGTGTGCGACTGACTTAACGTTGTCAACACCTACGGTGTGCTGGGTGATACCCATTGAATAAAGAATTGCTGAGGATTCTGATTTTGCAAACCATTCTGCAGCCTGACGGAGCTGATCTGCAGGAATGCCCGAGATCTGCTCAACATTCTCAGGAGTATAGTCGTCTTTCATTACAACTGCCTTGAGATCTTCAAAGCCTTTTGTACGGTTCTCGATGAACTCCTTTGCTTCCCAGCCGTTCTTGATAATCTCATGCATCATGCAGTTGAGAATAGCGACATCAGAACCTGACTTAAACTGCATATAGAGATCAGCCTGCTTTGCCGTTGGTGTGTACCTCGGGTCGGCATAGATTATCTTGGCGCCGTTCTTCTTGGCCTGCATCACCCTCCTTCCTATGAGGGGGTGCTGCTCGAATGTGTTACTACCAATGATAAATACGCACTTTGCCTCGGGGATGTCCAAGATCGAGTTTGTCATCGCACCGGATCCAAATACTGCAGCGAGACCTGCAACAGTTGAAGAGTGACAAAGCCTTGCACAGTGGTCGATATGCCGTGTCTTAAATGCACCACGTGCAAGCTTCATCATTGCATAATTGTCTTCATTTGATGTACGTGCTGAAGACAAACATGCAATCTCGTCAGGATTGTAGCTCTTGAACTTCTCTGCAATCAGTGCAATAGCTTCATCCCAGGTCGCTTCAACAAATTCGTCTCCCTTTTTAATCAGGGGGACGTTCAGGCGTTCTTCACTGTTTACGAATTCATAGGCATATGTACCCTTGGGACATGTTTTGCCTTCGTTTACAGGAGAACGTGTATTTGGAATTGAACCGACCACCCTGCCGTCTTTTACGACAAGATTGAAGGTACAGCCTGTACCACAATAGGGACAGGTTGTCGGAACAAAATTAACATCCATAGTTGTTTACCTCTTATCAATCAAAAGTCTGAAAATTCTATTTATAAAGATTGTTTATTAACTTCAACAATATCGGTGGAATTAAGAAAAGTTAACGCTTGATTCGAAATCCAATGGATTTAAAGAAGACTTTACAAATTAAAAATGTTAATTGAAACTGTTAAATTATGCAAATAATTAAACAGGTTAGGAATATATTTGAGGCCAAAATAAGCCCTATATTGCTTTGCGCGGCTATATTGCATAACTTATTTGATATGCAATAACATTAGGCAGATTTGAACCGGATCACAAAGCGGAGCGTGACTACAAGAATCGTAAGAGAATACAGGATCTGCATGACCGGCCCGGTGCTGAATTCACTCCAGGGATTGAATATGATCAAGGCATACATAGGTGCAAGCAGCGCAAGGAGATCCTTCTTCTGATTCAGGAAGGCCATAATGCCAAGTATAAAAGAAGATACCACACATCCCGCAACCCCCAGATAACCAAGCAGAGGATCGCCTTCGAAAAACAATCCGGCAAAGATCCCTGAAAAAGCCACTGCCGGAACCAAAATCCAGGCTGCCCCTTTGGAAGACAATTCCTGAAACACTGAAGACACCATTATTATTAAAAGGGTTTTAATTCGATTTAAAATGATACAGGTATAACCCGCTCTAAACTTTCTTTCGCTCAGTCCTGCGGATAATCACTGCATTTACAACAGGATCGCCGGTTACGACATACCTTTTTATGATCTGGCCGTAGACCTCCACATAATCCCCGGTTTCGACATTCTCCTTTGGAGAAGTAAACATCTTAACAGAGATCTCCCCGGTCCTGTCGGCAACAATATACTGCGGCCGGTTCAGGAATTTAAACAGCACCCTCTCAACAATACCCTCGATCCGGACAATATCGCCCACAGACGAAGGAGAAATCGCTCTTATTCTTGAATTTTTTGCTTCAGCCTCATATACCGGCTCAAGGGCAGAATACTGATCCTGGCTCATGTAATTAAGAATAAGCGGTATTATGAAGATAAGAGCGAGCAGGACGATGCCCCATGCAAAGAGGACATAATCACCTGTTGAAACTTCATAAATTACGAGAAAAAAAGCGAGGAGAAGGATCACCAGAAGATTGATGATCGAGATCCTCACATTGGTTCCTTTGATTTTCATTAAATCAATATCAGATTCAAACCTTTTTATTTGCTCGCTTCAATCTCGTCCCTGAAGGAATACCAGTAGAGAATTCCGACAAAGAGCATTCCGCCGACAATGTTGCCGATGGTAACGATAATCAGGTTATTTGTCACGAATGAGACCCAGCCGAGGCCCGCAACCTTCGCAGCACCGATAGAAGCTATCTGATCTGCAGACAGATAAGGAGCCGTCAGGATGCCGGCAGGGATGAAGTACATGTTCGCGACACAGTGCTCGAATCCGGATGAAACGAAGGCCATGATCGGGAACCATATTCCGACAATCTTTCCGATTGCATCGTCAGCGCAAATTCCAAGCAGAATTGCGAGGTTGACGAGCCAGTTACAACAGATGGCCTTGAAGAAAGCAGACAACTGCCCCATTAAAGTGACATAAGACACTTTACCTGCTGCAATACTTACTGCGGTCGCACCGAAAGCCGTTGCGGCACCGCCGCTGGCACCCCAGCTTGTCAGGGGACCATAGGCCATGAAGAACGCGAAAACAAGAGAACCTATCAGGTTTCCCACGTAAACCCAGACCCATAGATTCAAAACCGAGGTCCAGCTCACCCTGTGGATAAATGCCGCCATCGGGGCGAACATCGCATCACCGGTAAAAAGTTCAGCACCGGTAAGAACGATGATAATAAGCCCAACCGGGAAGACAGCACCCAGGATAAGTTTTGCTATTCCGTCACCGAGCGTCGCTGCAACACCTGTCGAACAGACAGTTGCAAGAGCTGCACCCATTGCGATATATGCTCCGGCCATGAAGCCGCGAAGGAGCATATTCCATGCAGGCAATCCGACTTTATACTTGCCTGCATCTCCAGTTTTTGCTACAATAGTAACAGGGGGATGAAATACCATATTATACAACCTCTAAAATGCCTTTATCTGCATCATGAAACCTATGCAATAATTATAGGCAATTTAATTTCACAAAATT
>CAYXKC010000125.1:0-3681 GCA_964465295.1 uncultured Methanomicrobiaceae archaeon | reverse complement strand
ACATATGCGTTTTTTACGAGGATATCAGCCATTATTTCACACCGCCTGAGATCTTCTCATATATCCTGTTGATAACCTGGGTATCGTTTAAAAATTCCGTATCAATAATCTTCTTCATCCTGAGAGGGATTCCGTCCATGCGGTAGGCGGTCCCCCCCGTCTCTATACCTGTAATTGCAACCGGTATCTGGATGTCTGCAAATGCAGATGTGCAGTTAAGGCAGGGATCGATCTGGACTACAGGAATCTCTGACATATGCTCCATGCATTTCCTTGGCATGTTTGCTCCGGGATCGCTTCCGACGACGAGCATTGCATCGCATTCCTTTCTGGCAAGAATATCTACGGCGGTCGTCTCACCGGGATTGTAGAATGATGTTCCCCTTGAAAAGTCTACTGCATAGGGATAGCCAGTCATCCATGTGAATACTTCATTTGCACCATAGACATTCCAGTGTCCCCTCATGGGGGTAATGGTGAATTTGGTGTGTCTTGACAGTTCATCTACAAGTTCTATGGCATTCCTGACGTTTTTGTATTTATTCACCGACATTGTAAGGCCGAGACCGAAGAATATGGCCCCGAATTTAGCCTCTTTGCACATACCGGCTATTCTTTTTAGCTGGCTTTTTGGAACGCCCGAAACCATCTCAGGAATGAATTCGTCTTTCCCTCTGACAATAGCCCTGAGTGCCGAGAGAACAGCATAATCACCGCCGGGATTGATCTGAACAAATTCATCCGCCACGTTTGCGGAATCGTTTTTCCTTATGTCGACGACTATGAGTTTTCTGTCCCTGTGAGCGTTTTTAAGGAAGAAACCCGTTGCATATGTTGTATATCTGCTCATGTGGCGGGGATGTGCTTCCGAGGGGTTGCAGCCCCAGTATATTACCAGATCAGCCCTGTTCTTGACCTGTCCAAGCGTACATCCCGGGTGACCCACCTCCTGGATTGCAAGGATCGAGGGGCCGTGGCAGACCGATGAGGTATTGTCGAGGACTCCGCCAATAAGTTCGCAGAGATGAACACCTGCACACTGTGCTTCGCCGTGAGTGCCGCTCCAGCCAAAGAGCAGTGGTCTCTCTGCATCTTTAAGAATTGCTGCCGATGCGTCAACAGCCTCCTCGTATGATGCCTCCCTGAACCTGTTGTTCTCCCGGATCAGGGGTGTTTTTAGCCTGGTTGTCCCTAAGAATTTTGAATTTGCAAGCGTACATCCGTTATCTATTCCAATAATCCTATTATCCTCAATCGTTACCGAGAGGTCATCGCAGAGACAGCCGCAAAACGGGCATATTACATTTTTTACGACCTTCATATCTCCTTTCCCCCGGCCCCGGCTAATAGCTCTGTGAGGGATAATATATCCTGATCGGTCGGTTCGATCTTGATTCTTGAGGATTTATAATCGGGCATGCCTGTCCCGTGTGTGCATGTAGATACCAGCATATTGCAGTAAGGACCGTAAGGGATGAAAACAGTGCCCTGTTTCAGTCCATCGTCGCTTAATGCTCTAAAAACAACAGCTCCAGTCTCCGTTGCTATCCTGATGTTGTCGCCTTCCTCAAGGTACATGTTCATCATATCAACAGGATTCATAAAACAGGTGGAGGTCTCCGTTGAATATTTTTGGGAGAGTTTATTATCAATATATTCACCCTGCCTGACGGTTCGGCCGGTAACCATAATAAATTTCATCAGGTACTCCTTTATGGTTGACTTGGCGATAATGTATTTTTAAACGCCTTTACAATATTATCAACTTGCAGTGCAATTAAATTAAATGTTTGTGTTTTGATAGACTCTTAGATTATGTATTTTTTTAAAAAACATTTCTATTTAGGCGGGTTTTAGTTTTTGAAATATCGGTTGTAACTGCGTAAACAGGATTCTTTTTACAAATTTGTAAACTAAGTTAAGTTAATCTAATCTTAAAATATAACAACATTTTTTTAACAAAATTGTTGATTATTATATATGAAAAAAATGGTTGTCATATGTATGCTGGTCCTTCTGGGTGTTGTGACTGCATTCAGTGGATGTACAGGGACTGCCGGCGCATCCGGCGAAGAGAATGAAGAAATTCTGGTCTACTGCGGTGCCGGTATGCGTGAACCGATGGAGCTGATTGCAGATAAGTTCACTGAAGAGACCGGAGTCTCTGTGAATTATATCTATGGCGGATCAAACACGATTCTGTCACAGATCGAGCTTACCGGGATGGGGGATGTTTACATGCCTGGAGCAACGTATTATTTCGATTCTGCAAAGTCCAAGGGATTTGTATCTGAGGAAGAGCTTGTAGTTTACCATATCCCTGTGATTGCAACGCCAAAAGGCAACCCTGCAAATATCCAGTCGCTTGAGGATCTCGGTCGCGAGGGCGTTAAGGTTGAACTTGGCGATCCTCTGGCTGCTGCCATTGGAAAACTCTCAAACCAGATTATCGAGAAGAACGGACTAAATGAGACCATCTATCCGAATGTTGTAACACGGGCTGCAACAGTCAATGAGATTATCGTACACACAGCCCTTGGCCAGGTTGACGGATCGATTGTATGGGAGGATCTGATTGATACCGAGAAGTTTGATGTAATCTACATTCCGAGTGAGCAGAATATCATTAAGATTGTCCCTATTGGAACACTTACAATGTCTGAAAATCCTGAGGCTGCACAGGCTTTTGTAGACTATGTAGTATCTGATGAAGGTTTTGAAATCTTTAGGGAGACCGGTTTTACAACATATCCTGATCCGAAATACAGCGATGCATAAGAGGAGCAAGGATAATGGCTTCAGACAATGTTGTTAAAAGAGTAAAGGAGATCAAACTCCACTATTCTCCTGTTGGCATTGTTCATTCAGAGCACACCATACAGGATGATACTCCCATCCAGGGAGTTTTCAACGATTCCAGGGGAACTATTGAGGTGTTCCCTGAATTTGAAGAGGGTCTGACGGATATTGAATCCTTTTCCCACCTCATTCTTCTCTATCATTTCGACAGGGCAACAGGGTGTGATCTGAAACAGAAGCCTTTCCTTGACGGACAAAAAGACAGGGGGATCTTTTCAATCCGTCATTATAACCGCCCGAATCCAATCGGGCTCTCGATTGTGGACAATCTTGGGCGTGAGGGCAGGTTTATTAAAATAGGTGCAGTTGATATCCTCGACGGGACTCCCCTGCTTGATATAAAGCCTTATGTATACAGGTTCGATCACCGTGATGAAGTGAAGAGCGGATGGGTAGATGATCAGCATCTTGACGATATTGCAGAGTGGAATGCAAGTCCAAAGGCGCTGAGGGAAAGAGAACGGGTTAATAAATGAATATAAAATCTGCGGATGTAGTGAAAATTGCCACAATTTCCGTTGGCACACTTCTTGCAGCATTTATTGTGGCAATACTGCTGCTGGTTGTCACTCATCCTGACCCGTCAGCGGTAACTGAATCATTACTGAGCAGTGAAATTCATTTTGCAATATATCTTAGTCTTGCAACTTCGATAGCATCTACCGTACTCTGTATTCTGATTGCTGTACCTGCGGCTTACGGGCTTGCGAGGTATAATTTCTTTGGCAAGAGTTTCATCAATATGGTTCTTGATCTTCCTCTTGCACTTCCGCCCCTTGTGGCGGGTGTGGCACTCCTTCTCTTCTTCGGGAAAACCCCGAT
>CAYXKC010000124.1:1874-3683 GCA_964465295.1 uncultured Methanomicrobiaceae archaeon | reverse complement strand
AATCGAGGGAATAATCGTTGAAGAGATGGCAAATCCGGGTCTGGAGCTTATACTCGGTGGAAAAACGGATCCCGCTTTCGGCAAGGTGATAACCTTCGGAATGGGCGGAACGCTCGTCGAGCTCATGAAGGACGTAACACTCCGCATACTTCCGGTTGATGAAGAGGACATCAGGACGATGGTAAAGGAGATCAATGCCTACCCGCTGATCTCAGGCTACCGCGGAATGAAGCCGAAGGACGAGGAGACTCTTGTCGAAATTATTAAAAACGTAGCGAGATTCTTCGAAGAAAATGCCAATGTGAAGGAGTTTGACATCAACCCTCTCCGCCTCTATGAAGAGGGGGCCTGTGCCGTTGATGCCAGGGTTATCATAGACGATGACTACAAACCCGAAAAAAGGGCAGAGAGAAGACCCGTTCCGCCCGAATACTTCAACCCGAGATCGGTCGCGGTAATCGGTGCTTCATCCGATCCCAAAAAGATGGGATACGCGGTTATGCACAACCTTCTCCACTTCCCCGGGCAGATCTATCCTGTAAACAACAAAAGAGGAGAAGTCCAGGGACTGAAAGCATTCCCTACCGTTAGTGCAATACCAAATCCCGTAGATCTTGCCGTTATCACGGTTCCGGCCCTTCAGGTTCCAAAAGTGATGCAGGAGTGCGGCGAGAAGGGAATCCCGCTGGTGGTTGTCATCACGGCTGGTTTCAAGGAGACCGGACAGGATGGAAAGGCTCTTGAGGACAGGATGCTCGAGATCGCCGGAAGCTACAATATCAGGATCGTAGGACCTAACTGCCTTGGCCTGATCGTTCCCCCCCGCGGGCTCGATACGACATATGTCCACCAGTCCCCTAACCCCGGCGGAATTGCGTTCATCTCGCAGAGCGGTGCGATCATCAACACCGTCGTCGACTGGAGTCTTAAGCACGACATCGGATTTTCAGCCGTCTTCTCGGTCGGAAACCAGTCCGATCTCGATTTCATCGATTACCTGAGATTTGTCGAGCAGGACAGGAATACAAAAGCGGTCATTCTTTATGTAGAGCAGCTTACCGACGGCCGTGAATTCATGGAGGTGGTATCCGAGGTCTCGAAGAAGAAGCCGGTGATTGCCATAAAATCAGGTTCCTCAATGAAAGGACAGGCTGCAGCTTCCTCTCACACAGGTTCGCTTTCCGGATCCTACGAGGTATACATGGAGGCCTTCCGCAAGGCGGGAGTCATCCCGGTAAGGGCGCTTCGCGGGGCATTCGAGGCGGCAGAGCTCCTTGCATCACCGGTATCACCGACAGATTCACTGAAAGGCACAAGAGCAATCGTCATAACAAATGCGGGCGGATTTGCGGTACTTTCCTCCGACTATGCGGACATGTACGGGATCAATATCATCGACCTCCCGACAGAGATACTCGAAGAATTAAACACCTTTCTCCCAGATTACTGGAGTCATGCAAATCCGCTCGATCTACTGGGCGACGCATCGGACAAGCGTTTTGGCCAGGTCTTCGACGTCCTTGCAAGGCATTCTGACAGGTGGGATATTGCATTCGTAATCGGGTTCCCCAACCTTGTTCTCGATTCGGAAGTATTTGCGCAGACAATCGCCGACTTTGCAGCCAAGACCGACAACCCGGTCATCGGCACGCTTCTCGGCGGCGAGTGCATGGATGCAGGAATCAAACTCTTAAAAGAAAAGGGAATCCCGAACTTCGACGAACTCGAACAGGCTTACAAGGTCGTCGGCCGTGTGGTCTGGCAGAAATGCAGAGCGAAGTCGATCGGATTACCCTGAATTAACAATAT
>CAYXKC010000124.1:0-1774 GCA_964465295.1 uncultured Methanomicrobiaceae archaeon | reverse complement strand
CCCTGAATTAACAATATTTCCCTCTTTCTTTTTGGATTACAAATATAGTTTCTTTATTTTTTTAGAGGCGTAAGCCCCTTACGGGGCAGCCCAGTGCTCAATTCGCTTCGCGAATTTGCGCAATTATGATATCCCGGCCTGGACGCTACCCTCCGGGTGGCCCCGGCCATGATTAAGACATTATATATTATGAAAAGACGAGATAGCGGGATTTACGCCTGCCCGACACAGGACTAAATGAATGTTGTCAGCAGAATCGCGGCACTAAATATCAAAACTCCTGTAAATGCAAGAGGCAGCGTATAATTCCTGAGAACGATGCTTATATCATCGCCCGTAGTTCTCTGGACCAGCCAGAAATACGGATCCGTCAGATACGGGATGAAGCATGTTCCCGCCGAGACCATGAGAATAAGCGGGAGCGGGTGTACCTGCTGTATTATCTCCGTTGTCCCGATTATCCGGGATGCTATTACCGCAGTAACAACCCTTGAACCCTGTGCCGTGGCAAATACGGCGGCAATGATAAAAGGCACCATTATAACAGGCACAACGGGGATCAGCGAGTCCACGATCCCTCCTGCAAGCCCCGAACCGATAATGACCTTACCTATCGCTCCTGCTGAACAGAAATCAAAAAGTATCAGTCCGGCGGATTTGGCTCCGGCAGAAAATCCCTTCATCCTGATATCACGTGGTGCAGAAGCGAGAGCGGAGATCAGACCTGCAAGCATGATAAACTGAACCAGGCCGAGATGAGAGAGCTGAAGCAGAAAGACCCCTGCCGGGACTGCGGCAACGATTGCAATAAAAGGAGTCCACGCACGAAGATGGGTCTTCAGCGGATATTCCTTAACTTTCTTTTCCCCGGGGTCAGGGGAACGGTCCTCCTTTCCGTACCAAAATCCTGAAAGGAGGATTACAATCGCCAAAATTACAAGGGAGAGAGGGATTGCGACTGCATTGAACAAATATGCAGGATATCCTGCCCCGAGATTTGCGAGAAGGGGCATCGTCGCAGGAGTGGGGAAGATCAGCACATATGATATGATGCTCCCGACTGCTACAAGATATAAAGGTTTGTTCGACCCGGATGAAACCTCTCCCCGGTCTTTAAAGGCGGGAGCGATCATCAGATAGGTCGTGATGCAGCAGGTCGTAGGAACAGATAATATAAACCCGATAATCCCGGCCCCTGCAGCAGGATTTTTTATCCGGCCGTATATCCCGGAGACTATCACATCCAAAAGCCCCTGGTCAAGGAGAAGTCTTGCGATAACCATCCCGGACAGGATTACAATGGCAAATGAAGAGAAGATCTCCCCCATCCCCTCCGCCGTCCATGCCAGTACCTGATCGGGATTAAAACCGGCGATTAAACCCAGGAATATCGCACCGGTAATAAGAACAAGAAATGCAGGCACCCTTCTTGAAAAGGCAAGTATGGTTATAAGGACCAGTGTCAGGACGAGAATTGCAAGCGGATCCATTGAAAGATAATTGGAGTTCGTAATTAATTTGGTTTCGTTTTGAGAACATCTCAAATTGATAAAAGGATTTTATTCATTAGACAACCCCTGCGCAATTCGCTTCGCGAAACGCCCTGACCTCAGGGCTTTGCGCTGTCGCGATAACCCGGCCTGGGTGCTACCCTCCGGGTAGCCCCAGCCGGGAGGGAAAAAGGAAGTGGAAATTGGTGGTGGCCGAGGGAAGAAGTAGAGCAAAAGGGGACGCTGGTTCGTCGCCTTTGCGACGTATCACCATGAGGGGGTGG
>CAYXKC010000123.1:0-3762 GCA_964465295.1 uncultured Methanomicrobiaceae archaeon | reverse complement strand
CGATCTAAATCGATCGTTAAAAGTTGGGAGAAAAAATAGATAAATGTTCTGAAGTAGGAAAACGGGATAAAGTTAAAAAATTCCTTAAAATCCAGTATTATAGCTTAACAACCACTATATGTTAATTAGGTTATGTTTAAAAGATTGAACTTTTTAGGTGCGGAGAAAAAAACAAATGAAAAGGATTATAACAAATTATTCATTATATTTCTGCTTTTTTTATCCAAAGTCCCTCCAGATATTGAGTGAAATGACCGTTAAGTAATTCAAATCCCTTTAATCAGAAGAAAAGAAAACAATAAAACAGCACCTGATTTCAAAAAAACGAATTGTTGACGTTTACTTAACATAGTAAATTTAATTCAGACAGTTTAACAGAAATTTGCACAGCAGTTTTGCATATCAGATGCCCCGATAACCATTGCATCGTAACAGCACTGTTTAAGAAAAAACAGGCAATAACAAATTGATAATTATGAAAGATAGATCAAAAAAATTAATCCGGGATTTCTTAAGCAATTCTGATGAGATTACGGATGGCCTTTATGCAGAGATCGAAGAAACTTTCGGCCAGGTACCTTTTATCTTTCCAGCGCTGAGCGAAAGAAAGGAGCAGTTCATATTCAACAGCCTCGGAGATCTCTTCACCGGCCGGCCGGAAAGCCTCGATCCCAAAACAGCAGAGATTGCATCAATTGCAGCTACAGCAGCATGCGGGGCGAACCAGTGCCTTGGGTTTCATATCAAAACTGCACTCAAATCAGGAATTCTTACAAGAAATCAGATTCTGGACACTATTCTTATCGGAGCAATGATCAACAGGACCCGCTGCCTTGCATCCTCCCTCAGGACATTTGAAAAATATGCAGGGAAACGCGGAGAGCAGTACCCCTGAAAGGAAGAAGAATAATTAAGTCCCCAAACCTCCCGGGTCACCATACCTGAACAGAATAACCCGGCAGGTGCTGAAGCCATCTAAATCAAATATTATTTTACCTTACAGATCAAGAAATTTAGTCGTTACATAAAGAGAGGTATAATAGTATGGAACTTAACGGAGTTCAAATCGAAGATGAATTTGCAGAGGCATTCCCCAACTGGGCATGCAGGGTTATTATTACGGCAATAAACGAGAAATGGGCGAAGCAGGCTGCAACAGAGGCAACAGGTTTTGCAACGTCGGCAATCGGCTGCCCGTGTGAAGCAGGAATCGAGATGTTCCTTCCCGCATCAGAGACACCCGACGGAAGGCCCGGCGTGGCCGTCCTGTTCTTTGCAGGCGGAAAGAAGAAGTTAAAGGAGCAGGTCGTAGAGCGCCTTGCAGAGTGTGTACTTACACAGCCCACAACAGCGGTCTTCGACGGAATGCCTGAGGCGGAAGAGAGGATCGATGTAAAACTCCACTTCTTCGGCGACGGATTCGAATACCAGAAAGAAGTCGGCGGGCGCAAGTGCTGGGCAATCCCAATTATGAACGGCGAATATGTCGGTGAAGAGAGTTTCGGCATCGTAAAGGGAATTGCAGGCGGCAACTTCTTCATCATGGGTAAAACTCTAAAAGCGGCACTCGACGCGGCAGACGCGGCAGTCGAAGCCATCCTGAAGGTTCCGGGCTGCATGTGCTCATTCCCGGTTGTTGCATCCGGTTCAAAGGTCGGATCGAACAAGTACAAGTTCATGGTCGCAACAACCAACGAGAAGTACTGCCCCACCATCCGCGACAAAGTCGAAGACACAAAGGTGCCCGCGGGCGTTGAGGCGGTATACGAGATCGTTATCGACGGTGTCGACGAGACGGCTATCAAAGCGGCAATGAAGGCAGGAGTCGAGGCGGCAGTAAAGGTTCCCGGCCTGGCACTCATCTCAGCCGGAAACTTCGGCGGAAACCTGGGCCCGTACCAGTTCAGGCTGTACGATATTCTTTAAACACACTTTTTTTACCCCGTTCGGAACAATTTCGCCCTGCGGTATTGACCAATATATATCACCGGGATTAATCTTCTGAGATGTTACCGGAATTAATCATTCACAATACCCTGAGTCTTGATAATGCATATTACGGGTTCGATATCGATCTCGGGGCCCATTATTCAGTCCTGACCGGTTTTTCGCCCGACGCGGTTCTGGCAGGATCCAATACCGCAAAAACAGGCGTGGAGACGTTCTTCGATCCTGTTCCGGAAGAGAAAGAAAAAGATTTAACCAGGCCTGACCAGTCAGCGGAGGACAAACGCCCGGTAAGCGTAATAGTCGACAGCGGCGGAAAACTGAAAGGGCTGCTGCATATATACAGGAACCTCGAGCACATCCGGGACGTTTTCGTCCTTGTTTCAGAGACGACGCCTGCAGACTACCTGGAATACCTCGAAGAGCGGGACTATCCTTATTTTATGTGCGGATACGATCACGTTGATCTCAGGGAGGCACTTTCCATCCTGAAAAGCAGCTACGGGTTTGAAAGAATAGTCTCGGACAGCGGGGGGAGACTGAACAGCATCCTGATAGATGAGGGGATCGCCTCCTCCCTCAGCCTTATCATCGCACCGGTAATCGCAGGGCAGGATAAAAGGAAATTCTTCGAAGGTATCGACAAATCTGTCAGACTTGATACAAAAAGCTCGGAAACTATGATTGGCGGGCTTATACATATAATATATGACATAGTACAGCCTCAGGAAGATACCTGATGATTTTTCAGCCAGGATAAAATCATCAATTTTTTTTATATATTATAAGCAGATGCAGGAATAATATCGAACACCATGCACGTCTTACAGTTTTCTCCGGCGTCTCCTGAAGACTCTCTTTTTCGCAAAATCGAACCAGTTAAATATATTGTGGCCGACTATTTTGTTAACGAATATTTCGGTGACAAAAAGTGTCTACAGTACTGAAACCGGAGGAAGTAAGAGAGCGCTTCGGGCCTCTCTTCTGCAGGAAATTTCTTGTAATGGCAGACGAGGACTCGGGAAGAGCGGAGATAATCGAGGAATGCCGCCACAGGGGTGCCATCGAATGGGACGTCATGAACCGCATGAGAGCCGGCGGAGCGGTCGAATCTATCACCGTCGACGGGGCTTCGATGACTATCTCTGCAAAGCTTGGCATGTATAAAGCCGGTTTCGGGGCTGCAGGTGACTCTATCGGGGGACAGGCACTTGAGGGGGTCCAGATTATCGGCGACGAGATCGCCACACACTGGGCCGGGATCGCAGGTGCAGGCGTAGGAATCGCCGCATGCCTCCCGCAGGCGCCCGGCGTCCTCAGGACGGAATACCCAACCGAAGCCGACATGACCCCCGGCGGTGCGAAGATCAGCAGGACGACTATATACACCCCGAAATACGAGAAGGTCTCAATCGGGATCGACGATACGGATACGAAGGAGTCCGGCGCAACATGGGTTCTTGCATCCAAATGTGCAGAGGCATGCAATATCGAGGGTGTAGAATACCTCAACATGCGCCTGATCCAGCTCAACCCGAAGGTCCCGAACAAGACCACAAACTGTGTAGGCTCGGCGCTGAATTTCGCAGTCAGGCCCGGAAAGATCGAAGAGCTTCTCGGATTTGTCAGGGACTTTATCGAAGCTGGTTCTGTCAGCGAAGATACGGGTATCGCGGTCTATACCGGACTCGACCAGCCGGAGTCACCATACCTTGAGAAGATCAAGACGGAAGTCCTGAACATTGAGGAATGCGAAGCCGAGGCGAAACGGCTCGGGATAAGATATATAGATACTGCCGCCTCAAAGGGACGCAT
>CAYXKC010000122.1:0-3795 GCA_964465295.1 uncultured Methanomicrobiaceae archaeon | reverse complement strand
CCGCTGAATTCACTGCATCCCAGGGGGCTTTTTGAATCGGAGACTCCTTTAACATATCCTATTACCCGCTTTGAAGGCATCGTAGTCTTCCCGTCGAATACTCCGCACATCTCATAGTGCCCGTCATTTTTGAGATCATTCCATCCGTCCTTGAGGCAAAGCTCTCCCGTCAGGTAGATCAGCCCTCCGCATTCGGCATAAACCGGCGTTTTGTTCCGGGAGATCTCTGCTACCGCCTCCCTCATCCTGTCGTTTGCCTCCAGGCCTTCGGCAAACATCTCAGGGTAGCCGCCGCCGAGAATGTAGCCGTCGGCCTCAGGAAGGCGGTCATGTATCGGGCTGAATGTGGTGAACCCGGCGCCTTTTGCCCCGAGAATGTCAAAAAGATCGTTATAGTAGAAGTTAAACGCCTCATCAACCGCGATCGCGATGTTCACTTCCTTTTCCTGTTTCTGTATGAAGCTTTCAGGAACTGAGACCGGCGCCCGGGTTTCGCCTGCGATATCGAGGAGGGCATCGATATCGACATTCCTGCTGACTATCTCTTTTACCGCTTCGACCCTGTCAAGGAATTCGCTGTCCTTTTTCCCTTCAAGGTATGGTATTAGGCCGAGGTGCCTCATCGTCAGCCTCATCTCGTCGCGTCTCGGGATTGCACCGATTACCGGAATGCCGGTTGCGGCCTCGATGGCGGTCTTTGCTTTATTGAGATGCTTATCGCTTATGATCTGGTTTAAGATAATGCCCTTGATCCTTACATCCGGATCGAATGCACAGAAACCCATGACAATCGCCGCCGCACTCCGCGTGATGCTCCTTGCATCGATTACAAGGATCACGTTCTGCCCGAGCATCTTTGCGACACTTGCAGTCGAACCTGTATCCGAAAGCGCTTCTGATCCCTCAAAAAGTCCGCGGACTCCCTCGATGACCGCGATCTCCGCACCGATGCACCCGTTAGTGTAACTATCGGCGATCATCTCCGGCGTCATCACGAAGCTGTCGAGATTCCTGCACGGCCTGCCGGTTACCGCGGTCAGGTACGAGGGATCGATATAGTCCATCGCGACCTTGAAGGTCTGGACGGTGAAGTCTTCAGACAGTATGGAACTTAATGCGAGTGTGATGCTTGTCTTCCCGCTTCCTGACCTGTCACCTGTTATTAGAAAGCTTTTCATCTCTGTTCAGATGCTCCTTATTATATCACCGAATTCGCCCGGGACGATCTCCCGGACACCGAGAGTCTTTGGGTGAAGGTCTATCTCCACAACAACATGATCGTGCCCGAACTCCTTTAAGGGTTCGACCTGCCTCGGCCCGTTTGTAACAGAGAAGACCTCGATCCCTTCCAGGTATTCGGGTGGGATGGCATGGGGGACGCCTGCAACGAGTGCAAAATCCGGTTTAACCTCCCTGATAATCCTCCCCAGATTCTCCCCGTTTGCGCCGTATTCGTCCAGGGCCCCGCAGAGCAAAGGTTCGATCCCCGATGCCCTTATCCCTGCGAGTATGTTTTCAGCGTCCCGGCGGACCTTTGGAAGCCCTCTCTGCTCGAGATTTGCCACGTATGCGATATCCGCCCCCGGGCATCTCTGGTGAAGCGCGATAAGGGAATCGGCGAACATGTATGCAGTCTCCTTTTTTGCATTAAGAATCGCGATGCCTTTCTTCCCGGATTCTGCAATCTGGATCAGGTTTCCTGCGGCAACATGCTTCAGGTCTCCCCTTGAAGGCCGGACATAGGGTTTGTATGCAGCGCCTCTCTTTCTCTCGACCTCGTTTGCGGCCTTAAGAAGAGTCTTCTGCCGGTCAAGTTCGTCTTCATCAATCCATCCGGCAACGGCTGCGGGCTCGAGCGCGGCAATCACTCCGTCGATATTCTCCCTGAACCCCGCGTGGATCTCGACTGCGATCGAGGGGGTTTTTATTCCCGAATCGATTATCGCAGCTTCCATGTCCTCGCCGATGATCATGGATACGCATGTTCCGACGACTGCAATTCTTTCAGGTTTGAATTCCTTTTCCGCGTACTTCAGGACATCTTCGAGAAGCTGCTGGCCGCCGAAGATGAACTCGTTGTCTGCAAGAGATGTCGTCAGCACCCTGAGCCCGTCCTCTTCCAGGAGTCGGGCATGCTTGAACGAACATCCTGAAGGCCCGTGAAGTATCGCAAGGTCGACCCCGAGATCCCTGACGGTATATAATGCGGCGACGATTGAGCTTGGTCTTGGCTGTATGTAATTCATCTTTTTTACCTCCAGGTCTTGACAGAGAGGACGATCGTCCGGTCCCCGCCGAAAGCGAGTGCTTTTGTAGTTCCCTCCGGAAGAGTGGATGCAGTTTCAAATATGATCTCTTCCGGGATTCTCTTCCTTACGGATTCCGGGTTTTTGGATATGACGACGACGGCATAAGGCATTATTTCGTTTATCGCGCCTGCGATATCATCGTCTGAAAAACCCTCGCATATATTATCCTCTTCAATACCTATAACAAGCACCTGTCTGCCCTCCGGCATTATACTGCGGGCATAGCGGGACGCGGAGACCGCTGTCATCCTGTTTACCCCGCTGTTGGAGTTGTCGACTATCAATGTGCCGTTTATCGTTTCATGCGAGAGCCTTCCCTTTAGTGCCTGAAAAGAACCCAGGCGTGAGGGATCGGTTCCCAGAATGCACCCTGCGGCCGCCGCCGTTATAAGAGCTTCCCTGTAGCCTTCGACAGTAAGGAGGCTGTTTTCAAACTCTCCTTTTATCCCGTTGAAGTCATACCTGCAGGTGTTTCCTTTTGCTTCTGCGATATCGGATGCATAAAATGCACCCGTAATTCCGGCAGCCGCACCCGGGGCCAAAAGGGCATTCCGGCATCTCCCGAGAAGCCTGATCTTCTCTTTTAGCGCGGATTTTTTGCCGCCTGCTATGGGATAGTCATCTCCTGAAGTGAGAATCCCGAGATCTCCAAGGCCTGTTACCCCTAAAGACTCCTCTGCAACTATCCACCTGCATTCATTGCCGGCAGCCGACAGAACCTCTGCTATCGTGGCCGGGGTGATGCTTCTTTTGAAGATCTCCTCTCTTTCCGGGTACCTGACTGTTCCACGTGATGTATGCAGGATTCCATCTCCGTCCATAAGGTGGGCGATTGCGTGGGCTGTCGTCGTCTTTCCTCTTGCACCGGTAATCTCCACGAGCTTTGTTCCTGCCGGGACCTGTGCTGCGAGAGCGACGGCCTCGTGATGTGTTATCACTCCTGTATTATGCAGGTGCAGGAGCCTGTAACCTGGATCGAGATGGACTGGTGCTGCGATAAGGTCGTAACCGGTTTCGGCCGCCTCATCTTCACTGACCGATCCGTTCTTTCCCCTGTATACGTCAACCGTATCCACGACATGCCCCGATCTCTTAAGGGATTCTGCGAGCGTCTTTCCGCCGTGGATAGTGTCGAGAACAAGTATCTTCATAAAATCGGGTTGGCCTTTAATCAAAAGGCAAATGTATTTGGTTTAATATCTCTTTCAGAGATAATCATCGGCTGCCTTCTCACCGTTCGAGATCATGAGATCGGCCAGCAGCTCGTTCTCGCCGATGGGGTCTGCGAAGACGAGGGGGATCTCTTTGTTCTCCAGCCTGAACGTTCCCCTGTGTCCGCCTTCTTCGATTCCGAGGATTTCTGGGATATCCTTGTCGATGTGCATTCCTCTTGCAAGGAAGAGAGGCACCACCTGGAGCATTTCAATATCCTCTTTCCTGAAAGATTCGAGAGCTTCCGGAATCGAAGGCTCGTTGAATTCCATGA
>CAYXKC010000121.1:0-3937 GCA_964465295.1 uncultured Methanomicrobiaceae archaeon | reverse complement strand
GAACCCGCGGCCTCTACGTTGCGAACGTAGCGATCTACCCCTGATCTACAAGCCCAATATACCCTTTAAAAATTGTTTTCTTAGAGAATAATCTCTATATCTAATTTTTCTGCCAGTTCCTTATACCTGTTCCGAATCGTAACCTCGGTTACACCGGCAACCTCTGCGACTTCACGCTGTGTACGGCGTTCTCCGCCGAGGATCGAGGAGATATAAATCGCGGCTGCAGCGACCCCTGTCGGTCCCCTTCCGCTTGTAAGCTCTCTCTCTCCGGCCTGGCGAAGGATCTCGACAGCCCTGGACTGGACTTCTCCCTTGAGATTCAGACCCGAGCAGAAGCGCGGAACATAGTCGATCGGTGATGTCGGCAGGAGTTTTAATCCAAGCTCTCTTGAGATGAACCTGTATGTCCTTCCGATCTCCTTCCTTGATACACGGGATACCTCGGCGATCTCGTCGAGCGTCCTCGGCACACTGCACTGGCGGCAGGCTGCATAGAGTGCGGCTGCTGCGACACCTTCGATACTCCTTCCACGGATGAGATTCTTGTCAACAGCATCACGGTATACGACCGCGGCTGTTTCACGAACGTTTCTCGGGAGACCAAGAGCGGATGCCATACGATCGAGTTCCGAGAGAGCGAATGCAAGGTTTCTCTCTGTTGCATTCGAGACACGAATCCTTCTCTGCCACTTGCGGAGCCTGTAGAGCTGAGCACGGTTCTTAGAGGAGATCGCCCTTCCATACGAGTCGCGGTTTCTCCAGTCGATCATTGTCGAGAGACCCTTGTCGTGGATTGTAAAGGTCATCGGAGCACCGACACGTGAACGCTTCATGCGCTGGTCGTGGTCGAATGCACGCCACTCGGGACCGCGGTCAATAAACTCCTCTTCAAGGACGAGACCACAGTTCTGGCAGGTGAGCTCTGCACGTTCGTAGTCGTGGATCAGCTGCCTGCTTCCACACTCGGGACATACGGTCTTGGATGATTCTTCCTTCTTCTTCTGCTCTTTTTCAACCTGTGAGGAGCGCATCTTAAGTGCCTCCCTCTGGGTCTGGAGCTGTTTTAGTTTCTCGATTTCCTGCATAATTGTTCACCAGATAATTATTTTGTGTAAAGTTTCTCTCCGGGTGTTCTTTTTTGCTGATTCCCGCACCATATCAATGCATATGGCGATTTGATATTTCCAAATATTTCAACCAGTTTCCCGGCCTTGTTGTGCCGCCGGTCGATGACCTCTGCATGAAGTGGAGGCAGCTGGGCCGCATCACATTTAACAACGATCATATGCTCATTTATTATATACTGAACAATTCCGGCTAATTTCAAAGGACTCCATCCTGAAAAACTGATTGAAAAATTTCGTAACCTATATAAGTTAATTTTTGAGGTATTTAAATATTTTCATAAAACTTATATATCGGTTATCTTTTTAGAAGCGGCCTGATGTTTTCGTCAGATAAAATCCTATCTGCGGCGGCCCGGTTCATTCCTGCGCCAATTACAACGGCTTTGCGCGCTTCTTCGCTCATTAAATCACCCGGGCTGTGCGTGTCGGAGTTGACCACCAGGCTGCACCCGGCAATACCGGCGATCCTGCATACATGACCGTTTGTCCGGTTGTGCCCCCCTCTTGAGGTAATTTCGAGAAATACATTATTTTGGGCTGCAGCAAGAGCGTCCTGCTCCGTTATCAGGCCGGGGTGAGCGAGGATATCAACATCTTCGCAACCACAGGCGGCCTGGTTGGTCCCCCCTGCAACAGGTTCGACCACGGTCTCACCATGGACTATGACTACCTCTGCACCCTCGTTTTTCGCGACCTTTGCAATTTCGGGGATCTCTTTTGGCGGAACGTGCGTGATCTCCACACCGGTAACCAGCCTTATGCCGTACTCCTCTGCCGAACTGCGGACTGCCTCAATCATCCCGATAAGCCGGGTGATATTCGACCGGTCTGCATGATCCGTTATCGCAATTATATCGTAACCTAAGACCTGTGCCCGGCGTATCAGCTCTGTGGGCAGGAGTTCGCCGTCCGAATGTATTGTATGGGTGTGAAGATCGTACATCTGCCTAATTCCCTTCCGGTAATTTCTCTGATATCTTCTTTATCAGTATCTCCTTTGAACCTTTCCAGGATACAATCACCCTTCCGCCTTTCCCCGTCCAGTGGGCAGGGTGCTTATTATCCTCAGACCTTGCCGAAAGACCCAGCTTTTTTGCAGCTTTATAGATATCCTGGGTCCCGGGTTTGCTGACCCCCGAGGATACAGCCACCCTCCTTCCCTCTTTTCGTTTTAGATTCCTGTCGAAATAGCAGGGATAAAGGATCCGCTCATCTTCCATGAGTAGTGTTTGATCAGTAACCTAATAACAGGTATGATCATAGATCTATCCATGCATCACGTTGATGTGAGTATTGAGAAGGATATCTTTGAAGCCAACAACAGGCTTGCGCACAAGAACCATCATCTCTTAAAGGATCACGGCATTCGCGCTTTTGACCTGCTGGGTGCAATCGGGTCGGGGAAGACATCCCTTATCGAGAGGATTGTTCCCGAACTTGGAAAGAGAGGTCTCAAAACAGGTGCGATTGCAGGGGATGTCTGGGGTGACGACGACTTCCAGAGGATTATTGCCACAGGTGCAAAGGCAGTCAACGCAAATACGGGAAAGGAATGCCACCTCGACGCTCATATCGTCGAACATGCCTTAGAGCACCTCCCGCTCGATGAGATTGATGTCCTGTTTATAGAAAATGTCGGCAATATGGTCTGTCCGACCGATTTCGCCCTGGGGGCCGAGAAGAGGATCGTTGTCGTCAGCACGACCGAAGGCGACGATGTCGTAAACAAACACCCGATGATGTTTCGCGGCGGAGACATCGGCATAATAAACAAGGTGGATCTCGCGGAATATGTCGGCTGCAATGTTGACCGGATGGTTGGAGACATATCCAAATACAACCCGGTAATGCCCGTATTTAAGACGAATCTCAAGACAGGGGACGGTATTTCGGGCCTTCTGGACGAAATCCTGAAATGAACGGATCTTCACCTTTTGCGGTGGAGTTAAATAACTAAAAATTGAATATATATAGCACTTCAGTTGACTCAGGAGAGATCAAAAACGGTCTTTCCTGTTGACGGGATTGTAATAAAACAGGTGTATCAATGCTTTGGCAAGGAAGATCAGTTAGAAAAGCAACAGGCGGACGCGTCCGTCTTGTACGCGGCAAGAGAAGAATCGAAATCGGAAGAGCTCCGGCAGACACACATATCGGCGAGGTCCGCTACAAAAAGATAAGGACCCACGGCGGCAACATCAAGCAGAGAGCTCTTCGTGCACAGTATGCGAGCGTTTCAAACCCGAAGACGGGCGAGACAAAGAAGGTAATCATCGAGACCGTGGTGGAGAACCCGGCAAACCCCAACTACGTCCGCCGTAATCTTTTAACAAAAGGCGCATTAATCAAGACAGAACTTGGAAATGCAAGAATCGTCTCAAGGCCCGGACAGGACGGCACAATCAACGCCGTTCTGACTGAATAATTTTTTTGAAAATCTTTTTTTCGGTTTTTTCATTTCATACGCGATAACGACTGCTATTCTTATGCAGTGTTTGTTGTTTTTCCTCAAATATTTCCCAAAATTCCATGTCACGCACGTTTACTCGAAAAATCACTGCGTGATTTATTCTCGAAACACGCCTGAAACTTCGTTTAACTCACATTAACTCGAAAAATCACTGCGTGATTTATTCTCGAAACACGCCTGAAACTTCGTTTCACGCATGTTGGATCAGAAAAGCCCTTCGTGCTTTTCCTCAAATTTTCCATAAATTCCATGTCACGCACGTTTACTCGAAAAATCACTGCATGATTTATTCTCGAAACACGCCTGAAACTTCGTTTCACGCATGTTTATCGCAAAA
>CAYXKC010000120.1:2012-3956 GCA_964465295.1 uncultured Methanomicrobiaceae archaeon | reverse complement strand
ATTGTTGCACCGTCGTTCGTGATTACGACATCACCTGACGGGGATACGAGCATCTTGTCCATTCCGCGTGGACCGAGGGTGGTGCGGACAGCACTTGCAATGGCCTTGCAGGCCATGATATTTGAGTGCTGCGCCTCCCTTCCGCTTGTAACGTCGACATTGTCGCGTAAAATAATAATGGGCTGTCCAGCTAACATATTACATGCTCCAAATATGATCTGCCATAAATGTGGTTTAGAAGTTCTATATATAATATTCGATATTCGATCGCATAATTAAAGGTGGGTAAAAAAGTTTTCCGCCCTGGTTATTTCAACCGGGGATTATCCCTTTCAGCGCCGAACTTTACAGCTCTTCAATATTCAAATCCGCAAGGATTAGGTTTACATCAAGCCAGATTATCAGGTCGGTCTTGTTCGATACACCCGATTCGTCCGTCTTCTCTTTTATGATGCCCTTGACGAACGCCTCCTTTGAAAACGAGGTATCCATATTCTCGATATTCTCCTCGTCGACCTGGATTACGCTTCTCACGTTGTCGACGATGATGCCGACATTCGAACCGCCGGAGGCATCCGGCATGAGGACGATTATCTTCTGCGTCTCCTGGTTCTCGTGTTCGGGGAGATTCAGTATCCTGTTAAGGTTGAGAATATTGGTAATCTCTCCTCTCAGGTTTATAATTCCTGCAATATGGGGGGGAGCCCTTGGAACCGGTGTAATAGGCATCATCTCAACGATCTCTCTTGCAAGATGAATGTCGAGTGCGTACAGCGTTCCCCCAATATCAAAAACCACAACATCAATTATTGCCATGACAGGTACTCCAATTTTTTAGTCGATCCTCTCGACCTTCACCAGCGAATAGAGAGGAACCCCGCTGATCTCCTTCAATCCTCTCTTGTCGAAGAGGACGACGATCCCGACA
Organism: uncultured Methanomicrobiaceae archaeon; assembly: GCA_964465295.1. Classification (GTDB taxonomy): domain Archaea; phylum Halobacteriota; class Methanomicrobia; order Methanomicrobiales; family Methanomicrobiaceae; genus Methanolacinia. The sequence continues at coordinate 3,028 of CAYXKC010000120.1, read as the reverse complement.
GGTTCTCCCCCGTGCTTTTTGATATATTCTATTGCTTCGGTAATTGTATTTCCGGTGGTAACAACATCGTCGACGATCAGGCAGGATCTGTTGGATACGCCTGCAAAACTGCTGTTGAGCGAACCTGCAGGGCTTTCACCCTGCGCATGCTTCCTTGGGTGGTACATGGAGAACATCGCACTCTCGTTTCCGGCGATAAGGGTTGCAAGAGGAATTCCTGAATGGGCGATTCCTATTACAACCTCCGGAAAGGCGATACCCTCCCCGCCGGAGAGCCCTGCCTGTTCACGGGCGAAGTAGTATCTCTGCGCCATCATGTTTGCCGCAAGACAGAGGTTGGTCGAATCGCAGCTTATGCTGGACCAGTCGATAAGAACGTCCCTTGGAACGTCCCTGCCGCTTTTTTCCTGCGTTAAGAGCCATGTCACGGTCTCTGCCGAGAGGCTGAGCTCATCCGATATCTGGCTTGTGCTGCGGCCCTCGGAATGAAGAAGCCTGGCTTTGGTAATAAGTTCTTCAAGGGATGACATAAAGATAAAATCAGCCTGCAATCATTTAACCTTTCTTTTTATTTCAAGGCCACAGACCTCACATATCCCCGGCCCGTCATAGTATCTTCCGCAACCCGTGCACCTGTAGCGCCATTTTTTCTTCTTTGCGGCCCTCTGCTGCAGCGGGATTACCTCTATTCCCATATGCTGTGCGGTGTTTGAAAGGGCGAAGTCGTCTGTAGCAATAGCGGCCCCTGTTTCGTACGCAAGGGCCGCGACATCGATATCGGTAGCAGAAAGGACGGGGAGATCCCCGCTCTTCAAAGCCGCCTCCCTGGCGATCTTTCGCGACTCTGCGGATGGTTCATATATCCTGAGTCCGGCATCAAGGCACCTGTCAAACCTGATCTTCGAGTTCAGGTCCTTCAGTTCGTCGCAAACCGCCGGAGGAGCGAGCAGTTCCCCTTCCAGTGGTATCTCTGTAAAAAAGAATGTCGAGTCTGTTACTATCTTCCTCTTCATCTT
>CAYXKC010000120.1:0-1912 GCA_964465295.1 uncultured Methanomicrobiaceae archaeon | reverse complement strand
CATCGAGGTTATATATTCCCCTATCCTGTCCGCTATGCTGATATTCTTTGTCGGGACCTCGAAGTGTTCAATTACCGAGTCTTCATGTATATTGATCGTAAATGCCCTGTCGATACCCCTTGACAAAATTCCGGCAACGGCCCTCGCACTGACAGGCTCGCCGGGGTTGAACTTCTTGTCCTGTCTTGCATAGCCCATATACGGGATGACGAGAGTGAGTTCGTCTGCATCTTCGCATGCATCGATAAGCAGGAGGAGCTGTACGAGCGAATCGCTGCTTGTAATGCTTCCTATTATTACCAGTTCGTCCTCCGGGACGCCTGCCCTTACATAGAGTTCGCCGTCGGGGAATGATCTGTATTCTGCCGGGAGCAATCCGGCGCCGAGTATGCGGGCGGTTTTCGCCGCAAGGACCTGGGAATTTTCTGCACCTATTATCTTCATCAGGATTACCTGTTCTGGAAAGTACTTAAAGTATCGAAATGAACCATATAAGCACTATCGTTTGCCTGAGGTATACTAACTAATGGATAATGAAGATACTATAAAAGAAAATACCAATATCCCGGGAGATTCTGTCGAATCGCCGGTTGATGAATCCGGTTCGCCCCCTCTCCCGGATGCAGGTTCAGATCCGGCCAAAGATACCGAAAGTGCCGTCCCGGGACTCATCGCCGCCGATACCACAGATCATGCCGCTGAGGATGAACCCGAACCCGGTATTAAGACGGAGGAGATCGACCTCGAGACCCTGAACTCCTCCTCGGATATTGAGGTTCCAAAGAGGCTTATAGACCAGGTCATAGGTCAGGATCATGCGGTCGAGGTTATTAAAAAGGCTGCAATCCAGCGCAGGCATGTAATGATGATCGGAACGCCGGGAACCGGGAAATCGATGCTTGCAAAGGCGATGGCTGAACTTCTTCCAAAAGAAGAGCTCCAGGACATCCTTATCTATCCAAACTCAGACGACTCCAACACCCCCGTGGTCAGGACTGTAAAGTCCGGAAGGGGCAAGGAGATCGTAAACGCCCACAAGGCCGAGGCAAGGAAGCGTGCCCAGACCCGTAATACGATGATTATGCTACTTGTCTTCGGCATTATGGGTTACGCGATCATCACCGGACAGCTCTTAATGGGAATAATCGGTGCCGCGTTCATATTCATGGCGCTCCAGTACACCCGGCCCAGGGAAGAGACGATGGTCCCAAAGCTCCTCGTCTCCACCCAGAAGGACAGCCATGCACCATACGTCGACGGGACAGGTGCACATGCAGGCGCACTACTCGGCGATGTCCGCCATGATCCGTTCCAGTCCGGCGGTCTTGAGACCCCGGCACACGACCGCGTGGAAGCAGGAGCGATCCACAAGGCGAACAAGGGCGTTCTCTTCATCGACGAGATCAATACACTTACACCCCATTCGCAGCAGAATCTCTTAACCGCTCTACAGGAGGGCGAGTTCCCAATCACCGGCCAGAGCGAGAGGTCGAGCGGTGCGATGGTCAAGACCGAGCCTGTCCCGTGCAGGTTCGTGATGATTGCAGCCGGGAACGTCGATGCGATGGAGGGGATGCACCCGGCACTGAGATCACGTATCCGCGGCTACGGCTACGAGCTATTCATGCAGGACTCGATGCCCGACACCCCTGATAACCAGAAGAAGTTCATCAGGTTCATCGCACAGGAGGTCAAAAACGACGGAAAGATACCCCCGTTCGACAAGGGTGCGATCGAGGAGATCATGAGGGAGGCCCGGCGCAGGAGCAACAGGAAGGGGCATATAACTCTAAAGCTCCGTGATATGGGCGGCCTTGTTCGTGTTGCAGGAGATATGGCGAGACAGGACGAATCTGCGATTACCACCGCCGAACACGTGTTAAAGGCAAAGGAGATCGCAAGGTCTGTCGAG
>CAYXKC010000119.1:3539-4045 GCA_964465295.1 uncultured Methanomicrobiaceae archaeon | reverse complement strand
CGAACTATGTCGCCCATGTTGTCAGAAGATTTGAATATTCGATAGGGATCAGGTATGCGGATGATGCAGATCGTGCTATAGAGATAATATGGGGTGTAGTCAATAAACACCCGTTTGCGCTTAAAAGCCCGTCTCCGTCGATCTTCGTCGATGAGCTCGGCGACAACGGGGTTATCCTGAGTGTCAGGATCTGGTCCCCCTCGTCCGAGTGGTGGGATGTCAAAACAGAGCTTTTATGGAAGATTAAAGTAGCACTTGAAGAGGATGGCATCCAGATTCCGTTCCCCCAGAGAACATTGTGGTTCCCGGAAGGTACAGGTTCCGGTGAACAGGAACGTGAAAGCTAGAAAAATTCTATTTTTAACCTGAAACTGAAATTCTGGCGGTTGCGTGAAGAATAGAGGTATATCTGTTTGCGCATATGAGTAATATATACAAATGAACAGGTGAATAATTATGGCAGGGGTTGTCAGAAGAGGGCCCCGTGGGACGAGTCCGATGACAGG
>CAYXKC010000119.1:0-3529 GCA_964465295.1 uncultured Methanomicrobiaceae archaeon | reverse complement strand
ATTTTTTTTAAAAAGTGAATGAAACGAATGTTTCAGGCGCTGTTTCATGTAAGTTACAGGGTAATTTTCATTTAAAACAGAATTTTTTTTGGTGCCGGGAAAAATAGATTTATATCTTTTCGCGCATATGAGTAATATATACAACCAAAGAGGTGAATAATTATGCCAGGTTTTGACAGAACAGGGCCCCGTGGAACGGGTCCGATGACAGGATGGGGACGCGGTCTTTGCGCCACCGGAACCGTCACCCAGACAGGAACGACAGTAAAAGAGACGACTGAAGAAGGAGCAGCGGCTCCTGCGGACGTTACACAGGCAAACGTTAATGCACCCGTTTACGGTCTCGGCAGGGGAGGAATTCCCCGGGGCTGCGGAAGGGGCTTTGGCGGCGGACGCGGTAGGAGATGTGCAGCTAGCGGAAGAGGTTTCGGCGGTGGCGGCCGTGGCAGGTTCTAAATTCCTGCAGGTTCAAATACTAAATGAGGACACTGGATGAAAGTAGCAGTAGCAAAAGAAGGAAATATTGTTTCAGCCCACTTCGGGCATTGCGCATCATATGCAGTATACAATGTCAACGGGACTGAAATCACAAGGGAAGAAGATCTTTTAAGTCCGGGCCACGAACCCGGCCGCCTTCCCGCATTTCTCAGCGAGCATAAAGTCGATTTTGTAATTGCAGGCGGAATGGGGCCCAGAGCCGTTGAACTCTTCTGCAGTTACGGTATAGAGGTTGTACTCGGCGTTTCAGGAGATATCGATGATGTCGTATCGGAATTTGCCAGAGGGAACCTTAAATCCGGAGAGAGCATGTGCCACCATGAAGGTGGAGAGTGCGACGGGTCGCACTGAAAATTTATTCAAATTATTTTTAGGACTGATTTAAAATGAAAATATGTGTAACATCAAAAGGAGCAGGAGCCGATTCGGCTGTCGAGCAGAGATTCGGAAGGTCGCCTTTCTTCGTCTTTGTTGACTCAGAATCCGGCGAATCAAAATCTGTTGAGAATCCTCTCGTAAACGAGAGCGGCGGAGTCGGCCCGAGGGCGGTCCAGCTGATCTCCGGGGAGGGTGCGGATGTAATCATCACCGGCCAGCTTGGAGGAAATGCAACCGCCGCACTGCAGGCATCGGGCATGAAGGTCTTTGCGTACAGCGGGACAGGAACTGTTGCAGAAGCCGTTGACCGGTATAAGGAAGGCGGACTCAGGCAGTTAATCTGATTCCGGCCTGGTACAATGAAGATTGTTGTAGCAAGCGGGAAAGGAGGCACCGGGAAGAGTACCGTTGCCGCCAATCTTGCTTACTCGCTTATTGATCTGCAGCCTGTAACTCTTGTGGACTGCGATGTGGAAGTCCCCAATCTCCATCTCTTCTTTAATCCCGAACCCGCGATAAAAGAGGTTTTCACGACAATTCCAAAGATAGATTCCGATCTCTGCACCCTTTGCGGGGACTGCGGCAGGTTCTGCAGGTATGGGGCACTTACAGTGCTTAAGGATCGTGTGCTGGTCTTCGAAAAGATGTGCCATGCATGCGGCGGCTGCATGATAGTCTGCCCTGAAAAAGCGATATCCGAATGCAATTATGCTATCGGAAGAGTTGAATATTCCAACCCCCTGCCCGGGCTCAGGCTGATAAGCGGATTCTTAAAGGAAGGAGAGGTTCTCGCCCCCAGAGTTATAAAGGATGCAAAAGCGGCTGCAGAAAGTGATGATCTTGTCATCATCGACTCATCCCCCGGAATTGCATGCCCGGTAATAGAGGCGATGGACGAGGCTGATTTCTGCATACTTGTCACCGAATCGACCCCCTTCGGCCTTCACGATCTCGACCTTGCAGTCGGTGTGACGAAGAGCCTGGGGCTGAAGGCCGGAATCATCATAAACCGCAGCGACGGTTCTGATGAGGATGTCCGTGAATACTGCAGAAAGATGGATCTTCCCGTGCTTTTGACAATTCCCTTCTCAAGGGAGATCGCATCGGTGCAGAACCGTGGAGATCTTATTGGCGAGAAGCTTTTAGGGTGGAAGGAACAGTTTGCCGGCGTTTATAAAGAATGCCTTGAACTATGCGGGGTGGACGAATGAAACGCCTTGCAGTAATCAGCGGCAAAGGCGGGACGGGCAAGACGATGGTTACGGCAGCTCTTGCTGAGATCATTGAGCAGGACCTTGCCCTTGCCGACTGCGACGTGGAGGCCTCGAATCTTGAACTTCTCCACCCCGGCGAACTCATCTCAAAAGAGGATTTCTACGGGCTGGACATCTCCGTTATCGACCAGGGCGTGTGCATTCACTGCGGAGAATGCCTTGAGAACTGCCGTTTTGATGCGGTGGAGGAGAAGGACGGGGTCTATTCTATCCGGGCGCTTCATTGCGAAGGCTGCGGGGTCTGCGAATATGTCTGCCCTGCGGATGCAGTCTCGATGGAACCGCGTCTTTCAGGAGAGATCTACTGTTCAAGCACAGAGAGAGGACCGCTTGCACATGCACGCCTAACCCCGGGATCAGGAAACTCCGGTCTCCTTGTAAACGAGGTTAAGAAACGTGCAGCCCGCTGGGCAAATATATGTGATCTTCTGCTGATAGACGGTCCTCCGGGCATAGGCTGCCCGCTGATATCTACGGTCAGCGGTGTTGACGCCGTTCTTGTGGTCACCGAGCCGAGCAGTTCCGGGATGTCGGATCTCTCAAGGGTCGTTGAGGTATGCAGGGGTTTTAAGCTCAGGATCTTCGTCGCGGTCAACCGCTACGATCTTGAAGATTCGGTATTTCACAGGATAGAGGATTTCTGCAGATCGGAGGGCCTTTCTCTCGTCGGAAAGATCCCGTTCGATCCTGCGGTCCTGGATGCCATAAGAAGAAACACACCCGTTACAAAGACAGACTGCCCTGCGGCAGAATCTGTCAGGGAATTGTGGCTAAACCTTTCAAAGGAGCTTGAACTGTAAAATGACCGGCGAAAGTCCCGGCACAAACGGAGGCGGATGCAGGCGCAGGGGGCGTGGAAGACCGAGGGTTCCAAGAAGCATCGAAGGTGACCCGCGTCATTTCCGGTGCTACGGCCCCCTCTGCAGGAGAATTGACGGTAAAGATGCAATCGTCACGCTCTATCCCGAAGAGATCGAGATAATAAGGCTGATCGATCTCGCGGGACTTAACCAGGAGTCGGCGGCGTCAGAGGTAGGGGTTTCAAGAAAGACTCTCTGGCGCGACCTGCATGAAGCAAGGAGAAAGATCGCCGATGCACTCGTGAACGGCAAGACGATCCATATCGCCGGCTGCGGTTTTGAAAAAGCCGGAGAGTGTCCTGAAATTGATGAAGAAGAGGATTGAACAGCCTTCCCGGTAAATTTACAAAAAAAGTCTTTTTTTTGAACTCTCCCGGGTCGCCCGGTCCGGTTTCCATGACGACGTCTATCCTCTCTGACGGTCTGTCAATGAATCCGCCAGAGTCAATAACGCCGGCTAATTACTAAAAAGATTATTTCCCGATCATAATACTGCCGCATTTCGGGCATTTCTGGTCC
>CAYXKC010000118.1:0-4108 GCA_964465295.1 uncultured Methanomicrobiaceae archaeon | reverse complement strand
ACTTGACGGCCAAGAAAATATCTTATCGAGGGGTGGGGCTCGCCCGATGCTGGTTTTGCGCATAGCGATTTATTAAGAGCTATAAAAAAAGATTTGGTCGGAGTGGCGTCTCCGATCAAGCTAATTAGATCCGTGATCTCCGGCCTTAACATTATCTAATATTTTTTCCAAAAGCTCGTCTATGGCCTCTTTGGAAACATCCTCGGGATTAGGGTCTATCACCTCTAATCTAACCCCTCTGGTATCATCCAAGTTTACCGAAAATATCTTACCTTTATAAGAGAGCTCACCAACAATACCGATTAACTTCTTAAGATGATCCTTAGCAGATTTGTCACTCATCTTAGAGTCTAATATGACCTTAAAAACCGGTCGGCCTCGATACGCCAGCCCGAGGTTCATGGTACCGGATCCTGGACCCATAAGGCCCTCTCCTGATTCGACGCTCTCTAGAAATGGCTCAGCATCCACAAGCCCAATGTACACGTGATAACCTTGATCGTCTATACCCTCATATCCGACTATGTTCTCTGTTTCGGTCATCTCACCATCCCCTCTACCTGATCACAGAACCCCTTGATCTCCTCATCTGAAAGCCTACCATCAAGCACCACAACCACCTTGTAGCCGATGACCTCCAGCTTCCGAACCTTTGATAGGTCATCTTTTCCAGAGTCCAAGATCACCACATTGCCTATCACCGCATCAACCACGTACCCAGCCCTCAGAGAAGCCCCAAGGCGAGGGTTTAGCCCTCGCCCCTCCAGCTCCAAGATGATTTGATCAAATTTCTTTGTCAATACGTGCCCCCCTTTGATCATTGAAGAGCCGGATTGATATACACTTGGTCCGCCACCTTATCGATACTGCCTGTCAGGAAATTATCCCAGTTTATTTTCTGGTAGGTCTCTCTAGTCATAGCGTAGGTGGTCCCAGTATCGGTTGACCCTTGACCGTAATTATCCACAAGAGCAACAGTTGAAATAACTGTAACCTTTTTAATCCTGGGGTCTTTGAAAAGGCTCTTGAAAATTTCGATCGAATCCATCTGCGCGCCTCGTAGCATGTATTCTGCGTTCAAATTTTCGGCCATCTCTCGCCTGATACCCACGGCTCCGTCTCCATATACTTGGATCTCGTCGTCATCTTCTACACTAGGCAACTGATTCCTAACGGCCTCCTCATCAAGGACCCCGCTGTAATCTGGTGGTTGTTCGGGTATCATTAACGCAACCACAAACAAGACTACTGCTATACCAAATAGACCGCCCGCTATTTTCCTCATCTTACTGTCGTTCATTTTCCCTACTCCTCAGGTCTGCAACGTCATCTAGGCTATCTGCTAGGGAGCTATCCCCATTTATTTTCTGGAAATAGATATATGCTGCACGAAAAAGGTTTTGGTATCAGTGACCTCCGAAAATTCAAGCCACGCCCTGAAGTCCTCCGGGTACGCCTCGAGTATTCGATCCAGGATGTAAAAGACGGAAGCCTGAGGGAGACGGGAAAGCCTCACGTCCTCGCCTCCTCCGGGAGGTAGAAGCCCTTTGAGGGGGAGGGCTTCGGATCTCTTGCCCTCGCCTCTCGCCTCTGGCGGTTCCGCCTGTCTATCCTCGCCTTTCGTTCCAGCTCGCCCCGGACGGCTCGCATATGTTTGCACTCGCCGCCTCTGAAGCGATAGGATGGACAAGAGCACTGATCCCGGCGGGTCATGTAGTAGCCTCGCCCGTCGCTGCCCTTCACGAAAGCCACAGGCTCCGAGAAGCCCGCCGCCCTAGAGGAGAGAGATCACCAGAGGGAGGAGGAGCTGGCCACTCTCAGAGAGGAGAACCGCCAGCTAAGGGGCGAAGTCGAATCCCTCAGGGAAGAAGTAGCCCTCGAAAGAGCATACGATCGCCAGAGGATCAGCAAGCTCGAGACCCCGGCCCCGGCCCTTCGAGAGGAGACCGCCTCCGCCCACCTGGATCGCCTATTCTCAGAGATGCGCCGTCTTAGCCTCAGACAGGTAACCACGAAGGACGCCGCCCGTCTCCTCGAGATATCCAAACGCCAGATGAAAGACGTGAAGCCGTATCTAGCGGATGATTTCCGGTTTGTGGTCGTGAAAGATCCTCACCACAAGCAACGACATCTCATCCGATTAGTTTAGGAACTGAAACCGGGGAACTTCACCGGTTCCGGTTTTTCGGATGAATCGCTAGCGGCTGAAAATCAGATCGTTGAACGTGATGATCATTCAACAAAATGTGATACGGTCTAGTCGGAGATATAGATATAATACAAGTAGATAATATATAAGCAATTACGATAAAACGGATCTCGGTTACGGTATAGCTAAACCGGAACCGGTGAAGTTCCCCGGTTTTGTCTTGGTTCACTTCTAAAAGATCTATTCTTCGACGGTCCATGGATCTAATGATTCGTCCGGTCTTATTACTCGCGCGGCATCTCTTATATTCAAATACATCCTACGCTTGTTACTTGTCCAGAAACCAAAACCAAATTTTCTATAATATTCCACCGCATCCGGTTTGGGATCAACTGATAAATATCGGCATCCTAAGGGTCCATCGAGAGCTAAACCTATTACGAGTAAAATCAAGAAGTTTCCGATGCTATTTTTTTGTACTTTCTTGTCGATTGCTAATCTTGCAATTAGAATACAGGGATAAGCAGGATATTCGCAGCCCTCGATAATTTGGCTTGTATCGAGTTTGTCCTTCTTTACTCGGATAGAGTCTGCTGTTAATGTGATATAACCGGCAATGTGCTCTTTGTAAAAGCAAAGATGAGTCTTGCTCAGAAGCTCTTGTTGTTCTTTTAAAGCATCATTTTTTAGAAAATCATTTAATTCTGAATTTCCTGAGTCAAAACGCGATAGACTGTACTTAGCACTCAATAGCTCAATGTTAAGCTCGTCTTCGCTGATCGGATCCATCAGAATTTAAATTGAGTGTGGTGCGATCTATAAATCCTCTTTGCTTCCCGGAATAGATCGATCTGACTAGACGTGAACTTGGTGCTGGACTCGTTCTCTAAAAACTCCTCGGCTTCTTTGCCTTCCAGAGTCAAGCCTAGTTCTACAAGTCTTGCCATTAGCCTTCACCTCACTATTTACTAATACATAGCAGTACATTATAGTACTTAAACTGTACTATTACCGTTACTGCTGTTGCGGTGCAGCGGCTTCATTTCTCCAGCTCGCCGCTTTCCAGGCAGTCTTTGATGTACTGCTGGACGGTTCGATTCTTGTACCCTACCTGCTGGGCTATTGCTTGCCTATTCCGCTCTCCAGCCCGCCAGATCTCTTTGATCCGCTCTTGTGTCGCCGTGTCCTCGGATAGCCTCTGAATGGTGGGTTTAACCTCTGGTTTAACATCATGTTTAACCTCGGGTTTAACCGTTAAACCTTTTTGTTTAACTTCTGGTTTAACTCCTAATCTACTGTCAATAAGTTTAATAAGCTCATTTTTATCTAATACTATTAGGCCCGTACCCTCAGGGATCGTGACGTTAAAAAACTGGTTTAACGCATCCCTTACGATATCGCTTTTGGACTTCTCGGAGCGTTTAACCTCTTCGTCGATCAGGGTCTCCAGCTCCTCTGAGATCTTGACCCCCAGGAATGGCATGTTTAACCTATTGTTAAACGATGGGTTAAATATTTATGCTAATTTAACGTTATGTTTAACTGAGGGTTTAACGTGACGGTAAACGAGGTTAGGATCTTCGCCGGTCGGGCTGGCAACCTGGAGCTCCCCATCGAGGCTCGAGAGGCTCTCAACCTTCGCGACTCTGATCAGGTGGAGGTCGTGATCCGCAAAAAGAGGGTTCGAGCCGATCTCACGGCCGAAGAGATTCGGGCTGATGCTCGGCGTATGGCCGAGTTCATCAGGAGAACTACCAGAGCATCTTAGATGCTTTATCGCTTGTTTCCCTTCTGCCGGTTGGTTCTTCGGCTTACTATCCTAAGATTTCTTTTACTGTTGGACCCACCCTTGGAAAGGGGGATCTTGTGATCGACCTCACGGGGATCGCCCACCTTCAAGCCCATCTTGCGCCTTGCTTTATTACGCTGGTCTCTTTTTTTGATCTGCTCTGGTTTGCC
>CAYXKC010000117.1:0-4111 GCA_964465295.1 uncultured Methanomicrobiaceae archaeon | reverse complement strand
GATAAAGAGAACTCCTCATGGCTATTACAGTTATAATTACCTCAATGACAGGGGCTGCAAACAGGGAGATATTGTCGATTACCTCTCAAGACACGGGATAAAATCCGAGGGTTATAATGTCGTGATGCAGGGCGACATCACTCATATCACCGAGATGAGCGATACTGAGAGGAGGAAGATCATCGATGAGATTGCGGGTGTTGCAGAGTTCGACAAGAAGAGGGACCAGGCATTATCAGAGCTTGAGATCGTAAGGGAGAGGATTGAAAGAGAAGAACTTCTCCTGGCAGAACTTGAGCGGAGGCTTAAGGATCTCGAGAAGGAAAGAGCACAGGCTGTAAAGTATCGTGAATGGAGCGAGAAGCTCGAATACTTCCGCTCCTGCCACTCTTCAGCAAGGCTTAAGGAGAAGAGGAACGAGCTTGAAGCGGTAAGGGAGCTGATTCTTTCCCAGAAGGAGCAGATCGAGAAGATAAACGCCAAAAAGCTCTCTGAAGAGGAGAAGATAGAGGAACTGCAGCGCAGTGTCCAAAAGCTTGAGCAGGAGATCAATGAAAAGAGCGGCAGGGAATATCTCGAACTTCTCTCGGAGATAGAGTCTGCAAAAGGCAGAATATCACTATCCGAACAGACTATAGTCCGTCTCCAGCAGAGTATCGAATCCAATAAAGAGTCTGTCCAGCGTGTATTCATGGATAAAAAGAGGGCGGAGTCGAGGGTGCAGGAGTGCAGCGACAGCCTCAGGTCGATGTCAGTTGACAGATCGAGCCTTTCCATGGAGGTCTCGGGGCTGAAGGCAGATCTTGAGGATGTGGAAAAGAAACTCCAAAACGAGAGCAGCGTTCTGAAAGGTGCAAAAGAGAAACTATTCGAACTGATGGACCACCTCGAGAAGAAGAAGGGCGAGCGGTCGGAATTCCTTAACCAGCAGGATATTCTCATCGAAAAAAGCAGAATGCGTACTGATGAAAAGGAACGAATTTCTTCACGTATTGCCCAGATCGACGAGGAGTATGCAGAAAAGTCCTCTCTTTGCAGTGATTATAGGTCTGAACTGAAGAAGCTTGAAGACCAGAAGAAAAGTGTTGATTCAGAATTGTCCCGAGCTGAGTCCTCCATGCTTGAGAATCGCAACGCTCTTGAGAAAGTGCGCGGCGAGATCCGCACCCTCGAAAGGGAGCTTATGAGGCTTGAGGCCCAGCAGCAGGCTTCCGGTGGTCCGGGAGGAAACGCACTTGAGGCTGTTTTGGGAATGGACGGTGTCATGGGGACTGTTGCACAGCTTGGCAAAGCGCCTCCCGAGTATGCGATCGCACTCGATATTGCTGCCGGGGGCAGGCTTAGAAATGTGGTGGTGGAGAATGATGCCGTTGCGGCGGATGCGATTCGTTTCCTGAAGGAAAGAAGGCTTGGCCGGATGACTTTCCTGCCGTTAAACAAACTCCGGGCTCCTGAAAGTTTTCCGTCGCTGGATAAGAAGGTCATCAATTATGCGGTGAATCTCCTCGAATACGACTCAAAATACGATGTCGTCTTCCGTCATGTATTTGGAACGACCGTCGTTGTCGATAAGCTGGACACAGCGAGGAAGATGACCGGAATGTACCGGATGGTGACCCTCGAAGGCGATCTTGTTGAGAAGGCCGGTGCGATGACTGGCGGTTCGCAGCAGAAGAGAATCTCGGGATTCGGTGTCGCAGCCGATGAGGAGATCAACAAACTTGTTGCAAGGATCTCAGGACTCCGCCAGGAGGAGGGGGACCTTGCCTCGGCAGTGGAGAGGTATACCTCCGAAGTGGACGGGATCAGGGCAAAGAGGTCCGGATTCGATGAGCAGATCTCACGTTTCAGGATGCTCGGAGAGGAATACAGCCGGATGATAGAGAACCTGGATGACGAAAGGAATGCCGTTTTAAGGCGCCAGGAGGAGATCCAGGGTGAAGTAAGCGAGGCCGGTGAAAAACTGGCCGGAATCGAGGACCAGGTACAGAAATTATCCGGCGAGATTCAGCAGGTCCAGGACGAGTACAACCAGCTCAGGAAGAGACATGATGATACGGATCTTCCTGCTCTTACAGAGAGCTATGAACAGCTGAAGAGGAGGTACGAAGAGGCCGACCGGCGACTGCGGAACAAGGATTCAGATATCGTCGATCTCCAGAGGGAAAGGCAGCATTTCCAGAAACGCGCTGAGGAACTTGATATCGACAGGGAGAAACTGGAGCGGGGTATTGAGTCTTTCGAGGAGGAGATCTCCACCTCCCGGCAGTCGATTGAGGAGAACCGGGAGATCATCGGGGAGCTTGAAGATAAGAGGCTGAACTTCTCTGAAGAGCTCAATGTTCTCCATGAAAAGAGGGACGATCTGAATGACCGGATCCTGGAAGTTGAGAAGATCGTAATTACTCATGAGGCCGAGATTGAGAGGAAAGATCTCCAGATACAGTCCCTGGGCGAGAAGGAGAAGGAGATCCTGGAGACTATTGGTGAACTTTCGGAGGCGGCAGGGGATTTTGAAACCGAACTTTCTTTAAAAGAGATTGAAGAGGGGCTTGAAGAGGCCGAAACATCACTTAGAAAGATAGGGGCCGTCAATATGCTGGCAATCGAAGAGTATGATCGTGTAGCCGGCCGAATCGATGAAAGGTCCTCAAAAAAGGAAGTTCTCTCAAACGAGAGGACTAAAATTATTGAGCGCATCGAACATTGCGAGAAGATGAAGTTCGATTCTTTTATGGAGGCATACATTGCAATTGATACAAATTTCAGGAAGATATTCGCACGTCTTACCGAGGGTTCTGGCAATCTTGTTCTCGAAAATGAAGATGATCCCTTCTCCGGCGGAATGACTTTTGCAGTTCAGCCCCGTGGAAAGAAGGTTCACCTGCTGTCAGCACTTTCAGGAGGGGAGAAGTCGCTTACGACTCTTGCTTTTATCTTCTCCATCCAGCAGTACATGCCGGCGCCTTTCTATGCCCTTGACGAGGTCGATATGATGCTGGACGGTTCGAATGTCGAACGAGTTTCAAAGATGATAGGAGAGGTTTCGGCAAATGCCCAGACTATATGTGTCTCCCTAAGGAAACCCACTGTCGAGAGGGCTGACAGGATTATAGGGGTTACGATCCGGCCGGACAAATCAACCTATGTCACCGGTGTAAAGAATAATGGATGAGGAGCCTGTCGAAATTCTGGTCCGGATGGCAGAATCCGGAGAGATAGATCCCTGGAATATCGATATCGTAGAGGTTACGGATCGCTTCCTCTCAGAACTTGAGCGGATGCAGAAGCTCGATCTTCGCATATCCGGCAGGACTCTCTTCTTTGCATCGACTCTCCTCCGGATGAAATCCGGGTATCTCGATGAGCCTGAAGTCACTGAAGAGGAGGACGGAGGGGATTATTTCGAGGACGGTTATGGCTTCGATGACGAGGACGAATACTCTTTTGGTGATATTGCCGAGCCAATCGACCGTCTTGAGAGGGAGATCCAGCGCAGGATTAAGAGGAAGAAACAGAGAAAAAGTCCTGTTACTCTCTTTGAACTTATCAAGGAGCTTAAGACTGCCGAGAAGATGCAGCGGAGGAGGCAGAGGAGAAGGTCCTCTCCTGAACCTGAATTCTTCTTTGAGGCGGATGATATCGTTAATGTAGCTCATGAAGAGGATTTTGAAGATATTGCCGAGACTATATACTCCTGTTTTGAGAGTATGGAGAAGGAGTCGGATGAGGTTTCAATTACCGATATCTGCTCCGAACTCCAGAGGGATGTCCGGACAATCTACATCCCGCTGCTTTTTTTGATGCTCGAGAAGCGTATAATATTAAAACAGGAGGAGTTCTTTGGCGAAATTTTCCTGTCTCGCTGGCAGCCCGGGGCCTTTGACGATTGAAAGTCTTTCATGGCGCAGGGTGATAGGGATGTGTAATTTTTGATGGTCTGGCGGGGGTCATTTTGCGCGTTTTCATATTTTGCAGATCAATAATCCCGGATTCCTGATTTTTTCAACTCACAAAGGAGGTATCCTTGAGGGAAATTCCTGATATTTCAACAACCTTTATATGCAGCAACCGATAACATTGTAAGGCTGAAGTGGTGTGAAAGAAAAGG
>CAYXKC010000116.1:0-4221 GCA_964465295.1 uncultured Methanomicrobiaceae archaeon | reverse complement strand
TTTTTGAGTACTTTTATACTATCTGCGCTCATTATTTTATCAATAAATGATTGGGGATTTTATATACAAATATTACGTTGATCCCATCGTCAACGGGGGGGCCTATACAATCGTCGATACGCTCACCTATGCCATAATACTGATCATATCGGTCTATCTGGTCTATAAATGGCTGATAAAAGCCGGAATAGAGATAGACTGCAGCTTTATCCTGGCACTTATCCCTTATGTTGTTCTCGGGGGATTCCTGCGTGTAGTGGAGGATACGGGAATTATACCGTATCCATATTACGTCCTTTTAATCACTCCGCTGATATTCTTCTCGATCTTTTTCTACACGATAATCGTCCTCGTGCTTTCGAGAATTCTTGAGCAGAAAAAAATCATCGCGGATTATCACAGGGGATTTGCAGCAGGAGGTATAATCGCATGCGCGATTGCACTGATTCCCCTTGTCTGGTACGGGATTACATACACGCAGATCAACTTTTTTGTAATGGCTGCGATACTGGGAGTTGCATTTGCATCCTCGGCTGCAGTATGGGCATTTATCAGGTACGTCCTCAAATGGGAGTATGTAGAGGATATTTTATTCAAATTGCTTATCTTCGGGCACATGCTCGATGCAAGTGCAACGAGCTTCGGGATCGATCTCCACGAGATGGCCTACGTCGAGCAGCATGTGGTGGGAAGAGCGCTCATTGATGCGACCGGGACAGCCTTTTCAATGTTCGGGTTAAAGCTCGCGGTGGTTATTCCTGCAATATACATTCTCCAGGTATACAGGCAGGATGGTAACAAAGAGCTCTTCCACTTAATCATCCTGGCAATGATCATGGTCGGGCTGGCCCCGGGAATCAGGGATATGGTGAGGATGGTGCTTTATGTTTAATAACAGGCTTTCATACAGCATCTCGTTCTCGCTTGTAATCTTCATACTCTTCATGGTGGTTGGCGCCTTTACAGTCAGCCAGAATCCTGAAAGCGCGGAAATTCTTCTCCAGACACTGAACGATGAACTGTTCAGTTTCATATCAGGGCAAAGTCCGCCTTATATGGCCTTAACGCTCTTCATAAATAATTTCGAGGCCTCACTCCTGCTATTTTTCGGGGGGGCCACATTCGGAATGGTTACACTCCTCGTTCTTGTTACAAACGGGGTAATCATCGGTTTCGTCGTCGAGTATGCTGTAAAATTACAGGGTACGGCCGCTGTTGCCGCAGGAATAATTCCACACGGGATCTTCGAGATTCCGGCATTCATCATATCGTCAGGACTCGGATTTTTGCTTGCAGAATCCCTGTGGCTCGAGTATAAAGGAACGGACGATGCAGCGAAGTGCGCAGCAGGACTTGCTAAGATCTATGTTATGATAGTAATCCCGCTTCTCGCCGCCGCAGCGATAATAGAGGCTTTTATAACGCCGCAAATCATAAATTTAGTAGTTCAGGGAGTCTGATAAATGTCTGAAGACAGCGGGTCATTGCCCTCAAAAAATAGTTTCAGCGAATGGTATAATGAAATACTCTGGCAGGCCGAGATAATGGATGTCAGGTACCCGGTAAAAGGTCTTTATGTCTGGTACCCTCATGGTTTTGCAATAAGGAAGGCCACATACGGCATCCTCAGGGAACTTCTCGACAGGGATCATGAAGAGACTCTCTTTCCGCTCCTGATACCGGAACACGA
Source organism: uncultured Methanomicrobiaceae archaeon (assembly GCA_964465295.1). Taxonomy (GTDB): domain Archaea; phylum Halobacteriota; class Methanomicrobia; order Methanomicrobiales; family Methanomicrobiaceae; genus Methanolacinia. The sequence continues at coordinate 2,531 of CAYXKC010000116.1, read as the reverse complement.
GTTCATGAAGGAGGCGGAGCATATCAAGGGATTTGAAGAGGAGGTCTACTGGGTGACGCACGGAGGTCTTTCAAAACTCGACGTTCCGCTGGCGCTCCGCCCGACGAGCGAGACTGCGATATACCCGATGTATGCACTATGGGTCAGGTCGCATGCCGATCTTCCCCTGAAATATTACCAGATCGTAAATACGTTCAGGTACGAGACGAAGCATACAAGACCGCTCATCCGCCTTCGTGAGATAACGTCCTTTAAGGAGGCACACACTGTCCATGCGACATGGGAGGATGCCCGGGACCAGGTCGAAGAGGCGGTTCTCCTGTATAAGGAGTTCTATGACAATCTCTGCGTTCCGATTATAATGTCGAAGAGGCCGGACTGGGACAAGTTCCCCGGCGCCGATTATACCATTGCTGCGGACGCCATTATGCCGGACGGAAGGACGCTTCAGGTGGGAACGGTTCATCATCTCGGCGATAACTTTGCAAAGACCTTTGATATCACATACGAGGACGAAAACGGCGGGCAACAGCTTGCGTTCCAGACATGCTACGGGATCTCGGAGAGGTGCATTGCGGCACTCATCTCGGTTCACGGGGATGACAGGGGACTGGTTCTTCCGCCCGCCCTCGCCCCGGTCCAGATAGTGATCGTCCCGATCATCATGAAGAAGATGGCCGAAGAGGTCGCACAGGCTGCAAAGGATATCGAGGCGGAGATGAAGGCTGCGGGTTACAGGGTCAAAATCGACGACAGGCCGCTTCGCCCGGGTGCAAAATACTACCACTGGGAGATGAGAGGAGTTCCGCTCAGGCTGGAGGTCGGGCCGAGGGATCTCGAGAACGGTGTTGTGATGGCTGCAAACAGGTTCGGGGAGAAGACGACACTCCCGCGTGAAAAACTTGCAGACGGAGTCGGCTCGCTTCTCGATGCCTTCCGCGATCAGCTGATGGCGTCGGCGGTCGAAAAGGTCAAAGAGAAGATCAATATCGTCAATTCCCTCGACGAGGCGAAAGAGGCGGTCGAGACCGGGATCGCCGTCGTCCAGTGGTGCGGCTGCGAGGAGTGTGCGGACGAGATCGAAAAGGTTCTTGACGTAAGCGTCCTCGGCGACGAGATCAGGTCGGAATATATTGAAAAAGCGGAAGGAAAGTGCATCATCTGCGGCAGGCCCGGGAAACAGGCTGTTGTTGGAAGAAGTTATTGATTTTTTTCTTTTTTTTTTGTTTACTGATTCATTGACTTGAGTGATCCGTGAATTTTCCCGATTAATTTTCAAATAACTGATTAAAAAAAAAGGTCTCTCAACATATAGTAATAATAACAAAAACAGGATTAAAGATAAATATCATCCAAGAATATGAGTAATTATTCGTTACGGTTATGAATATGAGCAGAAAACCATCAAAAGAAAAAAAGGATTTAAGCCGTTTTCCAAAGAGAGGAGATCTTGTAGCATCACCTAAATCCTGCTATGAATCAGAGAGCAGGCATAACCTAACAGATAATTTTGAAAGCAAGAAGGAATTAACCTGTGTACGTGTTAATGACTCCTACAAGTCATCAATTTATAAAAAAATGTCCTATGAAAGTATAAAAATATCCGATGGGACAAAGTGGAGTGAAAGAGGTTATATTCCCTCTTTCAAAAAAACAGATAAAACATTGATGAAAGCTGCCCGACGGACATATAAATCTCATGGCATAAATTACCGATGAGAGACTTTTTCATTTTTGCCGGACCCAATGGCTCAGGGAAATCAACAATAATCGAGTATTTCCTTTCAAATAATGACCTCATATATTTAAATGCAGATTATTGTGCACGTGCAGATCCCGAAATTGCAAAGATGCAGGATGGGCAGGAGAAGTCAATTAGGGCACAAAAAAAGACAGAGAATCTGCTTAAAGGAATGATAGAAGAAGGATTATCTTTTGCCTGGGAAACTGTATTTTCTCACGAAAGCCGCCTTGAAATTATGAAATTTTCAAAGCAGAAAGGGTACAGAATTCATCTGATCTATATTACAACAAAACACCCGGATATTAATGTAGCCCGGGTTCATGACCGTTTTTTGCAGGGGGGACATGACGTTCCTGAAGATAAAATACGCGGACGGTATGAACGCTCTGTTTCTTTTTTACCGCAGATGATTCTAATAGCTGATGAGGTTTTGGTTTACGACAATTCCTATGAAAAAACAGACCCACAACTATTGTTTCAGAAATTAATGGAGAATGAACAAAATAATGAACCTGAAATGATAGTCTGGCAGAACGAAGACGATGAAATTTCCGAATGGGTTCTAAAATACATAGTAGAGCCACTATCTGACAGTGGTTATTTTATTCAGTGCTATATCTGAATTTTGGAAGCTAAATATCCATTTCTTTTCGTGTTGTGGAAGGATGCGAGGAGTGTGCGGACGAGATTGAAAAGGTTCTTGACGTCAGCATCCTCGGCGACGACATAAGATCGGAATATATTGAAAAAGCGGAAGGAAAGTGCATCATCTGCGGCAGGCCCGGGA
>CAYXKC010000115.1:0-4244 GCA_964465295.1 uncultured Methanomicrobiaceae archaeon | reverse complement strand
GCTATCTTAAAAGAGTACATGCTATAGGGCCACAAGGAGAATATACAGGTCAAACCTATCGCGACTATGAAAAGACAGCACAAAGGTTTTTGCGTGCAATGCTTAATGTTTGGCGCGAAGGCGATAAAAACGGCAAACCATTTGCTTTCCCAAAATGCGATTTTCATATTAACGAAGAAACATTCAAGGATCCTGTGCTTTTTCAGAACTGACTCCCCGGTGGATCTGCCCTCTTCGGTCAGGCTGATCGATCCATCCTCTTCGATGACGAGATCGCCCTCCTTTTCAAGAACACGAAGGTCCGCCCCGATTTGATCTGCATCTCTATCCATTAAACCGGAGAGGAAAATGAGAGTCTCAGCTCCCTTTCCCTCCGCAGAATGCATTATTACCGCTTCCAGGTAATCCTCACGGTCAGCCTGATCCATAAATCAAAAAAGATTCGGGTTCTGATTACAAAAGTATTGGGATTGTTAGGTTTTTTGGAAAAATCCAAAACCGGGTCATGTAATGACACTGGTGGTTGGATAAGAATTTCGAATCCGGAAAATAGAAAATCTATTAGTCTATTTTTTATTGTGATCCCACCATTCAGGATATTTCTCTGCTCTCTTCCTGCCTGCATAGCCGATAATTAGGACCAGTATCAAAATTATAAATAATGCAGATATTACCTGTTCCGACCATGAAGAGTCTTCTTTGGATAGTTCCTCTTTAGAGAAAGCAACTGTTGTTTGCTTTTCTTCAGCTGCCGTGGTCCCTGCAGGTGTTGCTGGCAATGCGGTTTCTTCAATATTATTCCCGGGAGGTGTATATGTATGAGTTCCATAGGAATACGAACCCCCCCCTACGGAAGGTTTTTTAGGTGTCGCCGTAGGTGTGGATGTCACTGTAGGTGAAGAGGTAAGGGTAGGAGTAGGTGTAAGAGTAGAGGTCGGAGTCAACGAACTGACAACATTAATATAACCGGCCCGGTTAAGAGTGCTTTTCTTCAGGAACCCGTCACTCACGGTCAGATTGACCGTATAGATACCGGCTGAGGTATAGGTATGCGATGAATTTGAGGATGAAGTTGTGTTGAACCACTCACCGTCGCCAAAGGACCAGTTCCACATGGAAGGATTGCCAGTCGAATTTCCGGTGAATGCAACCGTTAAAGGAGCGGTTCCGCTGATCGGGGTCCCTGTGAAGGCCGCACTATATAAAACATCAATGTAATCATTACGGGTCAGCGTGTCCTCACCACCGGGGTTGAAAACCTTCAGGCTGACCGTGTAAGTGCCGGCCGAGGTGTATGTATGCAACGGATTCGATAAAGTGGTCGTATTGAACCACTCACCGTCGCCAAAGGACCAGTTCCAGGCGGTCGGAGAACCGGTCGAGGAATCGGTAAACATCACAGTCAGCGGTGCCGGCCCGGATGTGGTGGATGCGGTGAATCCGGTTGATAGGGCATCCCCGAAAAACGCAAATTTCAGGTCATTATTCGTGTAATCATAATAGCTGACACATGAATTATCAGATAAACAGTTTGAAAGGGAGAGAAAACCGCCTACATTACCCATACTGTCAATAGTAGTGCTGATCCACGATGAACCGTTCCAAAAAGCATACCTCAGGTCAAGATTTGTACAATCATAGTAACTGAGCCGGGGATTGCCGGAAGAATCGAGTGTGATAGAGGTATACCACCATACATCCCCATCGCTGTCAATAGTATCATTATTCCAAGATGACCCGTTCCAAAAGGCATACTTCAGGTCAAAATTTGTACCGTCATAATAGCTGATATGGGGAGTGCCGAAAGAATCGAGTGCAAGGCAAGTATACTTTCCCACATCCCCCCCACTGTCGACAGTTTCATTATTCCAAGATGACCCGTCCCAAATTGCATACTTCAGATCAAGATTTGTCCAGTCATAGTAACTTATATGGGGATTGCCTGAGGAATCAAGCGCAAGAGAGGTATATGACCCCACATTACCCGTGCTGTCAACAATAGTTTTTGTCCACGATGAACCGTTCCAAAAGGCATACTTCAGGTCGCCGTTAACGGCATCATAGTAGCTGATGTGCGGATTGCCCGTGGAATTAAGCGCAAGAGAAGTAAATTTACCAGAATCACCATCATTGTCGACAGTAATTATTGTCCAGGATGAATCGTTCCAAAAGGCATACTTCAGGTCGCCGTTAACGGCATCATAGTAGCTGATATGCGGATTGCCTGAGGAATCAAGCGCAAGGGAGGTATACTTTCCCACATCACCGGCAGAGTCGGCAATCCCTATATTCCACGATGAATTATCCCAAAAAGCATATTTCAGGTCGCCATTGGCACCATCATAGTAGCCGATATGCGGATTGCCGGAAGAATCAACAGCAAGGGAGGTATATGACCCCACATCGCCTGTACTATCGACGGTTGTGTTAATCCATACCGAACCCGACACCGGCACCACTGCAGCAACAACTGAAATGAGAAAGGCGAAACCAATAATTAACTGAACCTCTCCTCTTACAGTCAGGCCTGAATAAAGCGCCGCCATCCTTTTTCCCATCCCCTGATAAATAAAAAAAAGATGACAAAATATTACTTATTCTTTACCTTTAGCGCTGATTGAGCTCGATCAATATAATCAGGCTATATTCCCAAAGATATAACAGGCAGGGGAAGGATTTTCTATTATGGACCCGGGAAAAACCAGACAGTGTTTATTCCTGCAACTAAAAATCATAATTTTCCTCTTCGTCGCCCTTACAGCTGCCTGCGGATGCATCGGAAACGGAGAATCCGGGGGCGGCGAGATCCTGGCTGAAAACGATACCAGGGCTGTTTCACCCGGCGAAATGACACCTCCAAAAGAGGAAACCGGTGAAGAGAAGGCACCGGAGACAAGACTCCCGGAGATCGTTCCGGCTGAGATCTCCGGGGACCTCTACGATGACCGGACATTCAGTGTCAAATTCGAGAAATCCTTGCATCAACTGGTTCTTCCCGTCAACCTCCCGGTATATTACGGTGCAAAAAACGCGGATAAGACAATAACCCCGGGCACCTACTGGAACGAAACCGACAAGATATCTGCATATTACAGGTCTTTTTTTGAGGGGAACGCCATCGACGGGTTCTATGACGACATCCTCAAAAAGATCAGGCACTTAAAAGTGGCGGAGGGTTTTTCAGATGAGGAATATCTCGAATTTATGATTACCTTCGTCCAGCAGATCCCATACGACCACGAAGCCGGAGATCCCAGGTTTCCGGTGGAGGTTGTCTACGACAATAAAGGAGACTGCGACGAGAAGAGCATGCTGCTTACCGGGATGCTCTCCCGGGAGGGGTACGACACCGCACTGATAATCTTTCCCGAATACAGGCATGCAACCGCCGGAATCAGGATAATAACTTCCGGGGATACCTCCTTCAGGGAATTCAAATCCGAAGACGGAAGGAAGTACGTATTCATCGAATCCACAGCATTAAGCTATATTGGACAGTACCCCGAGTATTACGAGGATGCCTATGCAATCGTAATTCCGGTCGGAGACGGGAAAAAGTCGTTTGAGAGATACAATTATGTCTCGTATATTACAGACAGCCTGACAAAGATCAAAAACAGGATTTTGTTTCTCGACCAGGAGATGGACAGGCTTTACGACGAGATAAACGATCTTGTGGATGACCTTAACAATAAAGACTATGGATCGGAGAGCAGATGGCATACGGACTACACGGTCTACCTCAATAAGGTAGACAAATATTACAAGTACGAAGAACTTTTAAACAGGAATATTGAGGTATACAACTACATCATAGAGCATCCTTACGATGTCGAAGGCGTAAGGAGATATATCTACAACAGCAAGGTCAACGAGGCAGAATACTAAAAAAAATTTATTCTTTTTTTGACGAGAACAAAATAACAGCTGCACCAAGTCCGATTGCAGCTGAAATTAGAGTGAAACCGGGAAGCGGGGTCGGAGTCGGGCCCGTTGTTCCGCCTGAAGACGTTCCAGGTGCAAGACCTATCGCAAGAGTCGATGTCTCTCCGGCATTCACCGTTACCTTTGATATCCCGTCGCTGTAGCCTGCAAGCCTTAGGGTAACGGTATGCTCCCCGGGAGAGACGCCGGTCAGCGTGTAAGGGGTAGTTGAACTCTCGTAGACATCATCAAGATAGATCATCGCACCGGAAGGCGTCGAAGTTACATAGATAGAACCTGTCTTCTGTGCCGGATCTTCG
>CAYXKC010000114.1:0-4378 GCA_964465295.1 uncultured Methanomicrobiaceae archaeon | reverse complement strand
AGATTACCGGATCCGGATATCCGAGCGGATCGTAAGCACGCAGATCCCGTCCCTGAACACCCTTACAATCCCGCCGGACTCAGAGACCGTAACCCCTACAACCGGAAGATCCATCGTTATCGCGGCTGCCGCAAGGTGCCTGCCGCCCATTCCCCCGGGGAGTTTTACAGAGCCGGTATTGATATTCAGGTACCTTCCCGCAGATACGATCAGCCCTTCGGTATTTACAATAAATACCCCGTCGAGCTGTGCGAACTCCTTGACGCTCTCCCAGTTGTGCTCGTTCTTGATATCGCAGTCCTCCGGCCTCTGGCCCTTGAACGGGTTGATAATGGCCTGGTAGGAGTTCTTGAAGATCATGTTCTCATCGCCGATGATAAACGCCGTTCCTATATGGCGGCCCTCCCTCCCCTGCCTGGAGATCTCAAGGGCGACCTTCAGTACCGCCGACATTACGTCTCTTGGGATGATGTCTTCAAAACTGCGGACATTTATGTACGAACTGCCCTCCCTGATATCGAACGTTATTATCGCATGAGGAAAGACGCCGACCACCTGGCCCTCCTCGAACTGTTTTAAGAGATAGATCTGGACTGCGGCATCGTGCAGGTGCTTCTCGGAGACCTCCAGGATATCATGCATCGTCAAATCCTTCAGTACATCGAGCTGGAGATCCTCCACCCATATAACAGGTATCTCCGATTCGAACTCCCGGGGTTCAATAAATGAGACTATCGCCTTTGCACCGATCCTGTCGGCAATATTGGATGCGCTTTGCAACATAAGCAGCTCTTTATTCACCAATCTATCATCCCGGCTCAAACTTAATAAAATTATTTATAATTATAAAATTTCCCTGATAAGAACAGGGATATCGGAGGGTTTCTCAGCGACTGTTATACCCATCGCCTCAAGACGCTTAATCTTCGATCCGGCATCGCCCTCTCCGCCGGCAACAATCGCGCCTGCATGACCCATCCTCTTCTCGGGAGGAGCCGAGACTCCGGCGATATATGTAACCAGGGGAAGGTTTGAGAACGACGCCCCTTCCTCTTCGAGATTTCCGCCGACCTCGCCGATCAGTACGACCGCCTTCGTCTCCGGGTCCTTTTCAAATCTCGCAAGAACGTCGACGAAGGTCTCGCCGATTACCGGATCGCCGCCTATCCCGACGATGGTGCTTTGCCCGATTCCCGAACGGCTCAGTTCGTTTACGACCTCGTACGTAAGCGTCCCGCTCCTCGATACAACACCCACGTTTCCTCTCATCGCAAGCTGTGCGGGCATGATCCCGAGTTTCAGCTCGCCCGGAGACATTGTGCCGGGGCAGTTCGGACCGATGACGCTGCACCCTTCGATTCCTGCATAGGATATCGCCTTCATCGTGTCGTGGACGGGTATATGCTCGGTAATCGCCACGACAAGCTCAAGACCGTTATAGGCCGCCTCCATGATCGAATCCCCGGCAGCAGAACCGGGAACGAAGAGAACGCTGACAGAGGCGTCGTGCTCTAAAAGAGCCTCACGCACCGAATTGTAGACAGGGACTCCGTGAATCTCCTGTCCGCCCTTTCCCGGGGTGACGCCTGCAACAACACCCCTGCCGCCGACGGATTCGGCATACCTGTTCATAAGGTCGATGTGAAAGGCTCCCTGCCTCCCTGTCGCACCCTGGACGATTACACCCGTGTTCTTATCCCCGTATATCATCTGCCCGCCTCCCCTACAGCGAATTTTACGACCTCTTCCATCGATTCCAGCATCTGGTATCCCTTCTCAGAGAGAATCCTCTTTCCCTCGGCCTCGTTCGTACCTGCAAGACGGACCACCACCTGCTGGGACACTCCCGCCCCGACGATACCCTCGGCGACCTCATCGCACCGGGTTATACCGCCGAGAAGGTTTACGACTATGACCTTTACGCCATCCATTCCCGCAACGAGCTTTACCGCACTGCAGACCCGGTTCCTGTCCGCACCGCCCCCGACGTCGAGGAAGTTTGCAGCCCTGCCGCCATAGTACTCGATCATATCGAGGGTCGACATCGTCAGGCCGGCACCGTTTCCTATGACCCCGATCTCGCCCTCAAGCTCAACGTACGAGAACCCGAGCTCCTCGGCGGTTCTTTCGCGCTCTGTCAGGTCCCTGTTTACAGAGATCCCCTGGCGCATCAATGCGTTGTCGTCGACGATTATCTTCGCATCTGCTGCATAGACCCCCTTCTCTGTCGTCACAAGAGGATTGATCTCTGCAAGGATGGCATCGCTCCCGCAGAAAACACGGTAAAGCGATTTGATTGCCGGGGCAAGCTCCTTCGGCGAATCCCTGAGAAGCTCTCTCATCATGAAATCAGGTATCTCCCCGAGCACCGGCGAAATCCACACCCGCCGGAGTGCGTCCGGATTCGTTCTGGCCGTCTCCTCGATGTCGACACCGCCTTCTGCAGAGAAGAGTATAACAGGCGCCTTCTTCGACCTGTCGATTGTGATGCTCACGTAGTATTCTCCGGTGATCGGCAGCTTCTCCTCAAGGAGGACCGTCTCTACCGGCACACCTTTAATCTCCCCTGCAAACATCCCGGCCGCCTTCGTCGCGGCCTCGTCCGCACTGCAGATGATAACCCCGCCGGCCTTGCCCCTTCCGCCGACATCGACCTGGGCCTTTACGACAACCTCGTCCCCGAGTTCGCCCGCATTTATCACCTGATTGTCAGTTTTTTTTACGACGATACCCTTTGCAACGGGGATTTCGTATCTTCTAAAAATATCCTTGGCCTCATATTCCAAAAGCTTCATTATCAAACCTCGCAGTTCTCTCCGAGTTCAAAACCGGCGTTGAGAGCATCCATATTGAGCTTCTCCGTTCCCTTGGGCACGCTGTCCATGACCGCCTTCTCGATTGCATCCCTGCTTACGACACCTGTCGCGGTGACTACTGCCCCGAGCATTATGATATTTGCAACGATTACACGGCCCAGCTTCTTCTTCGCGGTCTCTGTTGCAGGGATCTCTGAATACCTGCATTCGGGCCTCGAGAAGACAAGCCCGGAATCGAGGAGCATCCGGGCATCCTTACCGGCATTGATTCCATATTTTTCATAGCCCTGCTGGGACATTATCACGTAGGTATCCGGGTTTCTAACCTTCGGGTAGAGGACCTCTTCGTCTTCGATTATGACGGCACTCATCGAGGCGCCTCCCCTGGCCTCGGGCCCGTAGACCTGTGTCTGGACAGCGAACTTGTTGTCGTATATCGCAGCCGCACGACCGAGAATTACGGCGGAGAGGATTATCCCCTGGCCGCCGAAACCCGAGAAAAGAACTTCATTCCTCATTCCTAACCACCCCTAAAGCAGGCCTGAACCTTTTTACGATCTCCCCTACGGTAAACTGGCCGCCGGAAAGCTCCCTTCCTTCGGCCTCCATCCGCCTCGCTTTGTTCACCATGACCGCATTGTCCCTCATGTACTCGAGCATGGCGGTTGTTGTACGGAGCTTGTTCCTCCGCCCAAAGGACGTCGGGCACTGTGTCATTACCTCGATGAAGGAGAAGCCGGGGATCTCCATACCGGTCTTAATCGCCTTTGTAAGCTCCTTGACATGATAAGTGGTCCATCTCGCCGAGTAGTTCGCACCGGACGCCTCCGCAAGCCGTGCAAGATCGAAGACAGGTTCCGCCGAGCCGTAGGGTGTTGTCGTCGAGATCCCGCCCACAGGAGTGCAGGGGCTTCCCTGTCCGCCCGTCATCCCGTAGATCATGTTGTTCATGCATATGACCGTCATGTCGATATTGCGCCTGCATGCGTGTATGAAATGATTGCCGCCGATTGCCGAGAGATCCCCGTCGCCCGTGAATACTACCACGTCGAATTCGGGATTTGCAAGCTTCACGCCGGTTGCAAAGGCGAGAGCCCTGCCGTGGGTCGTGTGAAGCGAATCTGTCGCAATATAACCGGGAGAGCGTGACGAACAGCCGATGCCGGATACGAATATCGTATTGTCTATCTCCCAGCCCATCTGGACGATGGCCTCAAGCGTGCAGTTTATTACCGTCCCGTTGCCGCAGCCCGTGCAGAAGATATGGGGCATCCTGTCATGCCTGTACCAGTCCTCAACCGATGTCATCGCAAAACACCCCCCATCGCCCTGAAGAGCTCATCAGGAGTATGCATCTCTCCGCCGAGTTTGGACAGGGATTTAACCTCGACACAGGTGTGCCTCTGGATCTCCCTTGCGATCTGCCCCATATTGAGTTCGGGCACTATGAACTTCGAGACGTTCGGAAAGCTCTTTAAAACCTCCTCGGGGAAAGGCCAGACTATCCTGAGGTTCAGGTGGCCGATCCCCATATCGGGATTGTCGTGGATCAGCTGCCGCAC
>CAYXKC010000113.1:0-4398 GCA_964465295.1 uncultured Methanomicrobiaceae archaeon | reverse complement strand
GTAAGAAAAGATGCGATAATGAAATACTTCAGCCCGGATGCGAAGAAGAGCACTGCATACGGGCTTGCATCTGTTTCGGGAACTGTGCTTGCGGTCTGCTCATGCACAATCCTGCCGATGTTTGCAGGACTTTTTAAGCGTGGAAGCGGAATCGGCCCTGCAACAACATTCCTCTATGCCGGCCCCGCAATTAATATCTTAGCGATTGTCTATACTGCAAAAGTCCTGGGATTCGACCTCGGTGTTGCAAGGGCGGCCTTTGCAATAGTAATGGCAATAATCATCGGGCTTATCATGGCGTTTCTCTTCAAATCCCATGATGCCGATACAAAGAAAAAAATGGCCGCGATGCCGTCCGGACCCCTGGTCGGCGATGCAGAAAAGCCACGCTGGGTCGTGCCTTTGTTCTTCATATTCCTTGTTGGAATCCTGATTGCCGGAACGGCACAGGCTGACTGGATGATTAAGTTCCCGGTAATTTACGCACTTACTCTTGGAGTCGCGTTTCTTTTGATATACTACTTTGAGCGGGACGAGGTTACCGAATGGGGCCTTGAGACGTGGGATCTTACAAAGAAGATCTTTCCCATACTGATTATCGGAACATTTGCCCTTGGAATGCTCTCGTTCTTCCTGCCGCCGGAGGTATTCAGGCCGTTCTTCGGGACAAACTCACTGGAGTCGACATTCCTGGCATCAATAGTCGGAACGATTCTTTATATGCCGACTCTTCTTGAAGTGCCGGTTATCGGGACGACCTTCGGGTACACAAGCGGTGTTATGGCAGGCGGGCCTGCACTTGCCCTTCTACTTTCAGGCCCGAGCGTGAGTCTGCCCTCCCTTCTTGTGATCTCAAGGATAATGGGCCCGAAAAAGACCATAGTATATGCGGCTCTTGTGATTGTCTTTTCAGCGGTTGCGGGATTTGTGTACGGTATGTTCTTTTTATAGGGGTAAAAAAACAGATGAACTGATGAAACAAGTTAAAATTTACAACTATATCCCGGAACCGGCATACGGCAGATACCGCGATGCAGTTTAAGGGAATATTAGATGATGAAATAAAATGGAGAATGATTGAGATGAAGATTGAAGTATTTGGAACCGGATGCATGAAATGCAAGAGGCTTATGAAGAATGTCGAAAAAGCGGTATCGGAATCAGGAGTTACAGCAGAGATTGTAAAGATCGAAGACATTACCGAAATCATGGAGAGGGATGTTATGTTTACACCGGCTCTTGCAATCGACGGCGAGGTGAAAGTCGCCGGAAGGGTTGCAGACGTTTCCGAGATAAAGGAGCTAATCGGAGGTAACTGAATGGCTGAGTTTCCAAAATGCACGTGCGGGCAGAACGAAACAAAGAGAATAATATTCCCCTGTGCCGGACAGGCAAACACCGGACAGATTACGAACCTTGCCGCAATTGCGCTGACAGAGGAGGGTTTTGGGAGTATCGCCTGTGTCGCACTGCTTGCAACCGGCTCCGAAGGGCTGGTTAAGGCTGCAAGGGAGGCAGAGGAGGTCGTGGTGCTAGACGGATGCCCGATGCTCTGCGCAAAAAAGATTGCACAGGCACAGGGTGTTCCCATCGGAAGGCATCTTGTCGTAACAGATCTTGGAATAGAAAAAGGGCCTTCAAAGTCATACACCGATGACGATATCGAGACTGTTGTTTCCGCCTGCTGGGAGGGAGCGGGTGTCTGCCCTGATAATAAAACGGATACTCCCTGCGCCTGTGGCGGCAGCTGCTGTGGAGATAATTCTGCCGGAGTTTTAACTGTTGAGTGGAGGCATGTCGGGGAAAATATCGACACCACCTGCGAGCGCTGCTCTGCAACCGGAAACATTCTCAAAGAAGTTCTTGATGAGATAAAACCTTTAATGTCCGGGAAGGGAATCCGGATTGAAGTGAAAGAGACGGTACTTCCAAATGATAGGATCGTGGAGTCCAATATGATTCTCTTCAACGGGATACCGCTTGAGAAACTGGTAGAGGGGATGGGAATATCACAGACTCCCTGTGAATCATGTGCATGCATCACCGGGCAGGATGATGTGAAATGCCGGGCTGTGAACTTCGAAGGGGAGATCTATGAGGCGATCCCTGCAGAACTTATAAGAAGAGCGGCTGAACGGGCTCTTGAAAATTAAAATCACCTGGAAAAATTTTTTTGAACCGATCCAGGCCGTATCAGGCCCGGGGAAAAAAGAATGATTCCCGTCCTTGTTTATAGTCTCCAGCCTGTAACTACCGGCCCTCATAACCCGGTCCGTCCCCGATGACGGTTCCGGAAAATGCGGGTGCAATTATTCCGTTTTTGTCGAATTCGGCCCAGGTTCTCCTTGTAATATCCGACTTGAACTCGAACTCGTATCTTAAGTCGTTGACGTATGCCTTCGCCCTCAGCCGCCTGTAAAACGGGAAATCGTCGACGAGAACGGTATAGGGGTTTGATGATGATATGTAGATATACTTCGATGTAATCAGGCATTCCCTGAGGATACCGGCGGCTTTTTCTATATCGCACCTGCTGTCGATGAAGAGATCCGTTACAACCATCATCTCGGTCTTTCCGGCGTTTGCACTCGATGCCGACTGGTTGAATATCGAAAAATTCGGGATGGATACAAGATTGTCGTCAGGGGTTACGATCCTTGTCGCCCTGAGGCCGATGTCGGTTACCTCGCCGTATTTATCGCCGATTTTAATCTTATCGCCAATCAGGTACGGCCTTTCGAACGCGATTACGATCCCCCCTACTATATCTGAAAAGACGTCTTTTAACCCGAAACCGAGAGCTGCACCGAAAAGGCCGGAGAAGGCGACAAGCTGGGAGAGCGATGGTGTGAATACCGATGTTACTATGAGATAGGTTGCAATAAGATATACCGCGATCTTGAAGAGCGGGATTATCATGTTTGCAGCAATCCGCATGAACCCTGCACTCTCGCCGATCTTTCTTATCAAAAAGGATACCAGGTGAATTGCAATATATGCAAGGATTATTATGTAGATGATATAGAGTGCAGTATCGATGTCAAACCTGATAGCTTCAACAAGGGCGTCAATTTCGTTTGCCATCTACCACACCAGCCTTCTTTTTCTTAGTTCGTATATTACCGAGTTTACGGCCTCCGGGTTGACCCGGCATAAGTTGTCCGATATTTCTATCAGCCCTGAAAATTTAAGGCTTTGCAGCTTCTGTTTTAAGTTGATGTTGCTGCCTGCAATTTCAAGCAGGTCTTCATAGCCGACTGTATCCATTGATATTATTATCGAGAGGATATATGCCTCGTCGAAGTTCGATATGTCGGCAGTTGGGACAGCGGGAATTTTGCTTAAGCGAAGTTCGTTGTCCTTCATCGTATTTTTCCAGATTATTCGGGCGATGTCGTATTTTCCACCGGCAAGCTTTGTAATCTTCGAAAACGCCTCTGTCTCGATCTCCTCCTTTGTTTTGCTTTTTCTTCCCTTAAGTGCCCCGGGGTTCAGTTTTAATTTGCAGACGCTCTTTTCGGTGTGCAAAAAAGGGAGTCTGACCTGGCATTTTTCAACAGACAGGAATTTGTCCCTTTTCACTTCCCTGTCGTCGATAAAGCTGATACTTCCCTTTGCATCGGCCATTATCAGGTTCATTATGCTTTTGCTGTCGAGTTCGGGAACCGTGATTTGGACCTCGAAGAGATCTTCGATGTTGGTGATCTCTTTTAGGTAGTTCCAGGCGAATTTGTTCCACCCCGTGATAAAGAGCCTGTCTTCGGAGCTTACGAGATTCATGAAATGATCGAGTATGTCAAAGCCGCCGCACTTTCTTGTATAGAGGTACTGGCAGTTGTGCACCAGGGCGATCTTCTTTCCCGCGTAAAGGTTTGAAAAAAAATCCGTGTCTGTTACGGGGCTGAATAATTTGATATTGTTTATCTTCTGCGAGTTGTCGCCGAGTATTTTGTCGAAGATGTGCTCGATTCCTGAATACGGCTCGGCTATCACTGCAATATTTTCATATCCGCCCGAATCATGTCTGTCGATCTCATCCTGGATCTTTTTTATCTCCTTTTCAAAGATGGATATTATGCCTGTGCCCTTTACGGATGATTCAGCCTTATCCATACCAGTATAGATGCGGCATTTACTGATATTTCTTTTGGGAATCCGGAGGCGGCTGATTAGATTTTCTTTTCTGGGATTTTTATCCGGATGATGGGTCTGGTTTTTTCCTGTGCCTATTGGTACAAGAGTAGGATTGGGACTAGAGAGTTAAAGTTGGTTGTTGGGTGCCAGTGAGTTTTATGTTCGCTTCTTTCTGTCATGTTTTTTTCCTGTGCCCGTTTAGGCACGAAAGAAGGATTGGGACGAGGGGGTTATAAGGCTGAAGAGTGCGTGGTGAATGCAAAG
>CAYXKC010000112.1:1334-4491 GCA_964465295.1 uncultured Methanomicrobiaceae archaeon | reverse complement strand
TCAAAAAAAAGAAAGATCAATCCTTCCTCTCGTTTTCAACCGCATGAACCTCGTCCATCGAGTAATAACCCTCTTCGACGACCGTTCCCTTCAGGGCGTACATCGGGACGATCATGACCGCAGAGACGACGATCGCCGCAAGGGCGAGGACGATGAGCATTCCCGCCAGCAGCAGGAAGCCGATCAAAAGGTACTCGAGGAAGAAGAGGATGAGTATTATTGCGGTAATCAGCAATATCGCTGCAAGTAATGCCCATCCTGCCCTTGATCTCGTTGTATCAATCTCCATATCTTAAACTCTCCTTTCAAATCAGTCTCCCGTCCCCGCCTCAACTGGAGTTCGAGGGCTGCGGGAGGAACGGTATGAGCGAGTTTGCAAGCTGCGGGAGTGTCATCGACTGGATTACGATCTTCCCCGGCCCGGTGAGGGTCGTCAGGAAGAACCCTTCGCCGCCGAATACCGAGGTCTTTATCCCTCCTGCCGCCTGGATATCGTAGCTTACCGACGGTTCCCACCCGACGACGTGGGCTGTTGCAATCTTGTATGTCTGGTTCGGCTGGAGATCGATCTCGACAAGATCGCCGCAGGCATGGAAGAACGCCATCCCCGAGCCTGAAACCTTCTCGAGTATCAGGCCCTCGCCGCCGAAGAAAGTGGAGCCGAGCCTTTTCTGGAAGGCAATCTCCCAGCTGACGCCCTTTTCGGCACAGAGGAACGCGTCCTTCTGGGCTATGAACTCCCTTCCCGTCATATCCATTGCAAATATCTTGCCCGGGGCGTTTCCGCCGAAGGAAACCACTCCCGCACCCCCGCGGCTGGTGAAGTTCGTGACCATAAAGGATTCGCCTGCAAGCTTTCTCTTGATTCCGCCAAGAAGTCCGCCCTGGAGTTCGGCCTGCATGTCGATATTCCCGCTCATATAGACCATTGCGCCAGCCTCAGCCCAGACGGTCTCGCCGTCTTCGATCTCCATCGTGACAAACTGGAGATTGTCACCTGTAATGCTGTATCTCATACTCTTTACCTGAATAGAATAAAAACGCGAAAAAATAAATTGTTTGCTGAAGCCTGAAAGGGAACCTCAGACCTCGCAGGCCCCGTTTCCGAAGAGAAAGCGGAATGATTCCGCCGGAAACGCCGACCAGTCAGTACTGCAGGGCCGGAGGGCCTTTTTATGAGCGTTTATTCTCCTGATCTCCCTGTATACTCTGGTCATCACCTCTTCATATTCTCTCTTTTCGCTCTCCTCAAACCGGTTCACCGGCGATCTTGCGATATTGAATGCCGCGTTTACGTCGGCATGTCCGATATAGCCGCATTCGGGGCACTGGAAGACCTTCCTGTGCCTCCTGCCGCGGGCCCCGCACCTGCTGCAGATCTGGGATGTAAACGTAGGATCGACATAGAGTACGGAGATCCCCCGCCTTACCGCCCGGTTCTCGACCATCTGGCAAAGATGGCTGAAGTACCAGTTGTTGATCGAAAAATCGGCGATTGTTCCACCTTTAATCTTTCTTGGATATCCGCTTTTTGATAGCCGCTCGAATTTGATACCGCAGCCGAGATCGGATGCAATCCTGACGATCTCTTTGCTTAAGTGCCTGTTCAGGTCACGGAGCTGGCCGTTCTCTCTCTGGTTCAGCCTCTTTATGTTCCTGTTTCTCTTTTTATTCCTGAGCTTCTTTCTCTCCCTGGAAAAGCCGTCGTGGATGAGACGGGCCTCCCACCCGAGTTTTGCTGTAAACCCTGTCTCCGGGTGTGCCACCACTGCAGCGTAGCCTGTTGTGTTAAGGTCGATCCCGATCCATCGTTCCGGCGGTTCCATATGTGCATGCGTCATATTACAAAACCTCGTGAAAATTCTGCTGACTGAAATTTTTTCGCGGGACAGTGCTGTAAAAAAAGAATATTCGGGTTTTTTCTGGGTTTTTAGACCCATGTTTGATAATATATTTCCATTCATTATATATCTTGTCGTCAAAAACGGCATCGGGCCGGTTATTTACTGTTATTCCCGAATTTTGAATATAATGGAATATTTTATGAATTTGTTATCCTCTATTTATTGGTAGCATGTTTTCGGATATCCAGTATATTTCATTTATCGACTACACCATAAGGGCCGTTCTTCTAATCACAGCAGGGATAGTCCTCGTCAACCTGGTATCCGAAACCGGAATCATATCGAGGCTTAAGGTAATCTCGGTTCCTTTCTGCAGGTTATCCGGGCTATCGGAGGAAGCCGTGGTCTCGATACTTTCGATGGTTATTAACCCGACAGCCGGAAAATCGATGCTCGCAGGGTATTACAGGGAGGGAAAGGTCGGAAAGGAGGAGATCGTTCCTTCGCTCATCATCGGCACATTTCCTGCGGTATTCGGCGAATCGCTCTTCAGGGCACAGTTTCCGACTGCAGTCGCAATACTCGGCCCGGTTCTTGGCGTGATATATACTCTTTTCAACCTCTTCTCGACCTTCCTGCAGGTGTGCGGGGCGCTCGTGTACACCAATCTGGTTGTAAGAAAGAAGAGAACAGTCCCCGAAAAGGAGTACGAAAGGGTAGAGGAGACTGGAAAACTTAAGAGGCCGGATCTTGAGTCCCTGAAGAAGGCGATTGAAAAGTCTAAAAAGCCACTCAGGAAGATCCTCCCGGTAACTATCATCACCATGACGATCTTCTGGCTCCTCACCCTCTCGGGTCTTCTTGATTACCTGAACGTCATTTTCGACCCTGTTTTAAACCTTATCGGTCTTCCGGGGGAGGCATCCGCTGCACTCCTGGCCCAGTTCATGCATTTTTCTGCAGGGTATGCGGTCGTAGGCTCGATGACCGATACCGGCATGCTCACATTCGGGCAGGCTCTCGTCACCCTCATCCTCGGGAGCATGATAATAATCACGATGATATACCTGAAGTACTCGGTTCCCCTGTATATCGGTCTCTTCGGAAAGGACGGGGTAAGGGTTGCGGTGATTGCGTATGCGGCGAGTATGACAGCGAAGGTTGCCTGCATCGGAATTGTGATTCTGATCTTCTTTTAGCCGGCCGAAAAACAGTTAAATCCCAAATTGACCTACTGGACCATCACCGTCTGGTCGTATACGAGAGTCCCGGAAGGAAGATGGACTACCTTCACATCTACCTTGTCGCCGGGC
>CAYXKC010000112.1:0-1234 GCA_964465295.1 uncultured Methanomicrobiaceae archaeon | reverse complement strand
CTGATTTCGGCGGGATGCACGTCGTCGTACAACAGCCAGAAGGTATACACGCCGTCGCCGACGGCCGTGCAGGATGCAGGTTCTGCAACAGCAGCAGCGGTGACGCAGGTCCCGGCTGCAAAGAGCGAGATTGATAATATCAAAGAGGGTCTTGATGCAATTGCGTCGAACTGGCTGGTATCGGATGTCAGATGCAGTGGCAGCACCTGCACCGCCGAGATGAGCAACGAGAATGGCAACACCGCCGAGATAATGGTCTTCGTCTGCTCCTCTACCGATTCGGCTAAGAACAGGTTCGATGATACGAAGAGCGAATATAAGGGATTCAATATGGAAAAACCCTATATCCCGAAGGCTGACGATGCCTTCATCTGGTCTGAGAAGAACGATTCAACCGGAGGAGTGCTCAGTGGCAATATCGTCGCGATTATCGATGTCAGTATCCCCGGCGGTGTGACGATCTCCGGAAGGGAGTCGGGCATATATGATGCCGAGTACGTCTTAAAACAGGTCACGGCGATTATTTGAAGGATTTCTCTTTTTTTGTAAGGATATAAGCCTCTGGCGGGGCAGCCCGAGCTCAGTTTGCTATGCAAATTTTCGCACAATGATGATAGCCCGGCCTGGACGCTACCCGTCCGGGAATCTATAATATTTGTGAATAATTTTTGAGGTTTCTATAGGGGGTGAAGACCCTTCGTTGAACAAATAAGGGACTGAGAGTTTGATTTTTTTTATGATTAATTATATCTCTGGTCTAGTTAAACTAGGTTTATATTTGGTGATGGTATGAATGATGACAGAAAAAGGAAGGAGTTTGAAAAACCTCCCGAAGAGTTAAAAGAATTTGATAATATCATCTCCTCACCTCCTGAGGTTTTTAGGAAGGCTGAGGAAAGCGAACGATTTGAGGTCATGTCCCCCTTAAAGCCAAAAAAACCCTAATTTGCATTTTTTAATTTTACTTTATTTATGGAAACTATTAAATAACATCATTGGTATGTAGTGATTACGGCGATTATGATGGATGGCGATAATGAAAATCTGTCCAATGAATTAATTGAGTTTTGCACTAATTCAAAAAAAACCTGTATTAATGACTCAACAATACTTACAGCCTACCACAAGAGAAGAGCTGAGCAAATGGGAGAATCCGAATTAAGGGTAGCGAAACCTGCTTTAGTGATAATGAAACCTATAAGGACCAAAGGTGGAGGAACAATACCGGCGATCT
>CAYXKC010000111.1:0-4496 GCA_964465295.1 uncultured Methanomicrobiaceae archaeon | reverse complement strand
AACGAATGTTTCAGGCGCTGTTTCATGTAAGTTACAAGGTAACTTTCATGTAAAATCAGAGTTTGAGAATGTCGCTGAGGTCGTAGAAACTCTCGAGCACGTGAACCGGTTTTATCGACGGGAAGGGAGTTTTAATCCAGTCGCCGTATTTGGCATATACCGTTGTAAGGCCCAGTTTGTTTCCCGGCTCGATCTCCCTTTTCGGGCTGTCGCCGACTACCATGGTCTCTTCAGGAATGGTTTTCATGATCTCCATCGCACTATAAAAATTCGCCGGGTCGGGTTTTCTTTTACCGGTAATATCAGGTGTTACCACAGACTGGAAATGGTGGTAAAGACCGATTTTCGTAAGCCTCTCCCTGGCCTGCCTGCTTTCTGCGTCGGTAACTATCGTCATTCCGATACCGGTTTCGGCTATTGCCGGAATCAGCTCCATAACTCCCGGGTAGGGTGTAATTGAGGCCAGTTTGATCTCTTCATAAACTGCCGAGGCTTCAGTGAAAATATCTTCGCTTAAAACATCCTTATCGTTCATAAAATCACGGATATTTTCAATATCTTCAAATCCGTGTTTTCCTGAAAGGAAATACCTGAAGAGTTCCTCCCCGCTCCCTGCCCCGATAATTTCTGCAGCCCTGTTGCATGCAAGCATCTTGGCGTCGAAGAAGTTGTAGAGGGTGTTATCCATATCGAAGATGATCCCCCTTACGGGTTTGCACCTGGTCATGTCTTCATCAATATTCATTTGCTGTCTTTGAGTTTTGTCCTGTATTTATAATATTATTTACAATGATACAAATGCCTGAGACGGTTTCGAATTTTTCCCCCTGAATATAAAAAGGAAATTTTTAATAATGTAGCTATATAGTTTTATTTCAGGAGTCTTGTTATGGGGGGTATATTACATGAATATTCACGGAATGGAAACAGGAGGATAACTGATGATCTCTGATTACTCCAGCGATACAGGGGAGAGCATCTATGATATCTCCGGTGGAGCAAATTTTATTCTTGATGAAGATCACCGCCTGATCTTGGCCAATTCAGTCTTTTTTGAGATAACCCGGCTCGGTTACGAAGTTCTGGAAGAAGATTTCAACTTCTTATCGCTCGTTCCCGACGATGAAGTGGTCCTGTTCATCAATTTTTTTAAAAAGAGGCTTGAAGATCCGTATAATTCTCCCAAAACATCAGAGTTCAGGGTTATCGATACTGAAAAAAAAGAGCATAAGCTGATTCTCACTGCTGCAAGAATTCCCGATACCAGAAGTATATTCATCTCATCGCTTGAACTCGGAAAGAATTTCCTTAAATCCGGGAATTCGGAGAGTCTGGGTGCAGCCGGGATTAACGAATCCTTATCGCATGACGGATTGAATCCGGCCGGCCGGCAGGTCGACCAGTACTTCCATTTCAGCTACCTCGTTGAAAACCAGTCCGAACCCGTCTTTGTGCTTATCGGGGATGTTATTGCATATATCAACGAGGTCGGAATCAGGTTCTTCGGAAAGGGGAACCGTTATGATATTATCGGCAAATCCCCTCTGGAATTTATCGAAAGCGAGTCCAGGGAGAATATGGAAAAGATCTTTTCCAGGACGAGAACCGAGGCATTCATCCATCCTGTAGAGGAGAATGTGAAGATCAGGGGGAGGGAAGCCATCGATATCGAGATATCTTTTGTCCCTGTCATATACGAGGGGATTGCAGGTTTCCAGTACTCGATCAGGGATATTTCGCTGAGCAAAAAATCACAGCAGGAGACTGCCCTGAGGCTGAGAGAGATCGAAATCGTAAATTCGGTTCTAAAGGCGGCAGCTTCAGGTTTCTCGCTTTCGGAGATACTGGAGAAAATCCTCGAGGAGACGGTTGAAAGATGCGGTTTTCAGTCCGGTATGATCTACCTGAAGAACAGCGACCCTTCGAATGCACGTTTGAAGTCGGCGAGGAATGTTCCGATCTGGTTCATGGAGCGTTATAATCTGATAAATATCCGCGAATGGCCGTACAATATTACATTCTATGCCGGTCAGCCCAGGTATGTCGAGAATCTCCCGGGGGATCCTCCGGGGATATTTGATGTAAAGATACTCGAGGATCTCGGTGCAATCTCGTATGCGGGCATTCCGCTTTTTTCCGAAAATGCCGTTGTCGGGGTAATGTATGTTACCAAAGAGGACAATTCCACTTTCAGTCCGTTTGAAAAAGCCACTCTTGAAGAGATCGGGAAGGAAGCCGGCACTATTATTGTCAAGGGGATAATTGACGATAAGTTTGAAAGGGAGTATAATTCAATCAAAAATTTCCTCGGAATCGCCTTAAGGGAGAATGACAGGATCTGGAACACTATTATCCGGCGAAGCGGCGTTTCGGACGATGAAGCTGAATCCAGGTTTAAAACCGGACTGATCAAGAAGATCGGTCCGAGAATGGACATTGTCAACAACCTTCGGGTAATCTATGAAACCCTGCTTGAAGGCAAGAGGTCATTAAAACCTGTATGCCTGGATTCGGTATTGAGAGGCGCAGTCTATCATTTTGCCGATATGGATATAGAATACGATCGCGCCCTTTATTTCGTGTATGCAAACGACAATCTGTCCTATGTTTTCATCAATATCATGAATATATTCAGGAACAGCGGCGAAGAGATCTCCCTTAGTATCCGCCACGTGAATGAGAAGGATAAGATCTCGGTGATAATTACAGATGAGAGCGGCTCAGGGATTATCGACATTATCGACGGTATGCTTAAGATGCACCCGAATGAAACCCTCAGTTCGTCAAATATTCCCATGTACGTAACAAGACTGCTGATCTCCGCTTATGACGGTTCAATAGGAATAACAGGGTGTGGTGGTGGCGAAGCCGAAGAGAGATCTCTTGTTGTAAGCCTGAGGAGATGCGGCAGGACTTAAAATCATTCTTCCCTGAGATACTCAAGGAATCCTTCTGATAATTCGGCAATTACCCCGGGGCTGTTTCCACATATGCTTATCAGCGCCTCCTGCTGACTGATATCCGGGGGGTTCCTGCAACCTGAAAAGGCCCTGACAAAAATGCCGAAGATATCCCTGTGAACTATAGTTTCGTTAAAAGAGGCCTTCCTAAGCTCTTCATAAAAAACTTCGATCCTTTCCGCATCGGTCATGTTCAGGAGAACGAACAGGTTTTTTATTCCCTCAAGAGGCATTGTCTGCGATTTAATTAGCCCTATCGGGTGTCTTTTGCCTGCTGCAATGAGGGCTTTGCCGATATATGACCTCTCCCTTGCCCCAAGTGTTTCAGGGGGAATGTTGTCGTCGATCGAATAATGGGTAAGCTCCCCGAAATCCCTGAGATCGATAACCGTCCCGGGGGAAAGCCTCGTCTTCCTTGAATACTTCAGCCTGATAATCGAAAAATCGGACATCGATATTGCGAGTACTTCGAAGTTGCTGTTTTTTCCCGGCGAAGGTGCGGATATCACTGCAACATATACGATATCCTTCAGTGAAGGCGGAAGTCGCGGCCTCTTTTTTTCAGGTTCATCTCCGGGTGTTGTCATGCTGGTTTTACCTGTTAAACCTTTTACCCGAAAAAAATATTCTTTCAATTAAGCAGGGAAAAAAAGATGGGTTCTATCTGCCACCGGCACCGCCGCCGCCGAAACCGCCGCCGCCACCGAATCCTCCTCCCGATCCTCCCTGTGACGGGGGAGAGAATGAGCTGATCGTATGGAAGCCTGCGAACCAGATGTAGTGCGGATAGAAGTAGCCCTGTTGGGATATATCCACATTCATCTCCTTCATTGCCGATTCAACCTTGTCGCCCACACCAAGTGCAGTTCCGTAGATAAGCCATTCGCCCCACATACTGAGGTCTTCTGTACCGTATTTTTTTATCTGGCTTAGGTCGGAGAGGAAGTTTTTGAATGAATTCCATTCGAGTTTTTCTTTGTAATAGTCATCTTTCCAGTGACCGAACAGTGTGGACGGGAATACCGTTGCGATTATCGCCTGGATTATTACAATTCCTCCCAGGAGTGCGCCGAGGAACAGGAGGGATGAGGCATCCGGGAAGAGGAAGAGGATTCCTATCGAGACGATGATAATCAGCGCACCGGCAATGTAGAACGGCAGAAGAAATCCTCTTCCGTCGACTGCATATTTTCCGGAAAGCGATTCGTCCGATTCGGAGATGAGCGAGTTGAGGTTTTCTTTGAGGGCCATCGCGATTTTTTCGTCCGCCGTCGATTTTGATGCATTCTTTGAAACTTCCTCGAAGTACCCCGTATCAAGAATACCGTCCGCACCGGAGTTTGCATTTATGAAGCTGAGCACCCTCTGCTCGTACCTGTCGCCGGAGGTGCTGTCTAAAATCTCGATCAGGACACCTTTTTTATCATCTTTCTCTTTAATTTTGATCTTCTTTTTCTTGTGAAGTTCAAGTATCGTGGCATAAAACCCGTTCTCGTCCGATGTGAACGCGTCGCCTTTGAAGAGAAGGTTGACCTG
>CAYXKC010000110.1:0-4559 GCA_964465295.1 uncultured Methanomicrobiaceae archaeon | reverse complement strand
CTGCATACGGCGGAATGACTTTTCTCCCGTTTGTATCGGGTCTTTTATCGCAGTATGTAAATTATTTCACTGGTTTCGTTTTTACTGCACTTTTGTCTGTTATTGTTGTTTTTACGATCGGCCGGTGCGGGTGCGGGGTCCGGGAGTGAACTGATTAGAGTTCTCTCATGAATTTTTATGGAGGGGGGGGTGTACCCCCCCCTGTGCCCCCCCCCCTCAACCGTGACAAGTTGCCAGAGGGGATGGGCCGGGACTTCCCTGTTTTTTACCGAAGGGCTGACGCCCCAATCGGTTCCCCGGGCGACCTTCGGTTACCGGTTCGTAGTTATGGAAGTTTTTTCTTCCCGGCCGAGACTACCCGAAGGGTAGTATCCAGGACGGGTTATCGTGATTGCAAAAGTTTGCGCAGCAAACTGAGCATGGGGCTGCCCCGGAGGGGCTTATGCCCTTAAAAAGAAAAAAAAGAGAATTAGTCCTTCACTAATCCGATGTTCCTGAAGATCTGGATGATGACCTGCAGGTGGTCGTTGAAGGCCGTCTTTAGTTTGTTTAGTTCGCCGGAGATCCCCGGAATATTTGCCGTGAAGGCCGGGGGTTCGGTTGGCTCCGCTGTCGGTGTTGTCGGTATCGTTGTCGCTACTGTTGTAGGCGGAGCGGTCGTGGCGACCGTTGTCGGGGTGGCCGTAGGTTTGGGCGTCTTTTCATATATCGGGTACGGGTTCCACGGGTCCTCTATGACATATACATAATGGTATACCTCTCCGAAATTTCCACTGTTGTCATTTACCTTCAGTGTAACCTTGAACCTGTCATCTGCCGCATCGACCTCTTCCTCGGTGTATATGTATACCGGGTTCTTTTTGCTCGATCCCCACCAGTCTTCTTCGCTGAACTCCCAGTTCCATGCAGTAGGAGTTCCTCCGGTGGTCTCATCGGTGAAATGAACCTCGTAGATTGTGCCCGAGTATTTGATATAGTCGGGGTATTCGGTCCATTTTTCAGTATCTATCCTGTAAACCTGCCAGCTGAATTCGGGTACGAATTCTGCCGCCGCAGGAATAACGGCTGTCCATAATATTAGTATCAGTGCAGTGACTGCAATTATTATATTTCTGTTCTTTTTCATTAGAATCCCACCTTTCCGCTTATTATCACTATATAGAAAAGTGCTGCGAGAATGACTGCGGCGACAACGGACGAGACGAGCGCGACACGGTCGTCGATCTCGTTGCATTCCACAAGCCCTTTCGCCTGGAGATATACCGTCCATACCGGGGCGATGTAGAGGCCGAAGAAGGGGATAAGGCCTATTGTTGCGAAGGGAACGGACGAATACATCGTAATCTTCAGCGATTCGTCGGGGAACATCTCTTCCCCGAATATCTTTGTTATCGCGAACGTAAGCAGACCGTAGACCGAGAGAGTAAGTACGAGGAAGATGAATACCTCGATCAGCAGGACCGCGAGTGAGGCCGGATTGCTCCCGAGGCCCGAGAAGGTCTCGAGCCCGGGGAGAATCTTGCTTGCAAGGAATCCTGTCAGCATCGTATTTACCAGCGCCGATATCGCCATCATGACGAGCATGAACTTCAGGCCGTCGCTTAATTCGTCCGAATAAAGAGAGGGGAATGTCCCCGAGGGATCTCTTATCAGGCCGGTGAATTTATCGAAGAAGGACATGTAGCCGTTGCCGAAATCCATCGCGCCATAGGCTTTGCCTGCCACTGCGGTATCGTAATCGTCGTATCCTCCTGAAGACTTCTCCTCCCGGATATAATCGTCATGGTACTGGCCGTATTCGTTCTGCATCGAGAGGTCCCGGCCTGATCCCAGGGGCGGGTTTTTCTCTGCCTCGATCTCCGCCAGCCTCTCCGAGGACGCATTTGTTATCGCATACAGGGTCCGATCCCGGTCGCCCGCGTCTGCAAAGACCATCTGCATTATGTCGGTCATCCCGTTGGAGTATCTAATCGAAAGTTCTATACAGGGTTCATAATAGCCGCTCTGCACCGGCCTAAAACCCGTGATATGTTCATAATAGTATGAAAACGGAGAGACCCCGGTAGATTCGCGGGGCACGAATGCCAGTCGGTAATTTGTTACAGACAGCTGGTATGTATTTGCGCTCAGCTTTATTCCTGTCTGGATTATTGTCTTTTCCCTGGCATAGTCATAAGTGTCCAAGAGATCACCTTCTGAAAATATAAGTCTTTTAATAAAATAGCTTTATTGCAGGATTTATTGTAGATTCAATCCTGCCAGGTCTTCCGGAGTGTTTTTTTCATATCTTCCCATTATCGAAAGAACAGCCGGCATGACTACGATTGCTCCAATAAGAGAGAAGCCGACGGTGATGACCGTGACCATGCCGAAATTTTTTATTATATTGAATGAAGAGAGCAGAAGTGCGGAGAACCCGAATACCGTTGTCAGTCCGGAAACTGTAATGGCCGTTCCGATCTTCTGGACTCCGATTTGTATGGCTTCAATCCTGTTCTTTCCAAACGAACGCTCCTCGGTATATCTTTCCATTATCAGTATGGTATACTCGGAAGCGATACCTATTGTCATCGATCCCAGTACTGCTGTCATAGGGGAGTACTCGATTCCGAACCCGTACATTATCGCCCCGTTCCAGCCGACGATCATTATGATCGGTATGATGGGAGATATTGCCGAGATTCTCCTGTATATCAGGAGAAGCCATGCAAATATCAGTATGAATCCGATAAAGGTTGTCTGTGTCTTGCCTTCACGAATCCCGTCCATCAGGGTGATGTGAAGGTCGGTCTGGCCGGTAAGGCCTGCTTCAACACCCGGAGGGGGATAGTTCCAGTCAAGGTCTTTTTTTACATTATCTACAAGAGTATGGAAAACATCCGGTTCAATCTCTTTCATATTGAACTCAATAACAGAGTTCATTTTACCGCTGATATACTGCTGTTTTGTTTCATCCGGGATCATCCCGAGTACCTGTTTCACACCTTCTTCCGTATCAGGTATGGAACCGCCGTTGTATTTTTTGATAAGAGTTGCAATACTTGAAACACCCTTCAGTTCTCCTCTCAGCCCGACTTCATAATCCCCGAATTCATCGATCCATTTCAATATTGCCGGGTCATAGAGGTTATCCGCTTTTACGAGTACGGTCATACTGTCTGTCGATCCCATGGTCCTTGTGACCTTTTTCATGTCGATGACCGCCGGCATGTCGGGCGGGACAAAGGTCTCCTCGTCGAAGCTGATCGGAACTCTCTCGTCAAGCTGGATCCCGATGACGGCTACAAAACCCAGTATGAGCAGGATAATTACCGGTTTTCTTGCAATCGCAAGTGCAGTTTTTCCGAGGAGGTTGTCGTAGGCCTCAATCTTTGACTGAAGACCCCGGCCATTACTTTCTTTCGGCCTGTACCTGAAGAGAATACAGAACGCAGGTACCATGAGAAGAGCAGAGATGTAGCAGCATATAACTCCAATCAGGCATGTGAGCCCGAAATCAACTACCATTGGGATCGGGGCGGCGTACATTGCAATGAAACCCAGCGATGTTGCAATCATTGCGTAAAGGATTGCAGGGCCGGAGGAGACAATTGTCTTCCTGGCGGCCTGTTCGATGTCGCCGAAGCGTCTTGCCTCTTCATCAATCCTTGAATGAAACTGGATTGCATAGTCTATTCCTATTCCTATTAATACAGGGAATGCGGCGATGACTACCATGCTTATCGGAATATTCGCAAGGCCCATGACTCCGAATGTATTGATGAGGCCGGTAAAGACGATCCCGACAGGGAGGAAACGGTATGATACATGTGAGAAGAGGATTGCGACTGCAACAATCATCAGCGCCATTGCGGCAAATATCAGGACGCCTGTGGATTCTCCCATCTCCTCGTTCATCTGCTGGCTGAATGCCGGGGATCCTGAAAGGGTAATAGTGAGTGCCGGGGGTGTATCAGAGATGGCGATTATTGTATAGAGCGAGTTGAGAAGGGATTCCTGTTTCTCTTCCGATATTCCGGTTTCGAGCTGTATGACCCCGATGGTCATCATGTTGGAGGGGAGGTATCTGTTTACGGTCTCTTCCGGAAGGGAATTTTTTATTGTATTGATCTCGGCCTGGGAACCGGGCAGGACTCCCCCGTTTATGTTTTTTATCATATCGGAGATCCCTGAGACTTCTTTGACGCCACCTTCGTTGGAAAAGTCGGCCATCAGCAGATCCATGTATTCAAGAGTTTCGGGATCGAGAACATTGTCTGATTCGAAAATAACCATTATTGCATCGGAACTGAAAAGTTCCTGGTACTGGTCGAGGTTAATTCCGGTCTTCGAATTCTTATCGACATAGGTGTCGTTTCCTGATTTCATGTAGACGAGCGTCATCCCGTACATAGAGATTATAAACCAGATGATTACAATCGCTGCGGTCAGTTTTGGTCTTGAAGTGATGAAATCTGCGAGAATACTAAATGGTGACTTCAAATCGGTTTCTCCCTTCTCTATTGCTTATTGGTTCGATAAAAAAGGAGATAAATCATTTGTCGCGGGAGAAACAACAG
>CAYXKC010000109.1:0-4622 GCA_964465295.1 uncultured Methanomicrobiaceae archaeon | reverse complement strand
TTCCCAGAAGAATACACAACGAATAAGTCAACCCGTAAATTAGGCCAACCTTCGCCCCTTTCTTCGTATAATTCCAGTCATTCATAGATCAAATCTCCCCTTTTTCCCTATGAAATTCAATGTTTTGAATAAAGATAAAAGTAGTTTCTTCCTCATCATAATTTAGCCGGGGAAAACAAGACTAAAGAGTGTAAAATAGATGTTTAATCAAAAAAAATCACGCATAGCCGGTAACTTCATATTTAATCTCGGTCGACTTCTCCGCACATTCATGCCCGTGCTCGATCATCTCGGCAATCCTCTTCTCGATAATCTTCGGGAACACCGCTCCCACGAGCTCCTGGACCGGCCGGCCGCCGCAGAAGAATTTGAAGGTCGGGGTCGCCATCACGCCGAACTTCTCGCCGATCCAGACGGAGTCTTTGATATCAAGCATCCCGAAGTTCATCTTTTCATGATACTTTCCTGCATATTCCTCAAAATAGGGTTTTATCGTTCTGCAATGCGGGCAGGACTCGCTGTAAAACATTACTATCACAGGCTTTTCGGTCTTCTCTACAAAGTTTTCCCAGTTCAGGTCGTTTAATCCGGTTATGAAGGTGGTTTCCATATGTGTGCCGCTCCTGTATTATGGTATCACAGAATACTTTCCCTGAGAATAATAAAGATAACTGTGACGGGAGCCATGTCACTATTGTATAAAAATCAGTTCAGCTCTTTTTTGAGATAGATCATATCCTTAAGCAAAACGCCGGAATCGTAGATGGGATGGTCATAGTTATCCGTAAAAAAATTCCCTATCCGGTGGGAATATTCAAAACCGCATTTTTCATAAAAAGACCTGATCCATAAAACATCCCCTGTCCCGACGTACATTGTATCGCCCCTGCCCCTGTAATGATCGAAGATGAACCTGACAAGGTATTCCCCGTAACCCTTCCCCTGAAAATTCTCATACGTAGCGATATTTTTTAACTCGAAAGTCCTCTCTTCAATCTTTGCGACGACACAGGCGGATTTCAGATCCCCGTCATATAGTACGAACATATCGCCTGCTTCAAGATACCTGTCGATCATGTCCTCCTGTTCGTCTCCGAGAAGAAGGAGATCGAGGAACTGTTTCTTATTGGAAAAAACCTGTGAAACTTCCATATCAGAAAAAAGTTTAGAGATTTTTAAGAGCCACGATATCCGTAACCCCGGTGAGTTTCCAGATATTCGATCTCTCCTCTGTGGCGATCGATTCGATCGGGTCCGAGGGGGCATGGCCGAGAGCTCCAAGAATGTTCTGGGAGAGTTTCTTATCCCTTATCATATCGACAAACATCTCCCTGATCTGCTTTTTGGTGATGGAATCCTCCTCCTGGACCAGGTATCCCTGCATAGTTACAAAATTGTAACAGGAAAGGTCCGATGAATATCTCTCGACTTCAACGCACACGTAAGGGTTTAACCTGTATAGATCGTTCTTCCGCCCGTACTTTGTTGAGAGGAAGTAGAGGAATTTGCCATCGAAAACGTAGAGGAAAGGAGCCATATAAGGGTGTTTTTCGCCCTGAAAAGCGATCCGGCAAATGTATCCCTCTTCAATCAGTCTGTTGTACTCTTCCTTCTCCATAGGAGGTATCTTGATAACGTCCATTTTAATTCTCCGGCACCGGTTAATGAACTGTCTACACAATAAGAAATAAATATTTCCATTGAATATCCTGAACATAAATTAATGTTTCCAGCCCGATTATCATGGTTCAGCAAAAATATGATAACATTTTGGATCAATTCCTATGTGAAGCAATAACTCCGGATAATCATGAACGAAATATATGTTATAGGTCATAAAAATCCTGACACGGATTCTATATGCAGTGCGATAGCATATGCCGACCTCCTGAACTCTGTGGGCGATAAAAAATATATTGCTGCAAGATGCGGGCCTGTTACCGGCGAAACAAGGTTTGCCCTCGATTATTTCGGTGTAAACGAACCGCGTTTAATCGACAGCGTCGAGGCATCTATCGCAGATCTCCCCCAGATCTACTCTTTGAGTGCCGAAGAGACTCTCCCGACTATCGACATTATAAAAATTATGGACGAAAGAAATGTCCGTAATGTACCGATAACGGACTCAAACGGCTACCTGAAAGGCCTTATCAGTGAATACGGCCTTGCCCAGGCATATGTGAGGCGGGATAAGATCGAACAGCTCTCTATAACCCCGATAAAACTCGATACCCTAAAAAGAATACTCAGGGCCGAAATTATCGTTCCTTCAGAAGACCTCCTCGAGGGGAAGGTGTATATCGCAATCGACGCACTCCACGTTACACTCTCCAGGCTGACGAAGAACGATGTCGCAATCGTCGGGGACAATGAACCCGCACAGCTCGCACTGATATCCGCCGGAATCGCGGCGCTTATAATCGCAGACGGCGCTCCGGTCGGTGAAAGGGTCAAAAAGGCGGCGGAGGAAAAAGACGTTGCACTCCTCTCAACAGGCCTTGATGCATTCGGAACCGGAAAGATGATCAACCTTTCACTGCCTGCAGGCCATGTTATGGCAACCGATGTCCCGACGATTACAATGGATGATTCAATCGAGTACGCAAAGCAGCTCGTCTCGAATTCAAGGTACAGGACCGCCTGCGTTACCGACAGCGACGGAAGATATCTTGGAATGATCTCAAGGAACACGTTCTTAGAAGACGTATCGAAACAGGTGATTCTTCTCGATCACAATGAATTCGGCCAGGCCGTCGAAGGGATAGAGAAGGCTGAGATACTCGAGATAATCGATCATCACAGGATAGGGGCGATATCGACGCTAAAACCGATAAGCTTCATCAACGAACCTGTCGGATCGACATGCACGATCATTGCGTCAAGATATCTCCAGAGCGGAAAGAAGATCTCCCGTGAGATTGCAGGTTTGCTTCTCTCCGGTATTCTTTCAGATACGATGGTCCTCAGGCTCTCCACGACTACGCAAAAGGATCGCGATATTGTCGATGAACTCTCAAAGATAATCGAAATCGACCCTCTCGAATACGGCACCGAACTGATTAAAAAAGGGATGAGTCTTGAAGATGAAGATATGGAATTACTTCTCATGAGGGATACGAAGAAGTATGAACTCTATGGAAAGAAGATAATAATATCGCAGCTGATGATCCCCACATTCGAGTTCTCCCACAAAAAATCAGAAGAGATCCTCAGGATCTCCAAAAAGATTAAATCCAGTTCGGGAGTTGATGTTTTTGCCGTCCTCCTGACAAGCGTGTTTGAAAATTCAAGCGAGCTCTATATCGCTGCAGACGATCTGGTCATCTCAAAGACAGGCGCAGAGAAACAGCCCGTCCTTCTTGAAGGAATGATGTCGAGAAAGAACGATTTCATCCCCTGGCTGGGGGGAATTTTGAAGAATTTATAACAATTTTTTACCCGGAAATGATTATCCGGGGATACAATACATTTTTACCGGCATTTAGCGCCTTATGTTTTATAATAATAACTTCCTTTTTTGATACCGCTAAAAACAGATCAGGTAATCCCGGTTTTCCGGGGATTGTAAAAAAAATAAAAATTCAGTTGGATTTATGATAATGAGAAAGCGGCTCTATCGTAATATCACCCTTCTTCATCGACTCAATCGCCATCGCCGCCGCCTGTGCAGCCTGTACCGTTGTAATATATGGAATATTATAATCGAGTGCCGCTCTCATAATCTGCATGTGATCCTGGCGTGAATATTTGCCGGAAGGCGTGTTAATAATCAGGTTGATCTCCCCTCTTCTCATGAAATCGATGACATTGGGGGATCCCTCCTGCACCTTTCTGACAAGAGCCGCATCAAGCCCGTTTTCACGGAGAGTCTCCACCGTCCCTTTTGTACCGACGAGGGAGAGGCCTAGAGAGCACAACTTCTCCGCAACCGGAACAAGATCGTACTTGTACTCGCTTCCTGCCGAGATGAAGACCTTTCCTTCGAGAGGCAGCTGGTTTTCGGCCGATACGCATGCCTTATAAAACGCCCGCCCGAAATCGTAATCGATTCCCATAACCTCTCCTGTACTCTTCATCTCAGGGCTGAGAGTAATATCCACCCCCGGGAGTTTGTTGAACGGGAGAAGAACCTCCTTTACAGCTACGTAAGAGAGTTCCTTTTCAGCTATATCGTAATCTTTCAGCCTGCCGCCTGTCATTACCCTTGCCGCAATCTTTGCAAGCGGGATGCCTGTCGCCTTTGATACGAAAGGAACCGTCCGGCTGGCACGGGGGTTTGCCTCGAGGACATAAACGACCCCGTCTTTTACGGCATACTGGATATTGATGAGGCCTATAACCCCTATTCCAAGAGCCATCCTCTTCGTGTAATCGCGAACCGTATCAATAACCTCGCGGGACAGGGACTGGGGCGGAATTACACAGGCGGAATCGCCGCTGTGGACTCCGGCCTCTTCAATATGCTCCATGATACCGCCAATAAGCACATCATCCCCGTCGCAGACTGCGTCTACATCGATCTCGATTGCGTTCTGGAGGAATGAATCTATCAGGACTGGATGCTTCCTGCTGACCTTGACAGCCTCCTTGATATAGTTCTGCAGCTCGATATCGTCATGAAC
>CAYXKC010000108.1:0-4757 GCA_964465295.1 uncultured Methanomicrobiaceae archaeon | reverse complement strand
GACTTTTAATAGAATGTTAATTAAAACTGCCCTATCCTCTTTGCGAAAATTCGCGGAGCGAATAGAGCATCGGTCTGCCCCGGAGGGGCTTATGGCCTGAAAGATTAATGAAGGTACTTGGGAGAGCCTGAAAGAACTAAAGAAAAAAAATCCCTGAAAAAAAGCTAAAACTCTAATGTAATAAAAAACCGGACGAGCCGGTCAAAAAAATAATTAAAGAATTAATTTAATTATTTAACGGTTGCAACAACCTGCTGTGTACCGTCATTGAATTCTGCAGTGATTACAACTTCAGGTCCAGATTTTGGGTAGACAGTCTGATGAATTTCTCCCATTGAGAATGGTCCTGCAAAATCAGTAGGAATTGTTCCATCTGTCACATGTATATCTGATAATGTACCAACATCAGAACCAGCAAAGATTGTGAAAGTGATATTTCCAGCTGTGTTTACGCCTGTCTTGATTGTAACATCTTTCTGACCGCTGCTCTCGAGATCTCCGGCAAGGCCGAAGACGAATACGGCGATAACTGCCGCAAGAATGACTGTGATTGCCACCATAAGGATAACACCGATAACTGGTGATACACCCTCTTCATCTCTTGTAAACTTCATTTATTTTTCACCTCAAAAACCCGAAACCAGTTCTATGGATTTACGGATTGACAATAGATATTTTGATTATTGCAGTTATATAGCTTTTGTGCATTTTAATTTTTTGAACAGTTAAGTTATATCGCATATCAAAGAGAAATAAAATTCACAATTCATAGTAGGTATGGGTAAAACGTTTCCCCTAAAAAATTTGTCAGACAAAGACGGGATTAAAAGTAGATTGTAAGGCTGTCGCCCGAATCAAGAAATTTCGAATCGGGGATTACAGATTTGACGACTCCCTTGAGATACGGGAAGTAGATGATATCCGGATTTCCCATCTCGTTATCTTTAGCCTTTCCCTTTTTTGATATGACAATCTCGGTCTTTTCACCGTTTTTCTCAATCATATAGTCGTTTCCCGAGATAAGAAGAATCCCTTCAAGGACGGTGTGGATCTCCATCTGCTTGCCAAGCCTGTTTTTTATCTCCGTCCCCTCTTTTCGCCCGAGATCGAATACTATCGTGCTGATCTTTTCGTTGATGTTTCTGTCATTTTCAAGGATCAGTTTTTCCAGAACATCCTTTGAAAAATCATGAGGCTTCCAGCTTCTTGAAATCTTAACAAATTGCCAGTCTCTTGCAAACGAACTGGTAATGTTCTGCATCTTCTTAACCCCTGAGTATCGAATATATTATGACGCATATACCGATGATTGCAAGGCATCTTGAAAAGATCTCCGACCAGAATATCGTCAACAGATCCTGGAAGAAGAGTGCGATAATGTCCGGGAGAACGATACCGATGATCAGTGTAAAGACCCCGTACATCAGCAGGAGAATGCTCTGCTGCTTCACAAGTTTGTATGCCTCATACATATAGACGATAAGAGCTCCGCCCAGTGCAAGCGTGATTATCGCCAAAAAACTGTTTAAAACACTAATATCCATGTAAATCGTACTCCTCAATATTCCAGAACTGCTCTTTCACCTTCTTTACGGTCAGAATCGGTTTTATCTCGCGTACACCATGAAGCTCGCTCAGCGGAATCAGAATGTCTTTTTTGAGTTCTGCAATTTCAGAAACCCTTACCTTTGCAAGGAAGTCGTTGGGTTCAAGCGTCTCGTATACCTCAAGAACATGATCCATTCGCAGGAGGTATTGTTCAATATTTGGTTTTTCCAGGGGATCTGCTGCGATAGAGAGGAAAACGATGATTGAATGCTTGAAATATTCCGGGTTGACGACGATTGTGAAACGCTGGATGATACCGCTTGTTTTTAACTTCTCAATTCTTTTAAAAACCGTAGATGGAGCAATATTCAGTTTTTTTCCTAAATCTGCCATTGATGTTCTGCCGTCTTTGGCAAGTTCATTCAAAATGGCATTGTCTACTCTATCCAACATTTTATCAATTGCTACAATTTTATGTTTATACCGATTTAATATTTATTATTATAATTTCCTGCTCCATATGTTGGATTGACACTTCGTATATTGCTCTTTCCTGAAAAAGCGGTGCTTATCGCCCTGCCCGTGAAAATTTTCGCCTGCCTGCATGCCTCCTCGAGACCTGCACCCTTTGAAAGAAATGCCGTGATGGCCGCCGAAAGGCAGCATCCTGTTCCATGAACATCTCCGGGGTATCTAATCCCGGAAAATTCAACAGTTCCCGATCCGGTTACCAGCGTGTCTGTTGAACAGTCGCCTTCCCCGTGTCCGCCTTTTATCAGCACAGCCTTTGCGCCCATGTCGAGGATCAGGTCCCCGGCTCTCCTGATCTCTTCGGCGGACTTCACCTGCTCCATACAGGAAAGATGCGCCGCTTCATGAAGGTTGGGTGTAACCAGGAGAGACCGGGGAATAAGGGTCTCCGCAAGGACCGATTCGGCCTCTGATTCGAGAAGGCGTGCGCCGCTTGTCGATATCATCACCGGATCGAGTACGAGCTGTGCGTCTTTCGGAAGGGATTTTTCGACAGCATCGATTATCTCCGCGTTTGCCAGCATCCCTGTTTTAAAAAACCGCAGCTCGTATTCTTCAAGAACAGCCTCGAGCTGCATCCTGACGGCATCTGCCGGAAGAGGCCAGGTTCCGGTGACCCTCGCAGGATTCTGGGCGGTAACCGAGGTGATAATCGTCGTCCCCCAGACCCCGAGGGAGCTGAAAGTTTTGAGATCCGCCTGGATCCCCGCACCGCCGCAGGAGTCCGATCCGCCTATGGTGCAGG
This sequence comes from uncultured Methanomicrobiaceae archaeon, assembly GCA_964465295.1. Lineage (GTDB taxonomy): Archaea > Halobacteriota > Methanomicrobia > Methanomicrobiales > Methanomicrobiaceae > Methanolacinia. The sequence goes on along the minus strand of CAYXKC010000108.1, from coordinate 1,933 downwards.
CGCAGGGAGATTCTCTATGCACTTCGTACATGTGATAGTATAATCGGGTTTTTCTGGTGTTGAAGTTTTTCTGATTTTTTCCTTCCGTCCGGTGCCTCTGAAAGTGTAAACACTCGTCTGAATCCGGAATAATAACGAGGGATACGTCAATCACTCCCCGGTAAAACCTGCCCCTGTCAAAGCCATCCAAAAGAACTTCCTGCGGTTTTTTCTGTTATTGGAGCAGAATGATGTTATGGATATTGAGCAGTTCGCACGCGATCGGCTGGCTTTAAGCGAAGACCGGAGTTCGATCGTCGAAGCGCTTGCCGAACGGATACTCGAGATTAAGAGATGCGACCCCGGGTTTGCACGGGAATTTGCCTCGGCTGTCGTTACTGAGGTCGAGAACTCCCAAACGATGAAAGGTGACCTGGCGGGCTTTGAACCATCGGGAGTCTCGATGGGAGCCTTCGGCGTCGGCTCGAGAGGCGAAGGCGATTTCTTCGCACACCGCCAGTTTCCGAGGATTATCGGCTCAGGCACGGCCGATGTCGGGGTGGACGAGATGGACGATGCCGGTGTCGTCAGTGCCGGCGGAAAATATATCATCGCGACAGTCGACGGCATGCATTCGAGGCTCTCGGACTATCCTTTTCTTGCAGGCTTCCACGTGACGAGGGCCACACTCCGCGACGTATATGTAATGGGGGCAAAACCAGTTGCCCTGATATCCGATATCCACGTCGGGGACGACGGCGACGTCGCAAAAATATTCGAATATACTGCAGGAATCTCAGTCGTAAGCGAGATGATGGATATCCCATTAATCAGCGGTTCGACGCTCCGAATCGGCGGCGACATGGTTCTTGGAAACCGCCTTACCGGCTGTGTCGGGGCTGTCGGTGTTGCAGATCATCTTACGGCGAGAAAATCGACGGTTCCCGGCGACGTCCTTCTCATGAGCGAGGGTGCGGGAGGGGGAACGATTGCAACGGCAGGAATCTACTCCGGCTATCCCGGTGTGGTGGAGAGGACGATAAATCTCTCGTTCCTTAAAGCCTGCGAGGCGCTCTTAAAGAGCGACGTGCTCAGGGAGATCCACTCGATGACCGATGTAACGAACGGGGGTCTGAGGGGCGACGTATACGAGATGGCCGGGACCGCCGGGTGCAGGATAGTGATAGAGGAGGAGAACCTCAGGTCGCTTGTCGATCCCGAAGTGCTGAAAATGCTCGATGAACTTGAGATCGACTATCTCGGTGTCTCCCTTGATGCACTGCTTGTTGTTGCACCTCCTTCTGCAGCCGGTGAGATCACCAGGGTAGTCGGTGAGGCCGGTGTCCGGATGAAGCGGATCGGCTACGTGGAGCAGGGGCCTGCGGAATCGAAACTCGTGATATCCGGGAAGATGCACGACTTCATGCCGAAGTTCAGGGAGTCGGCCTACACTCCTGTAAAGAAGGTTGTGGACAAGACCCCGGGCGACTTTGAAGATATGAAGAAAAGGGTGACGAAGGCCGCCGACAGGGCGATTGAGAAGAAGATGCGCATCATCGAACAGCTGAAGAAAGATAAAAAATAAATATTATTTTCCCGGTTTTTTACCGGAAACGCAGAGATTGAATGCGAGATAAGGCATCCTGCTCTCGACGAAGGGCTCGAATTTTTTGGATATTCCGTATAATGACGGCCGCAGATCCACATGCGCAAAAGACCGCCTTACAACTCTTGTATCAACAAACCCGGTATCTTCAAGCAGGCTCCCGATCTCTTCTTCCCTGTAGTAATGCTCGCTGAAATATGCCATGCCGACCCGTTTTACATTCAGCTTCTCACCGATCCTGTATGCTGCGGGCACCATCGAAGTAAAGACGTTCTTGCCCAGGGTGCAGATCGAGATGGTTCCTCCCGGCTTCAGGACCCTGAAAGACTCCCTGAGCATCGATTCGGG
>CAYXKC010000107.1:0-4818 GCA_964465295.1 uncultured Methanomicrobiaceae archaeon | reverse complement strand
GCGATGCTCATTGTAATCCTGCCATATGCCCTTTTCTTTGAACTATGGCGGCGAAAACTCAGGGCTATCGAGTCTTCCATCCCTGACTTTCTCGACAGGCTTTCGGGTATCAACAGGGTGGGCCTCACTCTTGCCGGGGCGATCAACGTCCTTGTAAAGGCGAACCTTGGCCTGATATCCTATGAGATCAGGAGGATAAAGAGGGATATCGAATGGGGGGCGAGTGTCAGCGAAGCCCTCATCCGCTTTGAGGAGCGGGTGAACACACCTGCAATAGCAAGGACCGTCACACTGATAACAAAAGCCAGCGAGATGACCGGCGATATCGGCGAGGTTCTCGGAATCGCTTCGGGTGATGCAAGGATGAGTGAGACGCTGAAGAAGGAGAGGCTTGGCGAGATGTTCATCTATACGATCATCATATACATGGCTTTTTTTGTCTTCATCTTTGTCGTGTCGGTCCTCAATACGAACTTTCTTGTAATTCTTGAAGAGCTTTCGAATGTCAGTACAGGCAGTTCAGCCGCAGCAGGTTCAGCCTTCACAATGGCCGCCAATATGGAGATCGATGTCTTCAGGAGGCTTTTGTATCATACCTGTCTGGTCCAGGCGATATTCTCGGGCATTATCGCGGGACAGATGGGGGAGGGCATGGTCAGATCGGGAGTAAAGCATATGGCGATCATGCTGATTGCGGCCCTGGTGATATTCAACCTGTTTATATAAACAGAATATCCCGGTCCCCGTCGTTCAGGCAAATAAATGTGTGATGTGTGCAGGTCATATGAAATATTTAATTCGTAAATCCCTGCAAAAATAAAGAATATTCATTTTTTTGGTCCCGGTTGAATGCTAATACAATAATACCTAAATAAATTGTCAGGATATAATAGATATAAATACGACAATCCGGATTTGTCGTAGTTCGGTGTCATGACATTGCGGGAGCGAAGCGAGGCATTTACCGGCCTGGAGGCGGCGATAGTACTGATTGCTTTTGTAGTCGTAGCCTCGGTCTTTGCCTTCTCTGTTATCGGTGCCGGCTATTTTGCAACCCAGCAGACCGAGAGTACGGCATATTCCGCACTACAGCAGACAGGCTCAGCTCTCGAAATCCTCGGAAACGTACACGGTCTGAAGCGTGCCGATGACGAGATTGGCGCCGTCCGGTTCAATGTCGGACTCGCTCCCGGCGGTGATTACATCGCGTTCGACAAGATGATCCTGACCTGGACCACAAAGGACGATATCAGGATCTATGATGCTAACGAGCCGCTCTATGATACTGTGATAGATGAAGGGAGATGGGGTATAATAAGTATAAAGCCTTCAACAGAGACGGGCGATACCGTGCTTGAACCAAACGAGGTATATACTGTATATGTCAACCTGACGCCAGGCGAGGAGATCGGGCCCGGGGAGGAGTTCTCACTTGAGCTTACTTCCACATCTTCATTGTCTTTAATAATCAGGAGAAGAGCCCCCTGGCAGATCGATAATGTAAATATCCTCTATTGATCAATAGATTAAACCGGTATGAGAGATATCGGGGCTGAGAACCTCAGGAAGAAAAAAGTCGCACGCCTCTCGATATTGTCAAATACGGTTCTTGTTTTCCTGAAACTTTTTACAGGTATTGCAATCGGGTCGATTGCAATCATATCAGAGGCAGTTCATTCGGCAATCGATCTCGTCGCGTCGGCTATCGCATACCTGTCCGTAAAAAAATCAGCGATTCCGCCGGACGGCTGCCATGAGTACGGGCACGGGAAGTACGAGGATATCTCCGGAATCGTTGAAGCTATCCTCATCGTCGCAGCCTCGCTGATAATCATGTACGAGGCGTTCATGAATCTTGCAGGAGGTCATTCGCCCGCATCGGAGGAGCTGCTTTCTGCCGGAATAATCGTAATGCTGGTATCGACAGTTATGAATCTCTATGTCTCCTCCCGGCTCTTTTCGGTTGCAGGGGAGACCGGTTCGATCGCTCTCGAGAGCGACGCATGGCACCTGAGGACTGACGTATTCACCTCTGCCGGGGTAATGGCCGGACTTGTCCTGATGCGCATTACGGGTATTATGGAGCTCGATGCGATAATCGCTATCGGAATTGCATTCGTAATCCTTCATGCGGCGTACGACCTGATTAAGCGGGCATTTGCGCACCTGACCGACAGGTCGCTTCCTGATGAGGATATGAGGGAGATTATGGAGGTTCTCCGGAGATTCTGCGGGAACGATGTAGGTTATCATGCCGTCCGGTCCAGGAGGGCGGGTCCAGACCGATTTATCGAATTCCACCTCACGATGCCCGGCGAACTAAGTGTAAGCGATTCTCATGAACTGACAGATCGCATCGAGGCCGCCCTGAAGTCGAAGTTCGGGCGCATATTCGTGACAATCCACGTGGAACCTGCAAAACCCGAAAAGGATTAAATAAACCCCCGGGCAATTCTCCTTCAGGTGAAATAATAATGTGTTCAGGAGCCGGAGGATTCGACGTCGAGCTAAACGATCGTCTTAAATCGAAGAAATACAAGTGCAGAAAGTGCGGGGCCACGTTTGAAAGCGTCTCAAAACGCCCCGTGTGCCCCACCTGCCAGTCGGAATCCGTCGATCAGGTATGATCGTCCCCCTGAGAGGAGAGTTCCTCTTAATCAGGAGGGGCGATCCGTTTCTGCTCGTTGCAAAGGCAGCGGAGCTTTTTGTTCTCTGTATAGAGACATTTGAAAAAGAGATCTGCCAGACCGTTGAAGAAGGGGATCTTATCGTAGTGTCCGCACCCGAAGGCGGCGATCTCCGCCAGGCGGAGATACTTGCAGAGCTCATCCGGACGTATCACCAGCCTGTATTCGTCCTCCCGAAGGATCACCCTGGATCGGCAAGGCTCCCTATGGTCGTCTCTGCCGGGCCGCAGATAATTCCAAGGTGCGATATCACACGCGGGACCCATCCCGAACAGGATGTGATATGTGCACCTGGGGTGTTCGCCGGCCTTGAATTGTCCTCCGTTTTTGAGGGGGTCAAAATAATAATCCCGGAAGATGAAGAGGGTCTCTTCAGTATATCGGTTATTACTCCCTGAGAGCGTTTTTCAACTATTTTCCACCGTTAGGATATTCCCTTTCGGGCGTGCTTCCCGCCGTTATCTTCCGCCTGGTGAAGATAAACCTCCGACTTGAAATAAAAATCATTAATAGCCTTCCTATATGATACTTAATGTATTGCCGTGAGAGGAGGGTTGGATGAAGACTGAGGTCCTCAAGAGCATCAAAGAGACAGAAGAAGAGTACAAATCAATGATCAGCGCTGCTCACGATGAGAAGAAGCGCGCAATCGCTAACGCGGAGCAGGAAGCTGGAAATCTTATTGCGAAAGCAAAGTCAGATGCCGAAGAGTACAAGAACAAGCGCATCGCAGACGCAAGGGCTGAGGCAGCCAAAAAACACGCAGATATCGTCAAAGACGGTGAGAAGCGAGCTGAAGCTCTCAAGAAGAAAGCAGCCTCCAACCTTGACAAAGCAGTGGAACAGCTTGTTTCACAGTTCAAGGTGAAGGTAAATGTTTAAAGTCCAGAGGATGAGCAAGCTGCTCATCGCAGCGTCTAAAGATCAGCTTGAACCGGTAATTCGTGAGTTGTACCGTCACAATGTCTTTGACATAGAGGACTTTGTCGGCCAGGGGGAGGAGGGCTACGAAGGCTGTAAGATCGGGAAACCGCTCGAAGGAGCCTCGGCCACCTCCGGAAAGCTTCTAAGGATTCGTTCGCTGGAGAACATGGTCGGCGTTTCTGCCGGCGATGTGGATTCAGGAACAGTGCAGGATAAAAGTGCACTTTCGGCAAAGATCGAGAGTGAACTCCCGAAGATTGAAGAAGAGATCGGCGCTCTTGTAGAACGCCGGAACTCTCTTGAATCCGGTCTCAGGGAGTGCGTCCAGAAAGTGGCGGAACTTGAAGTCTTTGCAAAATTCCCTTCGGATCTTTCACTTCTCCGGGGTTACGACAGCCTTGACGTTTTTGCAGGAACAATCCCGCAGGACGTCGGGCTGCCGGTGGACTGTGAAAAGTATTTTACAGACCAGGTTCCCGGAAACCTCCTGATTGCAGCCGTGCCCAAAGAGTTTTCACAGGAAGTGGAACGCTTCCTTGTCGACTCGGGCTTTGCGGCTGTCGCCATTCCTGTTGAGGATGGCACGGCAGAGTCCAACATTGAAAAGTACACTCAGGAGATCACCCGTCTCGAGAACGAGATTGGTCAGCTGTCAGAGCAGATTTCTGCTCAGAAAGAAAAACACGCCGAATTTCTGGTGGCATGCGAAGAACTGCTCACGGCAGATGTTGAGCGTGCAGAAGCACCTCTTAGATTCGCAACTACCGAAGAGGCATTCGTTGCCGAAGGGTGGGTGCCGTCAGATATTGTGGAAAGCCTTACAACCGATCTCCGGGCTGCCACGGGCGGAAAGGTGTTTATCACCGAAGAGGAGATCGATTACGAAAAGGATGCTGTACCTATCGAGTACGACAGCCCGGACTGGGCAAAGCCGACAGAGGCTTTGATGGACATCTACTCGAGGCCGCAGTATTCAGAGTTCGATCCGACGCTTCTCGTCGCGATCGTCTTCCCGATATTCTTTGGTTTTATACTCGGAGATATCGGATATGGAGCAGTTCTCCTGATAATGAGCTTCGGGCTCCGCAAACTTGTCAAAGACAGTGTTGCAGGAAACCAGCTGCTCGACGTCTTGAGAAATGCCAGCGTATCAAGTATAATATTTGGTGTGCTGTATAGCGAATTCCTTGGTTTTGCATGTCCGTGG
>CAYXKC010000106.1:0-4889 GCA_964465295.1 uncultured Methanomicrobiaceae archaeon | reverse complement strand
CACGGTCTCCCAACCGGTGGTGCATACCACAACATGACCGTTTCATGGCCATGGCTCAAGCGCTGGAGAGGATCCAAGAAGAACCCTTCACTGCTCTTACAGCAGTATGAAGGCAAGGATCTTCTTGCAGAGCAGATGGGACACCACCACTCCGGCGGAATGGAAGGTGTAAAGCAGGCAGCATGGACAGCACCCGATATCGGATGCAACATCATGGCAGCAACACTTGGTGCAGACCTCATCATGTACGGACCTATCGAGAACTGTGAATCGGCAATGACCGCAATCGCATTCACTGATATCGTCCTTGCAGAGGCTGCAAAGGAGTTTGGCCTCCAGCCTCAGGTGGACACGCATCCGCTCTTCCACCTGGTATAAACCCTTTGAACAAATATTTTTTTTAAAAAAGGCTTTCAAGCCTCTTTTTGTAGATTTCATTTAAGCAGGTATGCTGTTATATACTCCTATTACCGTTTTCAGAAGCCAGAACACCGGGATCATCACGATTATCATCTCGATAAAAAAGCCAAGATTCAGTAATATCCCCGGAAGGATGCACTCCCCGCCTGCGGTAAATTCGTAATTGACAGTTAAGGCATCAATAAACCAGCCACAAAGAGGGAGTCTTTTGGAAAAGAAGTAATCGGGGTAGGCCTGTCCTGCGACCATCTCCGGAGTGATCATCATTATCATAAAGAATGGTATGGAGATGAAAGGAGCTATGAATGCTACTGCTGCATCCCGTTTTTTACCCAGGCCCGGCGGAAAGATATTCATCCCGATTGCGACGGCACAGGAGACCGCAATGGGGATTGTGATGAACAATGAAAGGACTGCCAAAATAGTAGAATCCACGAAATTTGAAATTATCATCCCCCAGAATGCAAGAGAGAGAAGGAAAACTGCAAAAGCGATCGGTATTCTCTGTTTAACCTGTTTGATATAACCAAGACAAAAATAGAGAAGAAACGAAACACAGGATGGAAGGAGCAGGATTATTGGAATCTCAATCATTTCAGTAGGCTCCTTTTCCTGAAATGAGGATACCTTCCAGGACATAAGTCCCGTTCGATGCTCCTTCGAAGGAGTTTGATACACGCTGTTCGTATTCGTTCCACTGCCAGCCAAAGACCCACCATTCGTTTGCACCTCTTAGAGAGCAGGATATTGTGAGAACATTGTCAGGCTCCGTTTCGTAGAAAAGATATATCGGTACTTTGATCTGTGATTCTGAAAAACTATCGTCAATTCTTCCTCTCAAGGAGTCTTTGCTGTAAAATCCATCGTCTTTTCCGGTCGTGTTCAGGATTGTATAAGGCCGTATCAGCTGTTCTTTTTCAAATGGATGCTTTGTGTCGATTTCACCGTCTTCTTTTATCACATATTCATGGAGTTCCATTGAAACAGATTCTGGTGTCTCAGGTGAATAGCTATGGGAATAGACGGTTGTAGGAGTTGGAGGAAGTTCGGATTCGTTCTGGTTGGGATATATTGGAATAGGTTCTATATGATTTTTATAAACAGGTAATATGGTTTTTCCCGAAACATTCAGGTATTTATACCCATCTTTTGATTCAATTTGGATCGATATATTATCTGTATCCAAATGGCGGATTGTAGATTTAGAAAGGTCCAAAAATGAAATCCATCCTCCGGATGCGTTATCATAACCGCAGGGGACAGGTATCAGTATTGTAGCGTTATGCAGTGGTTTTGATGTAGTCATATAGAGGTCATATGAGTAAACCGAATGCATACTCTCTTCCTTTGCCTCAATCCCGGTAAATCCTATTATAGCCAGAAGAACTACAAAAAATATTATCCCCAGGATGAAGAATGCAGTAATTATTTTTGCGAGAAAATTCATCTTAACCCCCGTTAAATTACTATTAAAATTGATTCAATATATCATTACCGCACGAAGGTACATGGCTGCCTGACCTCTTACAAAGAGAATTGTTTTTATAAGCGCAATTACATATCTTATAGAGCACTAAAGCACTTTTAGAGGGCTCGTGGTCTAGCTGGTTTATGACGTCGCCTTGACACGGCGGAGGTCTTGAGTTCGAATCTCAACGAGCCCATTTTCAGTATTTTTATTTTTGTAACGCTTTTTTATCTTCTCCCCTGCAAAAATATTTTTAATGCTGCAGCACCTATTCCAGACATAGGATAAGAGCCTGCTGAATATGGATGGTTCATAGTTCTTAACCCGGGTTTTTTGGAAGGTGTGGTGCGTGCCGGAAGATATAGAGATAAAGATTGACAGGCTATTAGGGGGAAGCCCTGTTCCAATCTTTGTAATCGACAATGATCACAGGGTGATATACTGGAACAGGGCGATTGAGATCTATACCGGTGTTAATGCCGGGGATATGATTGGAACCCGCTCCCATTGTTTTGCCCTTTACAAGTGCCAAAGAGAGTGTCTGGTCGATGTTCTTCTTTCAGAAGACCCCCTTCCTCTTCTTGAGAAATGGTATGAGGGCAGTTACCGGAAGTGCGATCTGATAGAAGGTGCCTATGAAGCGGAGGACTTTTTTCCCGGCATCGGCAAAAGCGGCAAGTGGCTGCATTTTACGGCATCCCTAATCCGGGATGAAGACGGCAGCGTAATCGGTGCTATAGAGACCCTCGAGGATATCACGGGGCAGAAAGAGGCTGAGGAAAAACTGAAAGAAAGCCGGGATAAATACCTGAGTTATATCGATAACTCTCCTGTCGGCCTTTTTGTCGTTGATAAAAACTGGGTATGCATAGAGGTAAACCCGGCCGCGTGCGAGATGACCGGATATAAAAGGGGTGAGATATTGAATAATAGCATTTCCGTGATTATCCCTGAAGAGGATCTCGAAAAGCGCCATGAGGAATTCCTTGAACTCCTGGATAAAAAGGAGATGAACAGGGAGATCCGTCTCCGCAGAAAGAACGGAGGTCTGATCCCCGTAATCCTCAGGGCGGTCAGTCTTCCCGACGGGAATTACCTCGGGTTCACCACCGATGTCACCGAACTGAGGGATACCGGCAATGCACTTTTAGAAAAGGAAAAGATTTTCAGGCTTCTCTTTGAGAATATGTCCGAAGGTGTTGCAATCCATGACCTTGTTTATGAAGATGGAAAGCCGGCCGATTACATAATTACCGATGTTAATGATGCTTATGAATCAATAATCGGAATCAAAAAGGAAGAAGCGGTGGGGTCTTCTGCAAGAGAACTCTATGGTATCGAACCTCCTCCATATCTGGATATTTACTCGAGTGTCGCACTTTCAGGAACTCCTCAAAACACTGAGATCTATTTTGCCCCTATGGACAAATATTTTGAGATCTCGATTATATCTCCCAGAAAAGGTTCATTTGCAACGATATTTTCAGATATTACCGACAGGAAGAGATCCGAGATTATCTTAAAAGAGAGCGAAGAAAGGTTTAGGGAGGTATTCAATAATGCAAATGACATTATCATCCTTATCGAGATTGATGAAGGACGAATGGACAGGATAGCAGCTATAAACACCCGCGGTGTAAAGGTTTTTGGATATGAAAAAGATGAGTTCCCTACGATGGATCCTTTAATGCTCATCGATGAATCTGACCGGGAAAAATTGATTGGGATTGCTGAAAAGAGCGACGAAATCGGAGAAGATTCTTTCGAGATTCTTATCCGGACAAAGGATGGTAAGACTATCCCCGTTGAAGCCAAATCAAGGATATTTTATCTTGGTAAAAAGCAGCTTTCTCTCTCCATCCTTCGCGACATCACAGAGAGAAAAACTGCAATGGAGATAGAAAAGAGAGCATTTTCACAGATCGAAGACAATATCCGCCAGCTTGCAACATTGGGCGATTCGATTAGAAACCCCCTGGCCGTCATAGTCGGACTTGCCGACTTAAACGGGGGAGAGCTTGGGGATAAGATAAAGAAAGAGGCTGCAGTGATTGATGATTATATAACAATGCTCGACCGCGGCTGGATAGAATCCGAGAAAGTAAGGGATTTTCTAAAGAGACATTACAATATAAAATAACCGGGACAATTTCCCCGTCAGCCTATTTATATGGGTTTTTCTGTCGCAGTCATGCGATCCCGGAATGAAAGATTATTGTTGTCATTCGACAAACCATATTAGATAACTATTACCGGGGAGATACCAGATGAAGATTCTTTTTGTAGTTTGCGGCGAAGGACTGGGCCATGCTTCAAGAAGTACAAAACTTGCAAAATACCTGGAAAATTTCGGCCATACCTGCATCTTTGCCTCATATGGTAAGGCATATGATTTCATCAGCCGCCAGGGTGCATTCAAGGTATATGAGACTCCCGGGGAGGTCAGGCTTGAGGGGGAGGACGGCTATTTCAGCATATCAAAGACTCTCTGGTCATCAAAAGGCGTCATGGTCAACCTCGGGAAGTCGCTTGCAAGTATAAAACAGATTATATCTGAAAATTCCATCGACCTCCTGGTATCCGATACGATGTACGGGGCAGTTACGGCCGCAAGAATGGAGTCTGTGCCTTCCATATTCATAACCAACCAGAATTCCTTCTCTACCGCGGAAGAATCCGTTTCGAGATACTGGAGAATCTTAAGCAGGATAGTTGGGAAATACCTGACAGTTCCAGACAAAGTTATTGTTCCGGATTTCGAACCGCCTCATACCATAAGCTGCTACAATCTTGATCTAAATAACGGTTATAAGCCGATCTTCAATTTCGTAGGCCCGATCACCGATATCGATCCTTCTGTTTACGATCAAAAGAAGGAAACGATCTTTGCCTCTTTCGGAGGTGAACCTTTCAAAGTTCCTCTATATCATATGCTGAAGAGGATCTCGGAAGAGAGGCCTTTTCACACATTAGAGGCGTTCTCAACAACCCCGGGTATGCC
>CAYXKC010000105.1:0-4906 GCA_964465295.1 uncultured Methanomicrobiaceae archaeon | reverse complement strand
CACAGGGGTTTTTCAGTGTCTCCTAAGTGACGATCCTTCTGCGGCTTCATCAGGTGGCATCCGTAGTGGACTGCAATCTTTGTTCCTGAAAGAGGACGGACAATGCTGTCAGCTACTTTCTTGACTCCGCAGATCTTGTCATCATAGAGTAACTCTGCGAGGTGCCATACATCGATTGAACCCTTGTATTCCATGTCAATCTCGGCAAGAACCTCATTGACACCGTCACGGAGTTCATCGTTGTGTTTGAGCTTGTGGTTTACTTCCCAGATGGACTTGTAACAACCGTTGCAGATGAGTGTGATGTCCTTCTTCATCTCTTCTGCAAGAACAAGGTTCCTTGCAGCCATTGCGTACCAGACATTCAGGTCGATTGAACCGAATGCACCTGGTGCAGGACAACATGATGCACCCTTGAGCGGGACAAGTTCTATTCCAAGCTTTGCACTTGTCTTAATCGAAGCTGCCTCACAACCGGGGTAACGGTTAGGAGCAATGCAGCCAAGGAAGAAAGCATACGAATGTTCAAAATGTTCAGACATGTCTATTTACCTCCCTCGGCAAGTATTCTGTCTGCATTTGCCTTGAGATTGTAGTGATCAATGATTTTCTGGATACCCTCAATATATTCCGGGTATGAGTGTGTCGTCGGTGGATCGCGGGGAAGACCCAGTTTCTCACGGGCGGCACGGTTTACATCATTGTTCGGAACACCATGACCTGTTGTATAAATCAGGTTCACGGTCTGCAGGAAATTGCGTGGAACAATATCCTTCTTAAATGCAAGGTTCCTCATTGCCATGATGACATCTGTCGGGAAGAGATCACGCGGACAGCGGTCAGAACATGAGTAACATGTTGTACAGAGCCAGAGATCAGGATCTGTAAGAGCTTCTTCCTCAAGTCCGAGTACTGCCCTTCTCATAAACACACGAATTCTGTAAGAACTTCTGGGTGCAGAAGGACATGAGCCGGTGCATGTACCGCACTGGAAACACATGTGCGATAATGTGCCGCTGATCTTCCTGACTTCCTCACTGAAATCCTTGCTGGAATCGGTTGTATAGTAATATCTGTCCTCGAGCTTCTTCTCAAGGTCAGGATTTCCATAATTTTTCTCTACTGCCATAATTCAGTCACCTCACTCAACAGCCTTGAGCTCGACCTCTCCAAACTCACCGGATTCCTTAACCCTGGAGGTTCTCGGAACCATGAGTTTTGCCTTGATCTCCTTGAAAAGATCAGTTTCTTTGCCTTTTATGCGAACGCCTGTACGCTTGAGAATGATGATGTCCTCTCCCGGACATGCATTTACACAGACACCACAGAGAATACAGAGATCCTTGTTGACTGCGATATTATCCTCTACCTTGCCGTGCATCTCTGCAGGGGATTTCGGACTTGGAAGATAAATTGCGTTACAGGGACAGATATCTGCACAGGTGGAACATCCGCCGGGGCACTTCTCCGCGTGGAATTCGATTTCTCCCTCAAAGAACTTCTCGACGGTAATAGCCTCAGTCGGACAGTTGATTGCACACCAGCGACATGCAATACAGTCGTCTGTAATCGAGACTTTGCCTTTCTTCTCATGAACAGCCTCTTCACGTTTGACTGTGATTGCATCAGAGGGACAGATATCCGCACAAACCGAACATCCGTCACAGAGGGTCTCGTTCCACTTGACCTCTCCTTCAACTTTCCCGGTCTCTGCCGAGAAAGGTTTACGAACGACATCGATTGCAGAACAGACTGCGCCACACAGTCCGCACACAGTACATTTCTCCATGTCGCAGTCGAATGTAATGTTCGTCTTTACCGCCTCAGCTTTCTTAAGGCCGCCCTCCTCTGTTCCTTCAAATGCAGGAACATCGCGCAATATTGCCTTGTTGGGCGTACGCGGGCAGACATCCTCACACGTGGTACACTGAATGCATTTCTCGTCATCGATTGATTTGACGATATCAAATGACGGGAATCCTTCCTTCTCTACAATAGGAAGTCTCTCTTCGCCATCGATTTTCAGTTTCATTGCATTGAATGGACACATTACAACGCAAACACCACAGTATGAGCATTTCTGCTCGTCTACCTGGATAGCTTCACCATACTGTATTGCACCTCTGCGAACCGCTCCAACCGGTCCAAGGCTAATAGCCTCCTCAGGGCAGGCATCAACACAGATACCACAACCTGTACATCTGTCCAGGTCATAGACAAGATTGTTTACCTGCTTTAGGAGCTTCTGCTCCATTATAGTGAGGTTTCCTTCTTTTTTCTTGGAGTATTTTGGAAAAAGTGTATTCATAACTTCGACACTCCTTGCTAATTAAGCTTCACCTGAGACCGTGTAAGGTCCCCAGCGTCCCTCAATTTTAATAACATCATACGGACATGCAAGGACGCATATTCCACATCCTGCACAGAGCTCACTCTCAACGTCAAGGATTACTGCCTTGCCGTTGATCACCTGATAGATCTTATCTGTTGTGACCGGATCTACCGTGTTGAGCTCGAGTGCGTCAACAGGACATGCAACAACGCAATTGTTACAACCAGTACAACGTTCCATATTCACATGAACTGCAAATGCCATTGTATCACGCACCGCTAAATATCGATCTAAATCGATCGTTAAAAGTTGGGAGAAAAAATAGATAAATGTTCTGAAGTGACTAAGGGGATTTAAGCAGCAAAAACCCCTAAAATTGAGTTTTTTTGATTAACAATCAATTAAAGTCAATAATGTTAGTTTGATGAGATTGAACTTTTTAGATGCGGTAGAGAAAACAAATAGAAAGAGTTATATCAGGCGATTGAATGAAAATCAGGCATTTTTTTTAAAAGCGTCACCATATTCCGGTTTAAATCTAACATAAGAGGCAATATCCCTGTTTACAGGAAACAGGAAATACTCAAAAAAATCAGGATTTCAGCCAGATTGCGCATTCATATATTTACTTAACATCATGAATTTTAAGCAGAACAGTTTAACAGATGACGATACTGGTAAATTATCAAAAAAATATTGCCCGGCAATAAATGAATCCGGGGTTTTCAGGATATACATATAGAAGGCAGGTGTCCCTTCAGGCTCACCCGGATAAATCAAATATTATTTTACCTTACAGATCAAGAAATTTAGTCGTTACATAAAAGAGGTATATTAGTATGGAATTGAACGGAGTTCAAATCGAAGATGAATTTGCAGAGGCATTCCCCAACTGGGCATGCAGAGTAATTATTACAGCAATAAACGAGAAATGGGCGAAGCAGGCGGCAACAGAGGCAACAGGTTTTGCAACATCAGCCATCGGCTGCCCCTGTGAGGCAGGAATCGAGATGTTCCTTCCCGCATCAGAGACTCCCGACGGAAGGCCGGGTGTAGCTGTTCTCTTCTTTGCAGGTGGAAAGAAGAAATTAAAGGAGCAGGTAGTCGAGCGCCTGGCAGAGTGTGTCCTTACACAGCCTACAACAGCTGTATTCGACGGAATGCCCGGGGCAGAAGAGAGAATCGATGTAAAACTCCACTTCTTCGGCGACGGCTTTGAATACCAGAAGGAAGTCGGCGGCCGCAACTGCTGGGCAATTCCAATCATGAACGGCGAGTATATCGGAGAAGAGAGCTTCGGCATCGTCAAGGGAATTGCAGGAGGAAACTTCTTCATCATGGGCGAGAAGCTCGAAGCTGCACTTGATGCAGCAGATGCAGCAGTAGAAGCCATCCTTAAGGTTCCAGGCTGCATGTGCTCGTTCCCCGTTGTCGCATCAGGCTCAAAGGTCGGATCAAACAAGTACAAGTTCATGGTTGCTACAACCAACGAGAAGTACTGCCCGACAATCCGCGACAAAGTAGAAGACACAAAGGTGCCCGAGGGCGTAGAGGCTGTCTACGAGATAGTCATAGATGGTATCGACGAGGCATCGATAAAGGCAGCAACAAAGGCAGGAATTGAAGCCGCGGTAAAGGTTCCGGGATTAAAGCTAATCTCCGCAGGAAACTTCGGCGGAAGCCTCGGCCCGTACCAGTTCAAACTGTACGAGATCCTTTAAACATACTTTTTTTTACGCAGACATTTTTAAAACAATTTCACACCGCAGAATTTAGCATTATATAATGTGTAAATTAACATCCTGTAATGTTACCGGAAGTTATCATCCACAATACTCTTAGTCTTGACAATGCCTTTTACGGGTTCGATATAAATCTTGGTGCCCATTACGGGATCCTAACCAGGTTTAAGCCCGACGTGGTTCTGGCCGGATCGGATACAGCAAAGACCGGGGTGGAGATGTTTTTCAATCCGGTTCCCGTGGAAACGGATGGAGACATGAAACGGCCTGAACCCGTCCCGGACGACCCACGGCCAGTCAGCGTAATCGTCGACAGCCGGGGAAAACTAAAAGGCCTTCTTCATATCTACAGGAATCTCGAGCATGTCAGAGATGTATTCATCCTTGTCTCGGAAACCACTCCTGCCGACTATCTTGAGTACCTCGAAGAAAGGGATTACCCTTATTTAATGTGCGGATATGACCACGTGGATCTCAGGGAGGCAATGGCCCTCCTTAAAGGCAGTTATGGTTTTCAAAGGATCGTTTCGGACAGCGGGGGCAGGCTGAACAATATCCTGATAAACGAGGGGATCGCCTCCTCTCTCAGCCTTATCATCGCTCCGGTCATCGCAGGGCGGGAGATGAGAAAATTCTTTGAGGATATTGATTTCAGTATCGGCCTGAAATTAAGGAAAACGGAGACGATGGAAGGCGGTCTCCTGCATATACTATATGATATAACCAAAATCTGAAAGAACGGTCGGCGATCATTTTCCAAAACCATTCTTTATCTTACCCAAGCAGGTAATGAACGGTCCACTGGATATGCCTTAATATTTTGCTTCGTGAA
>CAYXKC010000104.1:0-5095 GCA_964465295.1 uncultured Methanomicrobiaceae archaeon | reverse complement strand
CTGCAACCATCTATCCCGGTGTTCTTAAAAGTAGCAGGGCATGGTCTGTAATCCCGGGTGAGGGGGACGAACCACTTGCCATTAAGAGTGAGGAAGGTATTATTCCGGCGATCGAAGACGCTCTTGATATCGAAAGGCTCAACATAATCCCGACGGGCGGTGACAGGTACGAGGCTGAGAGGGAGCAGTGGGACGACGGAAACAATGTCCTTGCGATAAGGCCGGGCAGGGTTGTTGCGTACCGGAGAAATACATACACAAACAAAAATATGGAAAAAGAGGGGATAGACGTAATCGGTATCGACGGCTGCGAACTGAGCAGGGGCAGGGGAGGCACCCACTGCATGACCTGCCCGGTTTCAAGAGACTGAGCCCGGACTATCTCTCCCAGAGCTTCGGTATATCCTTATACTCCCTTAACCGAATCCATTCCTCGTCCATCTTTGCAAATCCGAGCACCATATCATCGGAGGTCTCTGCGATCTCCCTGAGAACGGGGTCGGCATGATCCTTTAAGGCATGCTTAAGCTCATTTGAGAGGCGGATCACGTTTTCAGCAGTTTTATGATAGATATCCCCCGACTCCCTGAGCTTCTCCTGGTAAGTTACATCATCGGTTGCAACCATCACGTTTACGACCTTGTGCCCCTCCCTGACAGGGATTATGGATATCTTGAGGTTATGGGTTTTATCCTCGGTTCTGACCTCCTGGTACAGAGAGCTCCCTCTCCCTTCTGCAAATACCAGCCTGATATCGTTTGCCGAACCGAAGAACGGGAATAATCCGGCCTTCTCTGCAGATGCCCTGAATTCTGACTCCGGGATATTGAAAAATGCACAGAGTTCTGCAAATTTCCGGTTGTAAAGGACTATCTTCAGTTTGTCGTTCAGGACAAAGATTGGGCTCTCAAGTGCTTCAAAGACAAGATTCTTGAGATGTTCGGGATCTGTTCCGGATTCAACGGCCTCCTTTTGCCGGAGCTGCGGGGATACCGGGGCCGGCCCTGCAGCCGCCGGCGGAGCAGCAGCAGCAGCACCTGAAGAAATCCCTTCTGCCTGCCCTCTCTTTTTGAGCACCCTGTGTTTATGAATCGCCATCTCGATATTGGAGTAAAGCTCCCTCTCACGGAACGGCTTTATCAAAAAACCATAAGGCTGCGTTTTAAGAGCCCTCATCAGGGTCTGCTCGTCGGAATGGGCGGTCAGGAAGACGACCGGTATATCCATCGTTTCGGCAATCCTGTCTGCAGTCTCAATGCCGTCGATATCTCCCCTTATCCTTATATCCATCAGGATCAGATCCGGCTCCTTCTCTGCTGCAAGCCTTATTGCATCGCTGCCGTTGTCGACGGTTCCGGCGACCTCGTAGCCCAGGGCCTCGAGGGTGTCCTCGAGTGTCATCGCAACCATAACCTCATCCTCAACGATTAGAATCTTTTTTCCGGTCATATTCTACCCCTTAATATGATACCTTATAAGACAGGATATAAATAAACCTGATCAAAGTTCCATAAAAAAAGCGAAGCCCTTTTTGACGGTAACTCTTCCGGCATCATTTTACATCCGTTTATTTTTCTTACTGCCATAAAAAATCTCCTTTTATTCCTTTCTATCCCCGGAGTTTTTGATAAGGAGCCTGTGCCTGTTTATCGCGGTCTCGATATTTGCATAAAGCTCCTTTTCCCTGAAAGGTTTTACCAGAAAACCGTATGGATTTGTCTTAAGCACCCTCGAGATAGTCGCCTCGTCGGAATGGGCTGTAAGGAATATGACAGGTATGTCCGCTTTCTTTTTGATCTCTTCCACGGTCTCTATCCCGTCCATATCCCCGTTTATACGGATATCCATCAGGATCAGATCCGGCTTTTCCCTTTCGGTCATTTCAATTGCCGAAAGGCCGTTGTCAACAGTCCCGATAACTTCATAACCCATGTTCAGGAGAGAGTCCTCTATAGTCATCGCAACTATGACCTCATCCTCAACAAGAAGAATCCTCTTTCTCTCTCTCTCCATAATCATGACACCTGTTTTGGACTTTTGGGGAATATAAAGATAAAACTTGTCCCGCCGTTGGTTTTTATCTCAGTCCTGCCCTTGAGCTGCTCGACTGCAAGCCTCCTCACAAGCCTCATTCCAAGGGATTTCGACTTCTCAGGGTCGTACTCATCGGGAACGCCGACCCCGTTGTCAGATATCTCAAGATAATATTCATCCGCCTCTTCATGAAAAACGAGAGAAATCATGCCTGAATCCATCCCTTCAAATGCATATTTTATCGAATTCGATATAATCTCGTTTATGATCAGGCTGCATGGAATGGCGACGCTAATCGGGAGGTTTATATCATGGACATCTGCTTTAAATCCGATATTCTTGTACTCGGTAAAAGAGAGTGAATCAACAAGGGTCTGTGCGAGATTCACGAAATGATCCCTTGCACTGATCTCCGAGAGATTCTCAGACCTGTATAGCGCCTCGTGAACCATCGCAAGGGCCATTATTCTGTTTTCGCAGTTTAAAAGGGATTCACGGGCAGATTTATCCTCTATGGATCGGGCCTGCATCTTTATCAGGCCCGAGATGATCTGGAGGTTGTTTTTAACCCTGTGATGGACCTCCTGCAGGAGAACTGTCTTCTCCTCAAGCGACTTTAAAACCTGCTCCTCATAGCTCTTCCTCTCCTTCTGGAGAAGGATGTCGTGGATTGCAAATGATATATCGCTTGCAAGCTCGTTGAAAAGTCCCAGCTCGTCAGAATCTTCAGAAAGGGCGGCAGGTATGGATATGATGATTACACCGAATATTGTGCTTCCGTAATCGAGGCGACGGCAGAGCAGGACACCCTCTCCACCTGCAGGTTCCCCCGTGTTCAGGTGCCCTGAAAGCGGGAATATGTCTGTTGTTCTGAGTGCATCAGCGAGGACTTTTGGCGGATTGCCGGATACTGTCTCAGAAATAATTCCTGCAACATCCCCGCGATCGCCGGAACCTGCGGAGTCGAGATAGGAGCCGTACCTGTCCGTAAGAATTACCCAGGCATCGAGATAGCCCCGTGTCTCCACCATCAGGCGACATGCTCCCTTGATAAGCCGGTTTATATCCGTCTCCCTGACGATAAGCTCGTTGACATTCCGAACGGCCTTTAAAACCTTGTTTAAGTGGGTTATTCTCTCTTCGTCTCTTTTTCTCTCTGAAATATCGAAATGCGTTCCCGTGATCCTAACAGCCCTTCCTGCCGGGTCACGTTCTACAACCTCACCTCTTACCGCCATCCACCGCCATTCCCCGTCTTTGGCCCTCATCCTGTACTCTGTCTCGTAATAGGGAGTCTTTCCCTCAAGATGCTCCTTAAGCTTCTCCTCTTTGGACAAAAGATCGTCCGGGTGGATAATGTCGCCAAAGGAGACGCGGCCCTCCACATAGTCTTCCGGGGTGTAACCAAGCATGGTGAAGAGTTCGTCGTTGTAAGAGAGGGTATTGTCCCTGATATTCCAGTCATATATCCCGAGTCTGGTAGTTTTAAGTGCAAGATTAAGCCTTTCTGTACTCTCATAGAGCTTCTCCTGCGCCATTTTGAGCTCGGTTATATCCTGGTTGGCTCCCCGGGTCCTGATCGTCCTGCCGTCCCTGTCTTTGATCAGGCTGAAGCGGACGACAATATACCGGACTTCACCGTCCCGCCTGATTATCCTGTGCTCAATTTCAGATATGAAATCCGGATCGGCGGTCTCGATGGCCTTTTTGACCTGTTCTGCCACAAGGTGAGCATCATCAGGGTGAACAAACTTTCTTGTATAGTCTTCTGCCTTCATCCTGCTGCCGCCTTCAAGCTCCCCGGTAGAGCCATAGAGGGCATAAAACCGGTTATCGAAGGTGAAAGTGTCTGTTGCGACATCATACTCCCAGTTTACGAGATGTGCGAGATCCATGGCTTCAGAAAGTCTTTCCTGGCTCTCCTTCAGCTTCTCTTCCATCTCACGATCTTTTGTAACGTCCCAGACCGTAGAGATCATAAGGTTCCTTCCTGGGATGGGGGTATTTCTCGCATTGATATAAGTAGTCTCCTCACCGGATCTTTTGATGGGGACATCCTTCCAGACCATCCTCCCGGGATCACCACTGGCGGTGTCTTCAAGAGCCCTCTGTTTCATCTCTTCACGGAAGGCAGGATCCTCGAATACTGCACTCCAGAAGGAGTCGGGCTGTGAGATATCCTCTGCAGAGATCCTGTAGAACTTCAGGAAATTTTCATTGAAATACTCAAAAGAGACCGGCGGACCGATTTTGCTTAAGGAAATCCCGACAGGAAGGTTGTCTATTATCAGCCTTGTAAGCGCCTCGCTCTCTGTCAGCGCCCTCTCGGCCTCCTTTCTCTTTGTGATATCAACAGCCATACCTACAAAGGACAGCTCTCCCCCACGGAGCATGAGGCTCCCGTAGACCTCAACGTCGATAAGACTGCCGTCTTTTCGGACACCTTTCACTTCAAAATGATAATCGGGAAGATCCTCCTCTTTCTCAAGGTCAAGTGATTCAGAATTTTTAGTCCTTTCGATTACCTCATACCGGTAATCCTCATGGACCAGATCGATTACACTGGCCTTTCCCATCAGCTCATCCCGGCTGTAACCGATCATCTCGGCAAATTTCGGGTTGACATATTCAAGCATGGAATTTTTGACGAGAAAAACCCCGACAAGCGACCTCTCTATCGGATTCCGGAATATCTCTTCGGTCTCCGTCCTGTTGATCGCAGAAGAAATTATCTCCCCGGCGATCCGGATGGCATCTGTCTCGGCCGTAGACCATACCCTCTTCTTTCCCTCGACAAGACACATCAAACCCCTGAACGAGCCTTCGACAACCAGGGGAACTGCAAGTATCGTCTCGATATTCAGGTCCCCGAAAATCCGCCTGTCCTCCGGAGAGACCGAATCCTTATCGAGCTCGACAACCCGGTACCGGGCCGGGTTTTTATCACGATCAACACCTCCGTCCGAAAAAAGCTCAAGCTTTTTAAAGGAATCCATATCCGGGATATCGCCACGATGAATGTTCCTCCCGATCAAATCGGATTCACCCCTCCGGTGTGCCC
>CAYXKC010000103.1:0-5100 GCA_964465295.1 uncultured Methanomicrobiaceae archaeon | reverse complement strand
AAATTCAGCCTTTTAGAAATCCCATGAATGTGCGTCTTTAAAGCCGGTTTTTTTTTAGAATCAGGGATTACATTTTTTTTGATAATGAAACATGTCACAAAATATTCAGTGAGGATTTCTCCAGGAGGATCATTGTTTTCCGGGATTATGGAATTATACAGTAAAGAATAAATAGGGCGTTAAAGCGGCATAAAACGCCGTTATTCACATCTTCACAGAAGCCCGGTACTCCATTATCTCCACCCTTTACGATGTAGACATCGTCTAAAAAAACGGGGTAATCACGTGCCGTCATATCGGTGCGATCCGGGTTCTAATCGTTATAAAACCTACTTATTATCGTTGTTTATAGCAGGCCCTCAAAACCCTGTTTAAAAGACGAAAATAAGCTCAAATTAAAGGTTTTCAGGCTGTACCCATGTCACAAAAAAAGAGGTATAGTCACCCGATGAACATCTTCGGGAATTTAGCAAAACATCCTAATGAAAGGGTATCTTAAAAAAATCAAAAATTCGTAACCAGAATTTCGCTCACCTCTCCCCTCTTTCCTGCATTAGAGTTTATCATCCGTTTTGCAGGAATCCTCTCGATTTGAAAACCGTCATAAAGATCGTCAAAAAAGTTGTCCTCAGGATTGACATTCTTCGGGTCGGAGTTGGAGAGCATAAGCTTTGCTCCCTTTTTGTCGCATTTCCTGAAAAAGCCGGCCAGCCGTCTCTGTTCGTCGTCACCGAATGCCCCCTTTGAATATGAGTTAAAGGACGAGGTCGCGTTCAGCGGCCGGTAGGGGGGATCGAAGTAGACGAACGAATCCTCACTGATATATGAAAGCGACCCGGAAAAATCCCCGAGATGGATGCCTGTATTCTGCAGGGCCGCCGAATCGGCGAGGAGGAGATCCCTGTTCAGGATCTTCGGGTTTTTGTAACTCCCGGCAGGGACATTGAATTCGCCCTTCGAGTTCACCCTGAAGAGGCCGTTGTAGCAGGTCCTGTTAAGAAAGATAAATATGGCAGCCTTTGAGACCCAGCCCCGATCATAACGCCTAAGGGATTTCGGTTTTATCCGGTTGAAAGTCTCCCGCATAGAGTAGTAATAATCACGCCTTTCATCCTCACTGCGGGTTAAATATTCGGCCTGAAAGAGATCCAGGAGATCAATCAGGTCCCCTGCATCATTCTGCAGGACGCTGTATGTCATAATAAGTTCGGGACTGCTGTCGAAGAGGTGGCATTCGTCAAAAGAATAACGGCTGTTTAGATGAAAAAATACCGCACCGCCGCCGATGAAAGGCTCCACAAATGAACGGGCCGGCCCTTCAGGAATCCTTTTTGAAATCTCTTCAAGAAGCTGGGTCTTTCCCCCGGCCCATTTCAGGAAGGGTTTTGCGGCGGTCTTCTGCATAATTTATCAAAAAATGGAGATTATTTCGTCCCTGTAACCTTGATAATATGGTACCCGAACTGGGTCTTAACCGGCCCGACGACGTCGCCGTCCTTTGCCTTAAACGAAGCGTCCTCGAACTCCTTAACCATCATTCCCTTACCGAACCAGCCGAGATCGCCGCCTTTCTTTCCCGAGGGGCATGATGAATGCTTCTTTGCGAGATCTTCGAAGTTCCCGCCGGAGTTTATCTTTTCAAGGATCTCCTTTGCTTCCTTCTCTGTTTTTACAAGTATATGCGAGGCCTTTACTTTCTGTGCCATTCACAGATATTGTACCTTTTCATCATTATCTGTTTTGATGAACCTCAGCCTTTTATCATAACGAGCATCATCTTAAACCTCGTCACCGATTCGACGGCATGGGGCTCTCCTGCGGGAAATATTATCATATCCCCGGCCTTCATAAAGAAGGTCTCCCCGGACAGGCGGACGGAGCAGTCTCCCTCAAGAATCGTCACCATCGCGTCAAAAGGAGCGGTATGCTCCGATATCTCCTCTCCCTCGTCGAATGAGAATATCGTAACGCTTCCCGAACTGTTGTTGATCACCATACGGCTTGCAATAGTCCCGGGCTGGTATTCCACAAGACTCCCTGGAGAAAACACCTTTCCTAAAAGCTCATCGCGGCTGCTTTTCATCATAGATCACGTCCAATATCACTAAAGAACCCGGCTAAATAAAAATCCTGCGGAATACCGGAAACACTAAATATTGAGGACGAGACTTTTAGATTTACTATATTCCGCATGGGTGGCTTTTTTTCCACCCGCCGGGTGATCGGAATGACAAAAAAGACAAGACTTGCAGGGATCGCCAGGCACAGGAGCCTGACAAAACTCCTGGATCTATCGGGCGAAGAGATAACAGGGCTCATAAACCTCGCAATAGAGCTGAAAGAGGAAAGAGCGGACCGCAGGGAGATAAAATACCTCACCGGAAAGCAGATTGCACTCATATTCGAAAAGGCGTCGACGAGGACCAGGTGTGCCTTCGAGGTCGCCGCAAGAGAGCAGGGCGCCGAGGTGACCTATCTCGGGCCCGAGGGCTCCCAGATAGGATACAAGGAGTCGATAAAGGATACCGGAAGGGTTCTCGGCAGGTTCTACGACGCAATAGAGTACCGCGGGTTTTCGCAGGAGAACGTGGAGACACTCGCAAAATACTCAGGAGTTCCGGTATACAACGGCCTGACAGACGAATTCCACCCGACACAGGTCCTCGCAGACGTGATGACGATGATGGAGCATTCGGGAAAGAAGCCGGAGGAGATATCGTTCTGTTTCATCGGCGACTGCAGGAACAATGTCGCACACTCTCTAATGGCCGGAGGGGCGCTTTTAGGTATGGATGTCCGGATCTGCGGGCCGGAAAGCCTGATGCCAGACGAGGAACTTACGGCAACATGCCGGAGGATATCTGAAAAAACCGGGGCAAAACTCCTCCTCACACAGGATAAGAAAGAAGCCGTAGAGAATGCGGATTTTATCTACACCGACGTCTGGGTCTCGATGGGAGAGCCGTGGGAGAAGTGGCAGGAGAGGATCGATCTTCTCCTGCCATACAGGGTGGACATGAGTCTCATTGAGATCTCAGGAAACCCCGGGATTAAATTCATGCACTGCCTGCCGTCCTTTCATAACAGGGAGACAGAACTCGGGGAGAAGATATACGAAAAGTTCGGGCTTGAAAGCCTCGAGGTCACAGACGAGGTCTTCGAATCGGACCATTCGGTAGTCTTCGACCAGGCAGAGAACAGGATGCACACGATAAAGGCGATAATGGTCGCAACAATCGGGGAATAGAAAGATGAGGATCGTCGCAGCACTTGGGGGAAACGCCCTGCTAAAGAGAGGAGAGCCTCCAGAAGCTGCGGTCCAGAGAGAGAACATCAGGAGAGCAGCCGCAGCCATGGCACCTCTTGCAAAAGAGAACGAACTGATAATCTCCCACGGAAACGGCCCGCAGGTGGGACTTCTCGCACTCCAGGCGGCGGCATACACCGGCAGCAAACCCTATCCGCTCGACATACTCGGGGCACAGACCGAGGGGATGATCGGCTACATGATCGAGCAGGAGTTGAGAAATCTGCTCCCTGACGGCACCCCGATCGCAACCCTCCTCACGATGGTCGCCGTCGACCCGGATGACCCCGCTTTTGAGAACCCGGAAAAATTTGTAGGACCTGTATATACCAAAGAAGAGGCAGGAAAGATTGAATCTGCATCCGGCTGGACATTCGGCAATGACGGCGATTACCGGCGGAGAGTCGTCCCCTCCCCAAAGCCCGAAAAAATTCTTGAGATAAAGCCCCTCATGTGGCTGATTGAGAAGGGTGCAATCGTCATCTGCACAGGAGGGGGAGGGATACCTGTCGTATCTTCGGGGAAAGACGGATATACCGGGATCGAGGCCGTTATCGACAAGGACCTTGCCGCAGGACTGCTCGCAAAAGAGCTCTCGGCCGATCTCTTCATAATGGCGACAGATGTGAAGGGCGTATACCTCAACCGGGGAACAGAAGACGAGAGACTTGTCAGGGATACCACCCCGCGTTTCCTTGAAAATTACAGTTTCCCACCCGGATCGATGGGGCCCAAGGTCGAAGCCGCATGCAGGTTCGTTGAAACTACAGGAAAGACAGCTGCAATAGGATCTCTTGAGGATATTGCTGAAATTGCCGCAGGCAGGGCCGGGACGATTGTCCGCCCGGAGGGGGCTGAATGATGAAACCCGGGGTATATTCGGAGACCGGAAGATTAAGGACGGTGATGGTCCACCGGCCTGATAAGGCCCTTCGGCGGCTTACGCCCTCAAACCACGACGAATTCCTCTTTGAAGACGTTCTCTGGGCTGAAAAAGCCATGGAAGAGCACGACGGATTCACCAAAGTCCTCGAAGAAAACGGCGTTGAAGTCCTCCGGCAGAACAGGCTTTTAGAAGAGACTCTTGCCATACGCGAAGCAAAGGAGTACATTATCAGGAGCATATTCCCGGGCGAATCCCCCGGGGTCTCAATATCGGAGAGGGTAAAAAACGTTCTCTTAGATAAAGACCCGGAGATCCTTGCAGGATACCTGACAGGAGGAGCCCTCATAGACGAGATCGAACTCCCCGGGCTGGCGGGAAAAAAGAGCTGCTCCCTCCTGAAAGCCTCGGCAGGTCCCGACTCGTTCCTCCTGCCCCCGCTCCCGAACTCGATCTTCACCCGGGATCCTTCATCATGGATATTCGGCGGAGTTTCGCTGAACAGGATGTACTGGAATGTCAGGAGAAGGGAGGTCCTTAATGTCTCCGCCATCTACAGGTATCACCCTCTCTTTGCCAAAAGCAGTTTTGAAAGCTGGCACCCCCGGGAAAACTTCGCCGGATCTCCCCATCCGGGTTACGGAAGAAACACAATCGAAGGGGGCGACATTATGCCGCTTAAAAAAGGCTGCATCCTTGCAGGCATAAGCGAGAGAACCGGGGCAGGAATGATAGAGAACCTCGCGAAAACTCTCTTTGACGCAGGAGAAGCCGAAAAGGTGATCGTATGCGATATCGGCAGGGACCGGGCCCATATGCATCTTGATACGGTCTTTACAATGATATCGGAGGATACTGCAACCATCTATCCCGGTGTTCTTAAAAGTAGCAGGGCATGGTCTGTAATCCC
>CAYXKC010000102.1:0-5179 GCA_964465295.1 uncultured Methanomicrobiaceae archaeon | reverse complement strand
TGATTTATTCTCGAAACACGCCTGAAACTTCGTTTCACGCATGTTTATCGCAAAATACCTTTGATATTTATGCTCAAAAACGTTCATTTCACATTCGTTTCATGAACGTATTTATACATACCACACCCAATTCTGTACTCATGCGCAGAGTATATCACCGGTTTCCCCCCAGGTGCGACCTGGATTTTGTAATAGAAGAACCTTTTACAACAGTCATCGACAGGATAGGCTCCTTCGACGGAACCCATATCACCAAAAAAGTCGGAGAAGAACTTATCAAACTCGACCTCCGCGTATTTGTGGCCGACAAGAAGACTAACTTTGAGAGGGTTGAAAATATCCGCGATTTCTATGACAATACGACAGAAACGGTCGATTTCAGGATCACCTTCAACGAGACCATCCTGACAGGCGAGAGAAAAATCCCGCGTTCCGAGACATCCTTCCTCGTCAAGGTTGAAGAGAAGGGCATGTCATGCGACTGTTTCATAGTAAAAGAAGGCCGTTCGGGCAATGTCGATGCACTCGATTTAAAGAACCTGATTCTCGGGAGGTGAGTCTTGACTCTTCAAATGACGATTGCCGCACCCTTCAGGAATATGGGCAGGGACCGTCTGAGGAAGAACGAGATCGTGTATTACCTTGCAATCGATCGCAAGTGGATGAACAGGGACCAGGCGGAACAGGTAATCTCAATGGCGGAAGGCGAGGCCATCATCCGGAAAGAAGGAGACTATTATTCGGTTTCGCCGGACCATGCAAAGATCGAGATCCCACTCGGCTACAAACCCTCGTCCTCGATATTTGAGAAGAGAGACCCTGTTGAATCTATTGCAGAAGCCATCTCCAAAAAGAGGGAGATCGGTATGAACTCTGTAATCTCCGAGATGAACGCAATGATCAGGGACGAATTTGACGGGAATCTCCTGCCCGAAGCCGCAATAGTGATTCTTGCAAGAGAATACGGGGTCGAATTCGGGGAATATCTCGATGAATTGAAGAAAAGTATTGGGAAAATAAATTAATTTTTTTACATGAAAATCACTGTGTGATTTACATGAAGCAGTACATGAAACTCTGTTTCATGAACGCTTTTACTCTGCTGCCGCTTCTGCAGGCTGCTCTTCAGGCTCGGGCTCGAAGTATGCCTTGAGGTCTTTTGAACCGTATTCGACGACTTTTGCATTGATCTGGACAAAGTCGCCTGTGATCTCGGACGCCCTGATTGTCTTTCTCACACGCTGCCCGTCGTATGTCGGGTGAAAACCTGTGCTCTCAGAGAGAAGGAGTTTCCTCTTTCCTGAACCGGGAAGATCCTTTCTTGCAGGGATTCCCGTCTTGTCTGTTGCTCCGGTGAGCTGTATCGAGTAGCCTTCGAAACCGAATGCGTCTCCCTTGACAACGTCGCCGATCTTCTTTCCCATCAATGCCCCCGACATCCCGCCGGTAGCCTCGATATTGTAAGCCATGCCGTTTTTGGGGTCGGACAATACTAATTTGAAATCTGCCATTAATTAATCTCCAATATTTAGGTCTCTATAATTTTGAATTGTAACCTTAAAAATACTACTTCCCCCAGAAGGGTTCGTCTTTCCTTTTCATGGAGGTGAATTCCTCCAGGACTTCTTTCATTCCGGCATCCAGCTTTGATATCATCTCTTTTTCGATAACTTTAACGTGGTTTTCGGGAATGTCGATGAAGAGCTTGTCGCCGACATCGATCTGCCTTCCGACGGTCGGCCCTTCGATTGAGATCGCGACCTCCTCGCCTTCTCCTGCCTCGCCGATATTCTCCTGCCCGGATTTGATCTGTTTGACCTTTCCGACCTTCCTTCCGTCGAGGTGGATCAGGTTTACACCGCTCTGGAGTTTTCCGCCGAGGATGCGGACGCCGACTACGGCGGGGTTGCTCTGCCTGAAGACGCAGTCGGGGAGGAGAACTATCTTTGCAGGCATAATCAGCTTCTCAAATGTCTGCTTCTCGATCTCGCGCCTGGTCTTCTCTTCCCATTCGAGGTAATCGTCGATTAGATGGTAGATGACCCCGCCCTCGAATACGCGGACGTGCTTCATCGAACTGTCCATCAGGGTGTCGATTGCGTCTGGGAGGAGCTGGGTGTTGAAGGCGAGAAGGACGGAGAGCAGCGGGTTTTTGATGGTGCCCACCTCGATTATGTCGTGCCTGCTCACTGGCCCGACCTCGGCACGCATTATCGGGATCTCGTGCTCTTCAAGCTCTTTTGAAAGAGCTTCAAGCGCCCCGATCGTATCTGCCTTGATGTATATCCCCTCGTCCGAGAGTTTGACCTCGATATCCTCCATCTCGTGGATTATGTTTTCGACGACCTCGTCGCGGTTGCCTTTGACAACTTTTATGGGCGATCCCGCTACCGCGTTGTCGAGGTTCGGGGCGGCGACCTTGATGCCCCTTGCGGCGGTGACGGATTTTACCCTCTCGAACTTGTCCTCGGTCAGGATCTCCTGCATGGGCCGGGGCTGGAGAAGGGATCTCACCTTCGTCTCGATTACCCCGGAACTTCCACCCACTGCGATCTCGTCGCCGACGTTTAGTGTGCCGTCGTAGAGGATGACGTCGAGCGTGGTCCCGAGGCCCTTTTCTTCCTTGACTTCAAGGACGGTTCCGGTGCCGGGGCCATCGGCCGAAAGCGACAGACCTTCGGTCATGTAGCGCTGTGCCAGGCCGATCATGACCATCAGCAGGTCGGGGATTCCTTCGCCGGTGATGCCGCTTACAGGGACGATTGCGATGTTTTTGGAGAAATCCTTTATCCTGTCATATCTCTCGCTGTTTATCCCCTCTTCGGAGAGTTTTCCGACGATCTCGTAGGTCTTGTTTTCGATATCCATCTGGACCCTTTCGTTCTGGGCCTTGTAGCATTTCATGAACGGGGCGTTGGGGGTGACCCTCCAGCCGTGTACCCTGTCCACTTTAGTTGCGGCGACGACAAACGGGGTTTTGAAGTTTTTGAGGATGTGGAGCGCCTCTATGGTCTGCGGCTGGAATCCTTCGTTTATATCCACGACGAGAATCGCCATGTCCGCAAGTGCGCCGCCTCTTGCCCTGAGTGTGGTGAACGCGTGGTGGCCCGGGGTGTCGATGAAGAGAAGTCCGGGGATATCGAAGTGCATCTTTCCCTCCGTTCCGCTCATCTTCTCAATGGCTTCGAGGGGGATAATCGTCGCACCGATATGCTGGGTGATTGCGCCCTCCTCTTTGGAAACGACCGAAGATCCCCTGATCTTGTCGAGCAGCGAGGTCTTGCCGTGGTCTACGTGGCCGAGCACGCAGGCGATCGGTGTTCTCAGCGAGGAGGATTCGGAACCGGATTTCGATTTTTTCTGACTCTTTTTCTTTGCCATTGTTCGCCTCTCCAAAAAAACGTCATGAGACTCATGAACTGTTTCATGTAAAATCGCAAAGGGATTTTCATGTAAACCGCAGGGATGAATGTTTCAGAGCCTATTATTCAGGACTGTCCTGTACTATATGATACCAGTGATTATTATCCTATCTTATAAGATTCCAGCGATGATTCCATCGGGTGGATGGAGCAGGATAAAAGGATAATATTAATCTGTAATGTCCATCAAAATAAATAAGCCATTTGCCGGGGTAGGGTAGTGGTTATCCTCAGGGATTGTGGCTCCCTGGACTCGGGTTCAAATCTCGGCCCCGGCCTTTTTGTTTTTTTGTTTGATGAGAAATTCATAAAACAACTATCGATAGTAATATTTGATGTTGGATCTATGGTTTTTTTATAAAAAATTATACGTGAAAGGGGGTTCTATTCACAAAATCGAAAAACGAGATCTGCACTTGTATTGATTAACAAAATGACTTTTTAGCGTTAAACCCGATTTAACCTCACGTCGATAAAATACCTGTATAATCAATTTATAGGATTAAATATGGCTCAACTGGAACATATCGAAGCAATAGAAAAAAGACTCTGGACTGCAGCGGATACATTACGGGCAAACTCAAACTACGCAAGCAACGAATATTTTCTGCCGGTAATGGGCCTGATCTTTTTAAGGCATGCATATAGCAGATATCTCAATGTAAAGGATGACATTGAAGAAAATCTTCCGAAAAGAGGAGGTAAGACCCGGTCACTGACAAAGGAGGATTTCTCCCAGAAGAGTGCAATATTTCTCCGGCCAGAGGCACAGTTCGATTATCTCGTATCCCTTACGGACAGTGACGACAGGGCAAAGGCAATAATTGAAGCGATGGAGTCCATTGAGGGAGATTATGAAAACCTCAGGGGAGTTCTGCCGAAGAACGAATACCAGGAGCTCGATAACAATGTCCTGGGACAGCTTCTCCGCTCGCTTAATCCTGATGAGTTAAAGAAAGTTTCCGGCGATGTTTTCGGCCGGATCTATGAATATTTCCTGACACAGTTTGCCGACCAGAAAGCCCATGATGCAGGCGAATTTTTCACTCCTGTATCTCTGGTGTCTTTAATTGCAAATGTTCTTGAGCCCGAGAGGGGGACGGTTCTCGATCCTGCCTGCGGTTCAGGAGGTATGTTCGTTCAGAGTGCCCGTTTCGTCGAGCAGCAGCATGAGAACCCGGTTGATAAACTTACTTTCTACGGTCTTGAGAAGAATGCAACGACAATTCGTCTTGCGAAGATGAACCTTGCAGTCCACGGGCTGGAAGGGAATATCCAGAAAGCGATTACCTATTACGACGCTCCCCATGAATTGGTGGGTAAAGCCGATTTTGTTATGGCAAATCCGCCGTTCAACGTGGATGAGATCGATGCGGATAAGGTCAAAAAAGATCCCCGTCTTCCTTTCGGGCTTCCGGGAACGAACAAAAAGGGAAAAGTCTCAAACGGAAACTACGTCTGGATCAGCTATTTCTACAGTTATTTAAATGAAAACGGTCGTGCGGGATTTGTGATGTCTTCACAGGCATCGAGTGCAGGCCGTGACGAGGCAAAGATCCGGCAGAAACTTGTAGAGAGCGGCGATGTCGATCTGATGGTTGCCATCCGTTCGAACTTCTTCTATACTCGAACAGTGCCGTGCGAGCTCTGGTTCTTAAACCGCAGCAAACCAGAAGAACACCGCGACAAAGTGCTGATGATCGATGCAAGGAACGTGTACCGCAAGGTAACCCGCAAGATCTATGATTTCAGTCCCG
>CAYXKC010000101.1:0-5236 GCA_964465295.1 uncultured Methanomicrobiaceae archaeon | reverse complement strand
AAAAGGTTTGCAAACATCCCCGCACCGTCAAAGCCGCCAACATGCGAGGACTCCCTGTCTTCCCATGTAATCGGGATCTCTACAATCCTGAAGCCCGACCGGTGAAGTCTCCAGAGGATTTCAACGTCGAATTCGAAACCACGCGATTCCACCCGGTCCAAAACGGCATCGAGCGCCTCTTTCCTGAAGGCTTTGGCACCGCACTGCGTGTCACTAAAGGGAAGCCCGAAAAGAACTCTTACAATTATGTTGAAGATCCTGCTCTGGATCTTCCTGCCAAGTCCCTGTTCGACGACGATCTCCGAGTCTTTCATCCATCGCGATCCTATCGCACAGTCTGAATTATTTAACGCGGAAAAGAGCTTCATCATCTCATCAATAGAGGCCGAACCGTCTGCGTCCAGAAAACCGCAATAGGATTTATGGGAATTTTTGAATCCCTCTATGATTCCGCCTCCTTTGCCAAGCCTTTTCGAATACCTGAGGCATCTGATATTATATTCCGTGTTTTCGCCTGCAAACCTTTCAATAACCAGAGGGGTGTCGTCCGTCCCGTCGCAAACGAAGATCAACTCCCCGGGAAATCCTTCGAGTCTCTCCAGGAAGGAGACGATTCTCTTCTCCTCATTGTAAGCCGGAACAATTATCGAGCATTCCTGCCCGGAGATCTGGTTCATATCGGGTAAGTACTTATCTTTTCAGCAACCCAGTTTCTCAAGAATCATTTCTGCAAATTTTTCCGAGGCGACCGGGTGGTTGGCAGTTATTATATTCATGTCCGAGACAACAGGGATATTTACATAATTCGCCCCTCCGTCTTCGAGCAGTTTGATCGATGCGGGAGATTCGAATACGGTCGCCTGTCTGCCCTTTAAGACGCCCGCCCTTGACAGGATTACGGGAGCAAGGCAGATGGCTGCAACAACCTTTTCCGCCTTTCCAAATTCCACAGTAAGCCTGCAGAGGTCGTCGTCCGCCCAGAGGAAGTCTCTTGCACCAAGCCCGCCGATGAGAATGAGGGCATCATAATTGCTCTCAGAAGCATCCTTTATCTTCAGGTCAGCCTTCTGTTCGCCTCCCATCATGCCTGTGCATATCTCTTCCCCGTTTGATGCGACATCGAATTCCACTCCGGCTTCCGAGATTGCTTTTGCAGTTATCTCAAACTCCTCCTCGCGGTACCTGCGGGGGGCTATTACAAAAAGAACCTTCATAGAAAAAAATGGAATCTGAAATTGTATAATCTTACTGATGTTTCTCCAGGTGATCCTTAAGTGCCTGGCAGGGCTGGCACTTCTCTGCAATCTCAAGCGCCCTTCTCCTGAGTTCTGCATGTTCCACCCTGCATGTTTCGGGGATGTCCTCTTTCCTGAGGATCTGCGAGGTGTTCTCTGTAATCTGAATTAATTCGGTTGCAATGACGGAATTAAGCCAGAGCAAATCCTTAAGCATATCCTTTAACTCTTCGTCCATGTATCCATCTTTGTTTTAATATGAGAAATTCTTTTCAATAAGGTTTTCATGAACCGTTTATCCTTCCATTTTTTTCGTTATAATTTTGTCCGGATAGAGCGTAGATTAATTATATGTCATATGTCGAAGAGCTGAATCGCATCGGAAGAGCTGCAAACCCGTTTTTCTGTCTTATGGGGATAGAGCTTGTTGATTATGGCGGGGGAAGGGCTGAACTTTCAATGCCCGTTAGGCCGGATATGATGAATGGTTCAGGCTGGATGCAGGGAGGGGTATATGTGGCCTTAATAGATGAGGCGATGGCGCTTGCCATTATGACCGCTATCGATAGGGATGAGAGGATTGCCACAATATCCGAGACGACGCAGTTTGTAAAAGGTGTCCGCAACGGAAACATCGGTGCAAAAGCGCATGTGGTTCGTGCAGGAAGACGAATAATATTTGCAGAGGGTTTTGCTTTTATCGAAGGAAAGGAAGATGAGATCCTGGCAAGAACAACGGCTTCATTCTCCCGGATAACTCCATAATTTCAATATCCTGTCATTCATTTTTCTCTCAGGCTGATCTTCCCGCCTGCTTTGGGAAAACTTTTTATCAACTATTTTTATCTCTTTTGATTGACATAAAGTAATGTCATATTTGTCTTTGGAGAGGGTCATTTGAAGTATATATTTGTAACCGGCGGTGTGATGAGCGGTCTTGGCAAGGGAATAACGACCGCTTCGATTGGAAGGCTTCTGAAAAACCGTGGATATAATGTGACGGCGGTCAAGATCGATCCCTACCTCAATATTGATGCAGGGACTATGAATCCTGCCCAGCACGGGGAGGTTTTTGTATTGAAGGACGGCGGCGAGGTTGACCTGGATCTCGGAAACTATGAGCGCTTCCTCGACATCAGCCTGACCTCTGATCACAATATCACTACGGGAAGGGTTTACCAGTCCGTAATCGAGAAGGAAAGGCGCGGGGATTATCTCGGGGCGACGGTCCAGATTATCCCGCATATAACAAACGAGATAAAAGAATGCATAAGACATGCAGCTTCAAACCCTCTTGAAGACGGTTCAACAGCGGATGTATGCCTCGTAGAGGTCGGCGGAACTGTTGGCGATATCGAGAGCATGCCCTTTCTGGAGGCGGTTCGCCAGATGCACGGGGAGCTTGCGCCTGACGAGATGATTCTTGTGCATGTAACCCTGGTCCCGGCGGATACAATGGGCGATCACAAGACCAAACCCACCCAGCACTCTGTAAAGGCCCTGCGCGAGCTCGGCCTTCACCCTGACGTAATCGTAGGGCGCAGTGATATTGTGATGGATGCCGGGACAAAGAGGAAGATCTCGGAGTTCTGTGACGTATCCCAGCGTGCAGTCATATCCGCAGCGACCGCCGGGGATATCTATGAAGTCCCTATGGAGCTTGAGAGGGAAGGCCTTGCAGATGTTGTAACCGACCTCCTTAATCTTGATAAGCGGGAGGCCGACAATGAATGGTACCGCATCGTCAGCAGGGAGTATACCAACCGTGTCACCATTGCAATCGTGAGCAAATACGGAATCGAGGATGTATACATCAGTATAAAAGAGGCACTCAAGCATGCCGGAAGAAAACTATCCACAGAAATTCGCATAAAATGGATAGATGCCGAGACATATGAGAATGCGGAACTTGAGGATGTGGACGGAATATTAATTCCCGGTGGATTTGGAATTCGTGGTATCGAGGGAAAGATCCAGGCAATAAAGTATGCACGGGAGAACAATATCCCGTTCCTTGGTCTTTGTCTCGGGTTCCAGACGGCGGTTGTTGAATTCTGCCGCAATGTTCTCGGGTGGACGGATGCTGTCTCTGAAGAATGGGGAGACGGGAAGCACGTAATCGCCATTCTCCCCGAACAGGAGGACGTCCACGATCTCGGCGGAACGATGCGCCTTGGAGACTGTGAACTTGAGATTGTCAGGGGGTCAAGGATCTATGATCTCTACGGCTCCGAAAAGATCGTCGAGAGGCACAGGCACAGGTACGAGGTCAATCCCGAATATATCGATGAGATCGAGAAGGCCGGGCTTAAATTTACAGGCAGGTGCGGAAACAGGATGGAGTCATGCGAGCTTGAGAGGAGATCTTTCTTCCTTGCGACACAGTTTCATCCCGAGTTCAGGTCCACACCCACAAGGCCCTCACCTCCATACGTTGGTTTTGTAGAGGCATGTCTTGAAAAGAGCAGGGAAAATAAGTAAGAGCCGGTCAGGAAAAATCAAGGAGAAAAGTATGGTAAAAACTGAAAAATTTATTGAGGATGCAATAGCTGAGATCAGGGAAAAGTCAAACGGGAAAAAGGTTGTAATGGCACTCTCAGGCGGAGTTGACTCATCCGTATGTGCGGAGCTTGCAAGAAGAGCGATCGGAGACAATCTCATCTCGATCTATGTCGACACCGGGCTTATGCGAAAAGGGGAGACCGAAAGAATCAGGGAGCTCTTTGCAGATATCAATCTCCATGTGGTGGAGGCGGGAGAGGAGTTCTTTGAGGCGCTGAAGGGAGTCATCGATCCCGAAGAGAAGAGAAAGGTTATCGGCGAGAAGTTCATCCGTATATTCGAGCGCGAGGCGAAGAAGACACAAGCCTCCTACCTCCTCCAGGGCACAATATATCCTGACGTAATCGAGAGCGAAGGCGGGATAAAGAGCCATCATAATGTTGGCGGACTTCCCTATGACATCGACTTTGAGGGACTTATCGAACCGCTGATAGATCTCTACAAAGACGAGGTCAGGGAGGTTGCAGGGGCTCTCGACCTTCCTCTTGAGATACAGCACAGGATGCCTTTCCCGGGGCCGGGACTTGCAGTCCGGTGTATCGGTGAGGTAACCCCGGAGAAGATTGCGATTGTCCGTGAGGCCAATGCAATTGCAGAAGAAGAGCTCGTGGAGGAGTTCCGCCCCTGGCAGTGCTTTGCAGCTGTAATCGGGCTTGGTACCGGGGTGAAAGGGGATGTCCGTCTTCACGGGTGGATCGTTGCCGTCCGCGCCGTCAGTTCCCGGGATGCGATGACAGCCGATCCGATAGAGCTTCCGTGGCCGGTAATGCACAGGATTGCTACAAGGATCACGGCAGAGATACATGGTGTATCCCGTGTCGTATATGATATAACTCCTAAACCGCCGGCGACAATAGAGTACGAATAATCCGCCGGTATGGGAGCAGGGAAGAAACGATTGCAGACAGAAAAGAAAATAGGATGAAAAAATGGATTCAAAAGAACTTGACAGCCTGTATTTCATGCAGGCTTTTGGCCGGGACCTTAAACTCGTAAAGGGTGAAGGCTGCTATGTATGGGACGATTCGGGTAATAAATATCTGGACTGCGTAGCCGGAATTGCGGTGTGCAGTACGGGCCACTGCCACCCCGCAGTGACAGATGCCATATGCAGGCAGGCAAAGGAGCTTATTCACACCTCCAACCTCTACTACGTCCCCCACCAGGCGGAGCTTGCAGAAAGGCTCGTAAAGATATCCGGACTAAAGGGAGGGCGTGCATTCTTCACGAACTCCGGGGCGGAGGCAAATGAGGCGGCAATAAAACTTGCAAGAATACGCACAGGGAAAAAGAAGTTCGTAGCCTTCAAGGATGCATTCCACGGCCGGACCTGCGCCTCGCTTTCAGTCACATACAAACCCGCGATAAGAGAGCCCTTCGAGCCCCTTGAGCCTAAATGCACCTTTATCGACTACGGTGATCTTGATGCACTTGAGAAG
>CAYXKC010000100.1:0-5257 GCA_964465295.1 uncultured Methanomicrobiaceae archaeon | reverse complement strand
GCCTTGATTTTATGGGTGAAAAATCAACAAGTCCCATAGATGGGATTACACGAAGTATTTTAACAAAATTGGTGATTTCTTAAAATGGACTTTAACAATTTCTTTAGGCTCGTTTCTTTGGATTGGAGGTTTATTAGTAGATGAGTCCAGTAACATATGTTATACTGGTCGAGTTTTGATTTTAATAGGACCAATCTTTCTTTTTGGATTATCATTTATTGTAGCCTCTATTGCTTTTATTTTAATTTTAAGACAATTAGCTGATAAATTAGACTTAACATTGAACCATTTACAAAATTTAAAAGAAAATATCGGTAATGGGAAGGCTCTTAATATTTCAGACAAATCGCAATCAAAAATAATTGATAGGCTTATTAGTATGCCAAGAAAGTTAGCAATTTATATTTCATTGTTAAATGGATTGATATATGCTCATATCATTTTCATGTCTGGGGGAATTATTTTGTTTATATGTGCAATTATTTTCTAGATTATTGTGGATAAAATGAAAAATCAAAAAAACCGTCAAACGCTGAGGGGGAGATTTGAACTCCCGAGGGGAAAGCTCCCCACAGGCTTTCCAGGCCTGCGCCCTACCAGACTAGACTACCTCAGCAAAAAGCTGCTGCACAAAGAAAATGTGCTTCACATTATTGGCTTGGTATTCTAATAACTCTATTGTTTTTCGTGTCGTTTTTGGTGTTGTTTTCCGGCGGGTTTTCTTCTCCCGGACCGGGCTTGTAAAAATAGGATTTTTCCGGTCTCTTCAGAGAAGCTTCTTGCCTGCCTCTGCACCGGGCATGCACTGGAAGACGCCGGTCACCTTGAGGATTAAGAGTCCCTTGCCGGGAAGGCCGGGTTTTCTCTCCTCGGTGTATGCCTTCATCTCCTCGAGTTCGGGGCCGGATTTGACGACCGTTACATCCGCCTTAATCTGGTAGCAGCCCTTTGCACCGTCGCCGTAGATGTAAATTGCGGCCTTCGGATTCTCTTCGACGTTTGCAAGGGTCTTGTTCATGAAGTTGTCCTGGATCCAGATGGTCTCCGAGTCTTTGACGCGGTACGCACCCATCGGTGCGACATTCGGGATTCCGTCCTTTGAAGCGGTTGCAAGCGGGAAATTCTTCATCTTCCCGATTGCCTCGATAATCTCATCTGTCATCTTTACCATTGTCATATCACTCCTTTTTAAGAGAGATAAACGGTCAGGATAGTTATAGTTTTGCAAAAAAAGCGGGTATGTGGGTTGAAAGACGGGTCAGTCCCTCTTCTTCGTCTCCCATCCCTTCTCGTATGTTCCCGGCTCCATAAGGACGGTCTCCGGCCTGATTACAAGCCCTGTATCGCTTCTTCCGTAGTCCTCGGAGGAGACGATCGCCTTTCCGATGCAGACCAGTTCGCCTTTCTGTGTCATGACGGCCAACCGTGCATTCTTTTTGTAGTTGTCTTTTTCAAGTATGCCCACCGCCGCAAGAACCGCACCGTGGCATATCGCATCGACCGCCTTGTCCCTGATGACTACTTTCGGGAGACTTTCGGCAAGCCTCTCGACAGGAAGGATCATACTCCTGAGCATCTCCGGTTTCCCTTCCTTCGCGTGTTCAGCCGCATCCCGGAGGTCGTGAAGCGTTACGCATTCATCCTCGGTGAACGGCCCGGATTTCGTCCTTCTCAGCTCGACCATCTGCCCTCCTGCACCCATCGCAAGTGCGATGTGACGGCAGAGGAGGCGGATGTATGTCCCAGCCTCACACTCAACCCTCATCAGGACAAGCCTTCCCCTGATATCAAGGATCTCCATGTCGTATATCTCGCGAATCCGAAGCTGCCTCTTGACCGCACTCATCTTCGGGGGCCTCTGGTACTGGCGGCCTCTGAACTCTCCTGCAACCCTCCTGATCTCGGCTTCAGGGACATCTTTGTGAAGCCTGAGAAGGGCGACATACTCCTTTTTGTGGTTCAGGAGAACAGGAGCAAGCCTGACAGCCCGGCCGAGCATAAGCACGAGAACGCCGGAGACCATCGGGTCGAGTGTTCCTCCCTGCCCGATCTTTACACCGAGAATCTCCGCCGCCCACGCCGCCGCCTGGTGGCTCGATGGCCCCTGCGGCTTGTCGAGAACCACCACGCCGCATTTAAGTGCGGAATTAAGTTCCGGATCGCTAAATTCAGTCAATGTTTCCGCCCCTCTCTTCGAGATACCTGTTCAGTGCCTCAAGCGTCCCTGCAAGCGAACCGTCGCCTGTCACATCCGGAGTACATCCTCCAAGCTCCATCGCCTTTCCGGTCACATCCCCGATAGCGATCAGGAGGATCTTTACATCTTTGTCCCATACGGCGTTTTTAAACGAACCGGCACTCGTGAACAGGATGGCGTCCGCACCATCAAGGTCGAGTATCTCCCCTGTCGGCTCGAGGCCGTAGATCCTCGTCTCGGCCGCGATTCCACCCTTATCTTCAATGGAACTGATAAGCCCGGGGTTCGGGACGTCGGCCCTCGGGATGCCGATCCTCTTTCCCCATATCCGGTCGCCCATATATGGTGCAAAGTCCCTCGAGTAGAAGTCCGGAAGGGTCTCGCAGTCAAAACCCATATCGGTAAGGGTCTTTGCCGTCTGCGGCCCGATTGCAACCATCTCCGGCCTCACCTGGAGCAGGGGTCCGACGACCTGTGCCGGGAGGGCGCTTGTGAAAAATATGCAGTCGAACTCATCTGCGTTTGCTTTAGTCACGAACTCTTTGACCCTGTCCTCGTAGACCCTCGCGATGAGCGGGGATACCGTATAGCACTCATGGCCGTATCTCCTGCAGGTTTCGGCATCTTTTCCAGCCTTTTCACGAAGCCTTGTGACTGCAATCCTCATTGTCCAGAGATTAAGAGATATAAGATTAAATAACCTGCAGGTAGGGCCGGCTAAAACCGCCGGTTTTTTACCCTCGGGGTTTGATTTATCTTCCGGGAAAGATGTATGACATAATCGCCGGTGTGGCAATAGGGATTGTTCTCGGGACCATAAGCGGTCTTATTCCCGGCATACATGCAAATACAATGGCGGGAATTCTCCTGTCGGTGCAGGGGGCGGTGCTTGTTATCGTCGGCCCGGCAGCCCTTGCAGTATCCATGTTCTCCGCACTTGTAACCCATACTTTTCTCGATGCCGTCCCTGCAACATTTCTCGGTGTGCCTGATCCGGATACCGCCATATCCGTTCTTCCGTCGCACAGGATGTGCCTTGAAGGAAGGGCGGAAGAAGCCGTCCGCCTCTCCGCAATCGGGGGTGCATTCGGCTGTGCGATATCCATGCCGCTGTTTATTGCGTTCTTCTTTTTTCTGCCGTCGC
Organism: uncultured Methanomicrobiaceae archaeon; assembly: GCA_964465295.1. Classification (GTDB taxonomy): domain Archaea; phylum Halobacteriota; class Methanomicrobia; order Methanomicrobiales; family Methanomicrobiaceae; genus Methanolacinia. The sequence continues at coordinate 1,916 of CAYXKC010000100.1, read as the reverse complement.
TCCAGGAATATATCGACTGGTGGATCGGCATCATCCTCGTTACGTTCGCCGGAATCCTCATCCTCCAGTCGGAATCTCCCGAGTGGTCGTTTGCGGTCTTTACAGTCTCGGGAATTCTCGGCCTGTTTACGTTCAGGTACAGCTGGCTCTCCTGGAATCTGCTCGGCGAATCCTCGCTTCTGATGCCGCTCCTGACCGGTCTTTTCGGGGTCTCCGTCCTCCTGCATACAAAACAGGGGGAGATGCCGCCGCAGGATTACGGGGGAATAAACCTTCCTTTCCGGGATATTGCAAAATGCGGGGCGGCAGGGACGATTGCCGGTGCAACAGTCGGCTGGCTTCCGGGACTCTCAAATGCATCAGCAAATGCGATCCTCGCAACCGTATTTAAAATCGGAAAGGATGGCGGAGGATTCATAACCGCTACGGGGGCGGCGAACACTGCCAATGCATTCCTCGCACTTGCGGCATTTTATGCCTTATCCCGTACGAGGAACGGGGTGATGGTGGCATTATCGCTTGGGGAGGTCCCTTCGGTGATTGTTCTTCTCTTTGCAGGCGCACTGGCTGCTCTTGCGGCATATTTGCTGACAATAGCTCTCTCAGGCAGTGCGGCTCTCTTCTCCGGGCTTGATGCGAGAAAGACGGGCTTTGCAGTGATTGCGTTCGTAACGGTTCTCTGCCTGGCATTCACCGGGCCTTTCGGTCTCGTGATTCTTGTTCTTGCAACGATGACCGGCCTCGTTCCCCATTATATCAATATCAGGAGGGTTCCCTGCATCGGGGCCGTAATGCTTCCTGTAATCTTCTGGTCATTCGGGCTGGTTTAAAAATTGGATTGGAGGAAGCATATCCTCAGATCGCAGCAAATGCGAGATAGATGTATAATGAATAGGCTGCCAGAAGGGCGACACCGAAGAACCTTGTAAGATTCCTCGACTTTATAAAAAGCAGGATTGCAGCTGCTGAGAATACGGCCATTATAATGACTTCCGTGTAATCAGGGATCGCTATGGGTGTGATAAGCGATCCTATGCCGAGAACGAAGAGGAGGTTGAAGATGTTGCTGCCGAGTATGTTTCCGGTGGATATCCCGTGCTGTCCCTTTGCGACAGCAACAAGGGAAGTTGCGAGTTCGGGCAGGGAAGTCCCGACTGCGACCATCGATATGCCTATTACATAATCGGGTATGCCGAAGGTCTGTGCGATCGAGGTCGCACTGATAAGAAGGATTCTCGAGCCGATGACAACCCCTGTTATTCCACCGGCAATATAGATATAATCGAGGTTGCCGTGGACTTCGATCTTTTCAGCTTCGGTCTTTCCTTTTTTCCAGTTGAAATATATTATCGCAATAAATACAGCCAGGAAAACCATTCCGGCAGGGATTCCGAGCGGGCTGAAGAATGAAAATATCATGAATACTGCCGTTCCCGCGAGCATCATCAAATAATCCCTGAATACTATGTCGTCTCTCAGGCGCCCTTTTGTCGAGAGAACTGCAGGTGCAATTATTGCACAAAATGCGAGGACCAGGGCGATGTTTGCTATGTTGCTTCCGATAATATTTCCAAGTGCAATGCCGGAATTTCCTTCAAGTAGAGCGTTTGTGCTCACGACGAATTCGGGTAGCGATGTCCCGAAGGCGATCACTGTAAGGCCGATAGTCCCCGGCGAGACGCCGAATCTTGAAGCAAGGCCGGCTCCTCCTGAAACAAAGTAGTCCGCACCCTTTATGAGAAGTGCAAGGCCTGCTATGAAGAGCAATATGTTTATGAGCATGAATAAACCCTGATTTGAAATTATATCACTGAATTTATGAGATTATCACTCGTCTTTCAGATGCTATAATTAAATAGGGTATTTATCGATTAATGTATTGTCATGCAGAGATACTGGTTCGGGGATATAGAAGA
>CAYXKC010000099.1:0-5477 GCA_964465295.1 uncultured Methanomicrobiaceae archaeon | reverse complement strand
TCTCAAACGCCCCCTTGTAATGGACGAAGACCGTTACAGGTTCACCGGCATTAAAAGCCCTGATTCCTGCATCATAAACCTTCCTTACGGGCTTTAATCCGGATTCGGAGAAGAGGGTGAGTGCATCGCTGAAAAATTCAAGCTCTTTTTGCAGGAAGGCCGTCTCGTATGCGATCGTCTCCTCCGCAGCCCGCCGGCATTCATCATCCGGGATATCTGTGTTGTATTCGCCATGTTCGTTAAGCCCCGAGATTTGCCTCCAGGTAAGCTCCCCGTCATCACCATGTTCCCGGTGAAGCATGTATGGGTAGATCCTGCATATAGAGAAACGATTATCGTATATGGTGCACCGTTTACCCTCCAGGAAGATGCAGTCCCCGTTCTCCTTTGATTTGAGCGAATAGCCCGAGACATAGAAGTTGCCGTTCTGGTCGCAGAGCTCAAAGTAGGGTGCAGGGACGATCGCGTCCGGCCGGATGTTTCTTGCTTTTTCGGTATCTTCGTCCAGGAGGAAGACGTGGCCGTTGAACTCGTTCGTGCAGCACCTCCCGCAGAGGGTGCATGAGAACCCTACATCCTCTATCACCGAGCAGAGCTCTTCGATGTCATATCCGTCGAGAAGGCGGAGCTCTTCTTCAAGTTCGCCTTTCTTCTTTTCAATACCCTTTACCGAGTTAACAGAAGCCAAATTATTCTCCTATATTCTGTCAGAAATATATGTTGCTGCATTTTGAAAAAATATCGTCTCTTTGCACCAGGATGAAGGAGCATAGAGGCTGTCTTATTTTACTACCCCCTTTAAGGAAGAAGCGCCGGGTAATCGCCGGATCCTGTAGACTCTTCCTCAATATCGGGTCCTCCTTCTCGTTCCAATTGATAATCGAGGAAAAAAATTCGTTCGAATGGAAGGCAAACCCATTCCCTAACTTTGCAAGCGCCTTTTTTCATTATCCAATAGACCGGGGTAATAACAATATCGGAGATATATTTCGGGCTTTACAGCGGGATTAGGTGTATATTGGACTATGCTATGTTATCTCTATTCACAGAACTTTTTTCATTGTGGGGGCTGAAGTTAGGGATTGTTTCTCAAAAAGTTTTTCTCTCAATATTATAGGTATATCCTCCATCAATCCCTGTTAAGCTGTTTTCAAATGCCTGAAGATATTGCCCGCAGTTGCTTCCAATAAGATTCTCCTCGACTTCTCCGATGCTTATTATCACATCGTATCCGGCATCTCTAAGGGATTCTTCAATCTTTCTCTCTTCGCAAAACCCCGGATTATCTGCCCCAGGTACAAAATATGAGTCGATACCGTTCTCAATTGCCTTGAAGGTTGGGTTAACTGGGGTAATTTTTACCAGAAATACATCGGGTGTGAAGTATTCCTGCAGGATAGCCGGATCTATCTTCATATTTTTACCCAATGCAAAGTTTAGAGTAATTTTTCTATGTCCCTCATCAAAGAATTCTTCCCCATAATCTTTTATTCTCCCGAAAGGCCAGGTTTTTACAGGAATGAGCCACCTTCTCATCTTCTGTTCTGTTGTGTGGATGGAGAACTGGAGCTGGAAATTCCCCCGGTAGTGTTCATCCTTGATTTCAAGCAGTCGTTTAAAGAATTCGTTGCAGCCATAAGGAGCGATTGTCGATATTGACGGGATCAGTCCCCGAGAATTATATCTTTTTTTAAGGGAATCAAGGACCTCCAGAACCGCAGGATTGAAGGCAGGTTCGCCCATGCGGGCAAATTGGATCTTGAATTTATCAACGTCGATATTACCGTCAGGAAACCTTTTTTTGACAAGATAGTCGATCTGTGCAAATATTTCATCTGCAGAAAGCTTCCCCCTGTATCCTCCGCCCGCATCGCACATACGGCAGCCGACAGGACACCCGAAGAGACTTGATACGATAAGTACCCACTTCTGGCTACGGTTAAGTGGAGGCTGAATCGATTCGACGAATTCGATCCGTTTTCCGTCTATTGTTTCAGCAATGTACACCTGGGCAATATCATCATTGCCCGCATTTGCAATGATTTTCAATCTTCATTTCCCCCGTAATCTTTAACAATTCTCATCGCCGCCGCCACTCCATCGCCCGCGGCAATTGCAGTCTGCCTCAATATACCGTTAATGACGTCTCCGGCAAAAATGAGAACTTCTGATTGCTTCAGTTCATTAATTCTGGAGTTAATCTCGTCTGAAATAAAACCGATACACGGTTCTCTCCCTATTGCAAAAATCATATTGTTCACATCTATCCTGGCATTTAAACCGTCGGATTTGCATTCAAGCCTCAAACCTGAGGGGATCTTTCTGATGCAGCAGACCTCAGTATTTTTTAAGTACCTGATATTGGGTTTTTCTGAAGCTTCACTGAATAAGATGTCGATGCACTTTGCATCTTCTCCCCTGTTCATTATTATAACTTCGTTATTTAAACAGAGGGTAAGGGCGTAATCGAATGCGGCGTCACCTGCTCCCGCTATTGCAACCCTTTGCCCGGAAAGATTCCTTAATTCTAAGATATCAGATCTAACAAGGCTGGCAGCATCTTCATCGATATGGCATTGCGGGTTTTTCGGGACTGTTCCTGAAGCGACTATGACCCTGTCAAAATAGTATATATCCGCCTCAGTTTCAACAAGAAATTTCTCTTTGTCAATATCCAGTCTCATAACATTTTCGTTCCTAAGTTCGTGACTGCTCTGTTCAAACTGTACCTGGAAAAGGGCCGAAAGATCAACACCGCTTATCCCTTCCGGAAATCCCGGGTAATTTTCAACAAGGCGTGCATTGCGTAGCAGTCCCCCGGGCATCTCTCTCTCAAATATCACAGGTTTGATATTGTACCTGCTGAGCTGTATCGCCGCTGCCATGCCTGCCACACCTGCACCAATTATCGCAATTCTATCAGCCTTCATAATATTCCATAATTCTCCCGATTTCCCCGGTTCCGCTTATAGACCCAAAGCCGTGTGAGATGATTGCAAGCGATGCTTCATGGTAATATTCATTGTATGTCGCTGTACCGTCGGCAGGAAAGAAAACACGGTAACCGTGAACAAAAGCCGATCTTGCAGTTGATTCGCAGCACAGATGGGTCATCACACCTGTAACAACAAGGTCTGAAACATTATTTTTTTGAAGGATAAAATCCAGCTCTGTAGCGAAAAATGCATCATATTGCGTTTTTTTAATTAGGGTTGAGAAAGGGAGATTTAATTCTTCATTCAGGTGAACCTGGCTGTTGCTTTCTGTCAGCAGTTCTCCCCACCATTCCTCCATCATTCCTGCTTCCCCGGGAGTGTTAATATGAAGTGTATTGATAACCGGGCGTTTTTTTTCGGCAAAGACCTCTGCAAGTGCTTTAATTCTGGGAATTATCGCTGCAGATGAAGGAACATATGCATGGGATTTTTGGTCTGTAAAATAATTCTGCATATCTATTATCAATAGTGCAGAGGATTCAGGATGAAATTTCAGCTCTTTTTTTCTGCCTTCATCTCTGATTCTTTCTGTCATAATCCGGGATTTTTCTTCGATGTTGTCATCTCTGAAATAGCATCTTTTCATTAATGATTATTCATTATATTGTAGAATTTAATAGAATGGCGGAGAAGCAGAGTGATTATTTACAAAAGAATTCTTAAAAAAGTAAGAATTTTGGTCTCTAATTTTGCGCGTTGTGAGGGAATGCCTTTAATGGTTCTGAATTCCCGCCCTATCCTGCCTTATCTCCATTCTCTTCGGTAAGTATTATATGCTGAAGATTGAAATCTGAGTTTTTGATCAATAACTAAATGAACAAAGCCAATGGTAAACAGCAGATAACCACCGTGCTCGGACCTGTAGAGAGCCTCGAAAGCTATGTTAAGGCCGACTGGTGGAGGGAGATCTTCAATGCCAACTATCTCCGTACAGACGGGGATGTTGTAGATGACGAAAACATTACGAAAGAAGAGGTCGATTTCTTCATATCCCTTTTAAATCCCGGTTTGAATGATAACATACTCGATCTTTGCTGCGGACAGGGGAGGCATTCTCTCGAGCTTGCAGGGAGGGGATATTCAAACGTATGCGGGCTTGATCGCTCACATTACCTGATAACCCGGGCAAGAAAGCAGGCGAGAAGCGAAGGTCTTCCGGTCAGCTTCAGGGAGGGTGATGCAAGAAAGATATCCTATCCTTCCGATACCTTCGATTTTGTCCTTCTCCCGGGCAACAGTTTTGGGTATTTCGAGACCCATGAGGATGACAAGAGGGTGCTTATTGAGGCATTCCGTGTCCTGAAACCCGGGGGGCGGATACTCCTTGATATTACGGACGGCGATTATGTCCGTGAAAATTATGTCCCGAGGAGCTGGGAATGGATCGACCAGAACCACTTCGTGTGCCGCGAGAGAAGCCTGTCTGCAAACGGTGAGAGGCTTATTACACGCGAGGTCATCACGCATGTCAAAAACGGCGTGATGGCAGATCAGTTCTACGCCGAAAGGCTCTATAACCACGACAACATCCGGCAGATACTTGATGAATGCGGCTACAACCCGGCAGAATTCCACGACCCGATAGTCACCTGCTCCAGGAGGAACCAGGATCTCGGGATGATGGCCCGCCGCTTCGTTATCACCGCAACGGTTGAGAAGGAATGGACGCCTAAGAAGAAAGCGACCAGAAAGAAGAAGAAAGTGGCTGTAGTGCTTGGCGATCCGCGCCTTCAGGACAAGATCAAACCCTCATGCGTATTCGACGAGGACGATTACCTGACCATCGGCCGTCTCAGGGAGGCGCTCTCACAGCTTGGAGAATATGAGTTCACCTATTTCGACAATCATGCATCTCTTCTCTCATGGCTACGCCATTCCGGGAGCAAGGCCGATTTCGTATTCAACCTCTGTGACGAGGGGTTCTTAAACGATCCAAAAAAGGAGCTCCACGTGCCTGCCGCATTCGAGATGCTCTCGATCCCATATACCGGCGGAAATCCCCAGTGTCTTGCGTACTGCTACGATAAATCGCTTGTAAGGGGTGTTGCAAAAGAGCTCGACATCCCTGTTCCCCGTGCATTCGTGATCAATCCCGAGGACAGCTCATTCATAGAATTTCCGATACGCTTTCCGGTTATTGTAAAGCCCAACTTCGGCGATTCTAGTTTCGGCATCAACAAAGACAGCGTATGCAATGATATAGGCGAACTCCAGGAGGCTATCTTCCGTTTGAGAAGCGTCTCGGGCGACATCGCACCCGTTTTGGTAGAGGAGTTTCTAAACGGCGGGGATATAAGCGTCGGGATAATCGGGAACCTTCCGGACAGGTACGAGGTGCTTCCGGTGATCGAGGAGGACTACTCGTCGCTTCCGGAGAGTCTGCCGAAGATCTGCGGGTATGAGGCGAAATGGGATCCTGAATCCCCTTATGCAAAGATCACTTCCATTCCTGCGGAACTCTCCGAGGAGGCAAGGCGTTTC
>CAYXKC010000098.1:2282-5492 GCA_964465295.1 uncultured Methanomicrobiaceae archaeon | reverse complement strand
AAGAATGTCCCGAATTGGTATTATCGGAACCGGAAGCATGGGAGGTATGCTTGCACGAAAGTTTACCGAATCAAAGAGAGTTTTGCCAGGCGATATTTTTATCCACAACAGGACTCCCGGGAAGATGAACGATCTTGCATCCGTCTACGGGGTTGTTGCCTGCGAAACCAACGGGGAAGTTGCCGGGAGATCGGATTTGATATTCATCTGTGTAAAACCCGGTGAGGTAAAGGACGTATTAATGGAGATACGGCCGTTTTTCGACGGGAACAAAGTCCCTATTTCAGTTGCATCAGATATATCCCTAAAAAACCTTTCAGAATGGTCCGGAACAGATGCAATAAGAGTCATCCCGTCTGTTACTTCTGAATGCCTGTCCGGTGTATCCGTTGTCGTATTTGGCGAAGGGATTTTGCAAAGCGCAAAAGATGAGGTAATATCACTTCTAAATTCAATAAGCCGGCCTTTTGTGACAACAGAGGATAATATTTCACTGCTCTCTGATCTGACAAGCAGTTCTCCTGCAATATTTTCCTCCATTATGCAGCAGTATGCACAGGCAGCGGTCAGGAATGGCGGTCTGCCGGAGAGTGATGCATATTTCCTGGTAAGGGAGGCATTTATCGGGACTGCAAAACTTTTATCCGATAAGAATTACGATTTCAGCGGTCTTGTCTCAAGGGTATCGACAGAAGGGGGTATCACGGCGGAGGGTGTCAAAGTCGTTGAGAAAGAGATGCCTGAAGTTTTTGATCGCGTTTTTCTGGAGATGTCCAGAAAGCATCTTAAGACCGGTGAAATATCATAAAAACGTGAATGAAACAGATGTTTCAGGCGCTGTTTCATATAAGTTACAAGTAAACTTTCATGTAAAAATTTATTTTTTGGTAATATTATTCTTCAACTGCCCGTGCTTCCTTCATAATTCCCCTGAGCCTCAGGCCGTTTACCAGCAGAACGATTCCTATCAGGATAATGAGGGCTCCCATTATGATGATGAATATCCCGATAACAGATACCGGCATCAGGTAGGCCATTACAACAATTACGAGAGATAGCACCCCGATTACAAGCCGGCTCATGAATCCTTCCGGAACCGCTTTCCTTCCTTTCCGGACACGCTTCAATAGAAGAATCGCACTTGCAAACATCCAGATCGAGAGGATGAGTGTAAGGACGAGAACCCATAATTCCGGGGGTATGTGAAACGAACAGACTCCTGCGGCGATTATCACAAGGCCCCTGAATATTTTCCCTTCTATAAACGGTTCTTTTCCCGGGGGTTCTGCCTTTCCAAAGAGAACGGCCAGCCCCAGGATTATTATTATCACGGGTATTATGAACCCGATTATGCCTGAGAATGCAGCCAGGGGATCTAAGGCAATATCAAGTCCGATCAATGCCAGGAATATTCCTGCAAGTACCTGGAGATGCCACTCCCTGTTCTGGGTCTCAAGGATCTTTTTTGTATCCGCGGTCTCGTCCCTCTTCATACCCGAGATGAGAGTTACAAACGTATCCCCGATCATGAGAAGCAGGGGTGCGTCGTCCAGGAGATGCATTATAGGGTGCTCTTCCGGGTCGTACCTGTCGAGATGCACCTTCCACTCCGTCTCCGTCTCGTGGACGTGGAAGCGCCCTTTCCTGAAACTTGCAATCGTTCCGGGGGAGGGGACGTTTAAATCGGACTTCTTCCATTCCGGCCCGGGGGACTCTGTGACGGATTCTTTTGGAACGGAGACCTCCCACACTCCTTCGTCCAGGGGCCCAAGGAAATCTTCAAGTCGTGGCAATTTCGGTTCTTCTCCTCTTGACCAGTAATTATGCGGATGATATGATTAATATCAATCGATATTCCTGCCGCCAGGGGTTTTTGTTGGAAATATAATGTTATCACCCCGGGAGATCAACATACCTGAAACAGATGAAGAATATCGAACTGCTCGCACCTGCCGGCGACTGGTCATGCCTGAAGACCGCGATAAAAAACGGTGCTGATGCCGTTTATTTCGGCGTTAAGCATATGAATATGCGGGATAAGGCAGGCAATTTCGAGATCAGCGAACTTCCGGTCGTAATGCGCTGCCTGCATGAATGCGGGAGGAAGGGATACCTTACCCTGAATACGATCTTCTACAACCATGAGCTGGACAAGCTTTCAGGCGTGGTCTCAGCCGCAAAAGAGGCCGGGGTCGATGCCGTCATCTGCTGGGATATGGCTGTTTTAAATCTCGCAAAGAAAGCCGGCATTTCCGTTCATCTGTCGACACAGGCAGGAGTTTCGAACTACGAGGCGTTTTCGTTCTATTCTAAACTCGGGGTCTCGCGAATAATTCTTGCAAGAGAGTGTTCATTAAGTGACATCTCCGATATCAGCAGACAGGCGGAGGAGGATGGAATCGACTGCGAGATCGAGGCGTTCATCCACGGTGCGATGTGCGTGAGCATCTCGGGAAGATGTTTTCTCTCCGAAGCAACCTTCGGAATGTCCGGAAACCGCGGCCGGTGCCTTCAGCCGTGCCGGCGGCTGTACAGGATCACGGATGTCGAGGACGATGAGAACGAATACATCCTCGGGCATGACTACATCCTCAGCCCTAAGGATCTCTGCACTATCGAAATTCTCCCGGAATTGATCGATGCAGGGATAACGTCGTTTAAGATCGAAGGGAGGATCAGGCCGCCGGAGTACGTGAAGAACACCGTCTCCTGCTACAGGAAGGCCCTCGATGCGATAGACGCCGGGGAATATACCCCAAAACTTGCCGCAGAACTCAAAGAGGGACTCGCAAAGACCTACAACCGGGGATTTTCCAAAGGTTTTTACCGGGGACTGGAGAAGGACTGGATCAGCGAAGGTCCCGGTTCGAATGAATCAAAGGAGTACTGCGGGGACGTTGTCAATTACTACAAAAAGATCGGGGTTGCCGAGTTCATCATCCGTGCCGGGAACCTGAAACCCGGCGATAAGATCCTCGTCTACGGGAAGACGACGCCTGCGGACTACTGCATCGTAGAAGAGATCCAGATCGAGCACGAGACCGTGGATTCGGTTGCAAAGGGGCAGAGGTGCGGGATAAAAGTGCCTTTTGTGGTGAGGCCCGGGGATAAGCTGTTCTGTATTTTTGATAGAGGATAATTGCAGGAGAGAGCCTGTATCTTCCCTCCCGGCTTCGCTTTGAAATCCCGGGCGGCCTGTCTGGATTTTTT
>CAYXKC010000098.1:0-2182 GCA_964465295.1 uncultured Methanomicrobiaceae archaeon | reverse complement strand
TTTTTATAATTTTTTTGACCGGTCATTTTTTAATAGATAACTGTAGGAAGGATACTTCTATCCTGCAAATAAAATAAATTTATATCGGGATCTTTTTTGAAAAATAAACACAATTATCATCCCTTATTTGAAAAATATAATGACGTGAAAAAATGACCGGTTCAGATATTTTGATGAATCCAAACGATCTGGTGAAATTTCTAAAAAAAAGTCCTTCTGAATTTACAAAAGAGGATATTATCAGGTTTTGTGAAGAAAATGAGATAGAAATGGTAAACTTCCGCTATGTTGCGGACGACGGGAAACTAAAGACCCTGAATTTTATCATCTCTTCCAAAGAATATCTCGACACAATCCTCTCCGACGGAGAAAGGGTTGACGGGAGCAATATTTTTTCATTTATTGAGGCGGGCAGCAGCGATCTGTATGTAATTCCGCGTTACAGGACCGCTTTCTTAAACCCGTTTGCAGATGTCCCGACTCTTGAGATTCTCTGCTCTTATTATGACAACGAGGGAAAACCTCTTGAAAGTTCACCTGAGTATGTCCTTAAAAAGGCCGACGCAGAGTTTACAAAGCAGACCGGGGCTGTATTTAAGACACTTGGGGAGCTTGAATACTACGTTATCGGGGATGCGGAGGATTCATACCCGGCAGTCGACCAGAAAGGCTACCACTCGGCAGAGCCGTTTGTCAAATACGAGGCCCTTCGTGTCGAGGCGATGACACTGATTGCAAAGGCCGGCGGTAAGATAAAGTACGGTCATTCAGAGGTCGGATGCTTCACGAAAGATGGCAAATACTACGAACAGCACGAGGTTGAGTTTCTCCCGATGCCTGCCGAAGAGGCAGTGGAACAGCTTATTGTCGCAAAGTGGATTGTAAGGATGCTTGGATACAGGTATGGTGTCGAGATCAGTTTTGCACCGAAGATTGTTGTAGGAAAGGCAGGTTCCGGTCTTCACTTCCACATGATGGCGGAGAAGGACGGGAAAAACCTTCTTGTCGAGGATGACAGGCTGAGCCCGATGGCACGCAAAATGATCGCCGGAGTCCTCGATCTCGGCGATGCACTGACTGCGTTCGGAAACACCGTTCCGACATCCTATCTTCGCCTGGTTCCGCACCAGGAGGCCCCGACAAATGTCTGCTGGGGCGACCGTAACAGGTCGGTCGTTGTCCGTGTCCCTCTCGGGTGGACCGGCGCAAACAACATGACACAGGACGCAAACCCGAACGACAACTCCCTAAATTCCGACAGGCCTTCAAAGCAGACCTATGAATATCGTGTCGGCGACGGTTCTGCGGATATTTACCTTCTTGTCGCAGGCCTGATCACCGCATCCCTGCACGGGATCAACATGGAAGACGGGCTTAAGAGAGCCGAAGAGCTTTATGTCAGCGGGAATATCTTCAGCCCGGAGTACAAAGACCGCCTTGCACAGCTGAAGCAGCTTCCTTTATCCTGCTTCGAATCTGCCGCGGTGCTGGATGAAAAACGCGGGTACTTCGAGAAGAACGGAGTGTTCCCGCCCGGAATGATAGATGCGGCAGTCAAAAAATTACAGGGATTCGACGACAAGGGCTTAAGCGAGAAGCTTTACGGAAACACTGAAGCGATCGCAGAGCTTGTTGAAGAATATATCCACGTCGCATAATTTTTTTCTTTTTTTTTTTTGGCCGGGCAGTCGTGATTGTGTAAATTCACGTAGCGAACAGGCACCGGAGGGTTTTGGGAGAATGGTATTTTGGGAATAGTACCTGCATATGACAAACCCCTTATCTCTGCCCGGCGACAATCTTTTCTAACATGGAAAACACCGGGATTGAGAATATACTGAACTTTGCTGAAACCTTCTTCAGGCAGTCGGGGTCGCATGGTCTTGATCACACGCTCCGTGTCACCCGCCTATGCATAGAGATCGGAAAAGCGGAGGGTGCAGATATGCAGATCCTCATTCCTGCCGCTCTCTTTCACGATGTTGCACGTCCGCTGGAGAAGAAAACCGGAATTCCGCACGAACAGGAAGGAGCACGGATTGCGGAGGAATATCTCAGGTCGAATGGATGCGATGAAAGCCGCATCCGGGCGATTGCCCATGCAATACGCTCACATCGTTACAGCAGAGGCACAAAACCCGAAACCCTGGAGGCAAAGGTTCTCTCTGACGCCGACAAACTC
>CAYXKC010000097.1:0-5533 GCA_964465295.1 uncultured Methanomicrobiaceae archaeon | reverse complement strand
TCGGCCTGACGGATATAAAGATCAGGGAGACCGGGGTTTACGGTGAGGGGGCGGTATTCGAGATCGAAATTCCTCCGGGTTCCTGGCGGTATAGAGAGGAGAATTCCGCAGAAGAATGAATTATGGCCGGTTTCAGGGCACCAGGCGGTGCTCGCCGACCACTTTTTTAAAGAATTCCTCTTCATCGACAATATTGCAGTGCCGCCTGAAGAAGCGGTTGATATTTTTTATATCGCGGACGAGGAACTTTATCGCACCGGGATGATCGGGGGTTACAGCCTGCCCCATGTCGATTATCACTGGGTGCTCCCCGTCGTAGAGGATGTTGAACTCGGAAAGGTCGGCATGGACGAGGTTTGCCTTGTTGAAGAGGATGTCTATCGAGTCCATGACCTCGTCGTATACTGCCTGCATGTCGATACCGCCGGTTTCTGCGGCCCTCAGCTGGGGGTAGGGAATCTCGCCTTCGCCCATCATCTCCATTATCAGGATGTTCCTGTCGAAATAGAGCGGCCTGGGGCACCTGATTCCGGCATCGTGCGCCCGCATGAGGTTTGAGTACTCCTTCTTCGTCCAGGCGAAGATAATTTCTTTCCTGGATTTTCTGACCGACGAGAAGCGGGGGTCTCCGGCGAGGTACTCGCTCATCGTCTTAAAACTCGCCGACTGTATCCTGTATATCTTTATCGCGACCGGTTTTTTATCCCAGTCCTCGCCGTAGAATACGTTCGCCTCCTTTCCGGTCGAGATCGAGCCGCCGATTAAGGATATATGCTTCTTGTTGACGAGCTTGTAGAGTGCAAGGAGGGTCACGTCGTCGAAGACGTTCTCCATCACCTTGAACTCGTCGGCCTCCTTTATCCTGATGCCGAGCTTCTCGACCTCCCTGTCGAATTTTTCGAGTAATTTGTCCCTGTCCAGAGCACTCACCGATCCTTTTCTGTATCATCGTATGGATTTTAATTATGATAAGATCGTTTATGGGGTAACTTTTCTCCGGGGGAATATGCTTTCTGGAGGGCAACAAAAGAACGCCTGGTGTGACAGTCTGGAATAATGTTTATTAAACCTGCAAAGAAATATTATAATAAGATGGGGATAAAAAGCGATGACAGCGGGATTACAGAAAATCTCGGGTCGATTCTTATGATATTTGTTCTTCTCGTCGTGGCTCTTGTCGCCACCCTGATGGTTACGGGAGTCGCAGGCGATACCCTTTCACTTGAAAAGCCCAAATTTGCCATGTTTAAAGTGGATACGATAATGGGTTACGGCAGGGCTTCACATGCTGTCGATACCCCGGTGATAAAAATATCCGAACTTGGCGGCGACGATCTCGAAATAAGGTATAAGGAGGGCACACACAGCGGCCTTTCCGGGACAAAACTCTATCTCTTCGATCCAAACGGGGAGATCCACGAGATTACCCAGTCTGTGACGATGGAAGGAGGCAGCATCACTTCAGGGGAGAATTTCTACATATTTTCATATGTTACAAATCCCTCCGAAGGAAACATCTGGATTACGAATGATATAGGGAGAATCACCGATCCAAAATGGGGCGGGGTCGCACATTTCACTCCCTCCGGAAAATGGAGGGTCTTAATTGTCGATGAGGACAACACCGGGATTGTTCTCCTTGACAGGGAAATTGATCTTTGATTTTCTTAAGGCGGGGCTTTTGGAATTAATCCGGGCATAAGCCCCTCCGGGGCAGCCCGGCCTTGAGCGTGATAAAGGGGAAAACTCAGCTGCAGTGCGGTTTGACATAGCAGTTTTCGTTATATTCCTCCCCGATGAGCCAGCTCATGTCTTACATACTGGTGAAGGCCGTAAATATGACCAGAATTATAATTTCTGCAACAATAAGGCAATTAACGAATCTCTCGGAAATTATGATATTCCTGCCTTCCAGGGGAATCCTTAAAAAAATTCCTTTCTCCCTTTTGTCTTCCCTGTTTTTCTTATTTAAATCTATGAGAAAGCCGAGAAACATCCAAAAAGTTGCACCGTAAATCAGATATGATAAAAATTTAGGATTATATGAAATAAGCGATGGAAAGGGGAAATTTATAAAAAGTGATATCCACATTCCGGGGTAAATGAAAACGGCTGTTAAAATAGATCCAAACAAAATCAGATAACCCAGGAGATATCGGAAAACAAGAAATCCTAATGAAACCGGTTTTTCCGGGAAGAGTGGAATTCCTGTTAAAGAATCGACAGTCGAAATAAAGAGCCAGATGGCAATTGCATAAATTACAACAATTTTTCCGGCTTTTCTCATATAATTCCAGTCGTTCAAATAGAACCCCCCTATTACTCTATGAAATTCAATGCCTCATTCACAGATAAAGTTTGTTCTTTCAGGTATAATATGGGCATAAGCCCCTGCCAGGGGGTGATAAAAGGGGTAATTCAGGCAAGATGCGGTTTGATGTAACAGTTCTCATTCCATTCTTCCCCGGTGAGCCGGCTCATGACTTACATACTTGTGAAGGCCGTAAATATGACCAGGATTAGAATTTCTGCAAAGATAAGGTAGTTGACGAATTTCTCGGAAATTACGATATTCCTGCCTCCCAGGGGAATCCTTAAGAAAACACCTTTCTCTCTTTCGCCTTCTCTGCCTTTTTTATTTAGATCAAAGAGGAAGCCGAGAAAAACCCAGAAAACTGCACTGTAAAACAGAATTGATAAAAATTTGGGATTATATGGTATATGCGACTGAAGGGGGAAATTTATGAAGGCTGATATGAAAACTCCGGGGTAAATGAAAATTATTGTTAAAAAATATCCAAACAGGATCAGTAAAGACGGGAGATAGCCGGAAACAGTAAATCCTCCCGTGCCCTGAATCCCGGTTAATAAATCGACAGTCGAAATAAATAGCCATACGGCAACTGTATAAATTATAACGATTTTTCCGGCTTTCTTTGCGTAGTTCCACTCATCTAAAGAAAACCCTCCCTTTGCCATATAAGATTCAATGTTACTATGGATGATAAAAGTAGTTCCTTCCGGGAAATCCTGGAAAGGTCACATGAACACCGGCTTCAGGTACTCTTCTTCTCCCCATTCCCTGCCGTTTATTAACCGACTTTTATCCATGGAAAACAGTCTGAGTCCCTGGTCGTGTATTGAATATCTGGTCGTGTTCCCGTCGGAATAATACAGTGTGAGAACGGTGCCGTTGATAAGATAAGTTCCGGATTTCGATATTCCGTATTTCTTTTGGGTAAAGGTATTCATTTCGGTGTTGAAACCTATTGACGAACCATTTTCATAGTCATAACCAACGTATTTCCCTTCCACTACGATCCTGTCCAAAACGCCGGAACTCATTACACCGAACATCAATACAACAAGAACAATCTCCGCGATTATAAAGCAGTTGATCATTCTTTCAGAGATCACTATCTGCCTGTCACCGGAGGTAATCCTGATAAATACTCCCCTCTCCTTTTGAGTGCTTCCCGTTCCGCTTTCCCGGGTTCTCTTGTTTAGATCCATCAGGAAACCCAAAGCTGCTCCCAAAAGCAGACTGCTTAACAAAAATATCCATTCATTCCAGGAATAATCATAAAAAGGCAGCAGTGAAAGCACCGATGAGATAACGGTTGCGGGAATTATCACCGGAAGGATCAGCAGGAGAAATAATCCAAGTATAAGGTTTTTTGTATGATAAACGTCTTCGTCTGTAGCCGCTTCGGGATAAGGAGCCAGGAAATATCCACTCATGAGAACAATCAAAATGAGTAATGTATAAATCAGACCGAGTTTTCCAACTTTTTTTGTATAGTTCCAGTTGTTCACAGGCATCACCATATCGCACGATAATAGGAAGCAAACAGATATGCATAAATAAGCAGAAATACGATTTCCGCGATGATAAAAGCGTTTACAAATCCTTCCCGGATTACGCCATGTCTTTCTCCAAAAAAGCGTATTCTTATAAAAACGCCTTTTTCTTTCTGGCTTATCCCTGTTCCTCCTGCTTTGTTTCTTTTGTTTAGATCCAACAAAAGACCCAAACCTCCCCCGGTTACTATACCGAATAACGGGAATACCAATGCCGCAACAATAGGTGAACCACCTGATAAATACCACAAAATTATCGCTGGAAGTGTAAAAGGAGCAAGCATAATTCCTGAAATTAAAGACGGCAATAAATTTATTTCGCAGAGACCGTTACAGGTTAAGCTGGAAATTAAATAATTGCCTGAGGACAGTATTAATGCGGTTAGTATGTAAATTAAGCCCAGTTTTGCCCCCTTTCTTGTGTAGTTCCACTCATCTAAAGAAAATTCCCCCATCGCCATATTAGATTCAATGTATTAATAAAAGATAAAAGTAGGGGCTTTCTGGAATAATGGACATAAGCCCCTCCGGGGCAGCCCGGTGCTCAATTCGCTTCGCGAATTTTCGCAATGGCGATAGCTCAGTCTGTTATTGTTCTTCGGGGGGTTTCAAAAGGGGAGGAGCATCTTCGGTTGCCTCAACCGGGAAAAAATAATTTTATGGTTATTATAGAGAAAAAGAAAATCAGTTGTATCTGCTCATTCGTTCATGTATTCCCTTGCAGGGGCGAGGACCTCGATTAAGCCGTCGGTCGTCATCGCCTTGAGATCTGCGGGGTGCACTTCTCCTGCGGCATATGCGGCTTCGCACTCAGTGTAGGATGCAAATTCGCGGTCGCCGCCGAACTTCTCCGGCCTCTTCAGGGTTACGGTGCCCATCCTCGGGAATACATGGTATTTGAGCGTCTGGAGGACGGGATTCTCCTCGATCTCCGGCGGGCAGAAGGCCTTCTTCATCTTCTTCTTTATGACCTCCTCCGAGTCTGCGACGGAGATGTAGTTTCCTTCGGACGATGACATCTTCTTCCCGTTCAGTCCGTTTAAGATCGGGGTGTGCATGCAGAGCGGGGCTTTTGCACCGATCGCCGGCAGGTACTCCCTTGCAAGCATGTGGATCTTCCTCTGGTCGATTCCGCCGAGAGCCATATCGACGCCGAGCGTGTGGATATCGACCATCTGCATAATCGGGTAGACCATCTGCGATACGCGGGGGGCGTCCATGTTCCTCCCGACCTCGTCCATGCTCCTCTTCGCACGGTTGAGGGTAATCGCCTGCGAAAGCTGGAGGACGTTTAACTCGTATTCGGGCGTCAGCTGAACGTCGGTTCCGAGAACGAACTCGACCCCGTCGCCCTTAAGCCCGACGGCCTCAAAGCACCGGCGGTTGTAGTCCGCAAGCTCCTGAACTTCCTCCATCGTTCCCTTCTGGTTGAGGAATGCATGAAGGTCGGCGAGGAGGACGACGATCCTGAATCCTGCCTCTTTCAGGTCCATTAATTTGTTTATTGTGACGAGGTGGCCGAGGTGGATCTCGCCGGACGGTTCATACCCGGCGTAAACCTTCTTCTCCGGCTGCGCCATCACTGCCCGGAGTTCGTCTTCGGTTACGACCTCTACCGTATTTCTTACTGCAAGCTCGAATGAGTCCATTCGTTATAATTTCGTTTCCCGTG
>CAYXKC010000096.1:0-5728 GCA_964465295.1 uncultured Methanomicrobiaceae archaeon | reverse complement strand
CTAAAAATTACAAAAAAATATTGGACCTGTTTTTTCAACAGGTGCAGATGGAATTACTCCTGGCCGAAGATGTTGAAGATCTGGTCGTCTCCGGTATCGTTGAGACGCTTTCTCTCCGCGGGCTCTTCGACAAGTGCGAGAACCGGGAGATCGAGGTTGACACCGGGCTCGTATCCGAACATCTCCTGCATCTCGAGCTGCAGTGCGTGCATGAAGAGTGCATTCGGGATGTCCATTGCGCAGAGTTCCTGGCACTGGCCACAGTTGACACAGGAATCTGCAATATGCGAATAGCGGATTAAGTGGAACATAAACGGCGGTGTGACGTCACCGGGGTCCACGAGGTGCTCCTTCTTCGTCGAACACTCGACACAGTAGCAGATCGGGCAGTTCTCTATACACTGATAACACTTGATACACCTCGAGGTCTGGTCCATGATGTAGTCGAGGCGCTTTCTGCCTTCGCCGAGCTTTTCGAACTGCTCCTTGCGGCATCTGTCACCGAGCTTGTACATTGCACCCTCAACCTTTCCACGGATATCCAGTGCAGGTCCTGCGGGTGCTGTTGTCTCCACTGCCTTTCCGTTCGCCTTTGTTACAAGGTCTGCACCCTTGTCAGAGCAGATCTCAACAAATGTCGCCTTTCCGGACTTGTCACCGATAACTCCCCAGTTACCGCAGGCAAGATCACACTGGCGGGGGACCTTTGTCTTACAGCGCTGGCAGTTTGCACGGCGGCCGTATCCTTCCTCTTCAAGATCGTCGATCTTGATTCCCTTGTGCTCGCCGTCCTTTGTGACGACGATGAACTGACCCTTGTCGATCTCTTCCTTAACGATGTCATCAGGGTTGAGCCCGAACTTCTCTTCGATCATAACGCGTGCATCGATAGGGCTTACCGATCCACCACAGTTAAGGCCGATTGTAAGGACGTTGTCCATGTTGATCTGCTGCCTCTTTACGAGTTCGTAGAATGCCTTTGCATCACAGCCCTTCATGGTAACCGCGATCTTCATGTCGCGTGCACCGTTGAAGTACTTCTTGATGAGCTTGGGCATCAGGAGAGTACCGCAGTGTAGTGAACCGGCCGCCTTTGCAATATCCTCGGGGTTCGTGATGAATGTAGGTCTTGCATCGTAGAGATCCACACCCTTCTCGACTGTGAGAACACCATCGACTTCGCCGCTCTCAAGTGCATATTTCAGCAGAGCCGTTACCGCACCACCACACTCTCCTCTCTCGAGAGCGTCCGAATCCTTTGCCCATGCCCAGAGCATGTCACCTTTTGCCGCCATCTTCAGGCCTCCTTCTCAATCTTTGCAGCTATTGCCTTTTCGCCGCCTGTTATCTTACAGATGCATTCGTCACCGAGGCTTATTGTGGGAACGAATATGACTCCCTGGTCGATATCCTTTGAAACCTTAACCACTGCCCTGATGCTTCCCTTGTCGCTGGATACAACGGCCATCTGACCGGCCTTTACATTAAGCTCCTTTGCATCCTCCGGATTTACCTTCACGAAGATGTACGGGATTTCCTTTACAAGCGAATGACAGTTCTCAGAAAGAGTGCCGGATGCACCGTAGCCGTGCCAGATTGATGGGCCGGTTACGAGCGCAAACGGATATTCGCCGCCTGCCGATACTGCAGCAGGTGCCTCGCCTTCGGCAATAACTGCAGCCTTTGCCTCTTTCATGAACCCGTCCTTCTGGAGTGCATCGTATGAGAGGTCTCCATACATCTCTTTGAAGATAGCTTCAGCAGATTCGTATGCAATTGATCCACCGAGTTTTGCTGCGACTTCGGAGACGATCTGCCAGTTGGCTTTTACACCTTCTGCAGGCTCCTGAGCCTTTCTTACGAGCTGAATACGGCGTTCTGCATTTATTACGGTTCCGTCAACCTCTGCATATACTGCAGCAGGAAGAACGACGTTGGCCGACATTGCGGTTCCCGAGAGGAATGAATCCTGGACTACAACAAAACCGGCATCGAGAGGTCCGAGATCTTCGCCCATTACGTAGTAAGCCTTGAATTCCTTTCCGAATATTTCACCCACAGGTGCAACACCGATATCAAGGGCGCCGCGTGCATTCGACTGTGATGGAAGTGCACAGAATACTGCTCCTTTCTCATCTGCAAGAGCCTTTGCAGCCGCTGCAACTGCAGCTTCATAGTATGTAACACCGACCGGGTAGAGAACGACGACAGAACTGCCTTCCACGAATGCTGCAGCCGCTTTGACTGCCTCGATCTCCCCGCCGGGTGCTGCCTTTACGAACTCATCGGCGAGTTTTGCGATAGAACTGTTGACAGAGTCTATTGCAATGATCTTCGCCCCTTTGTCCTTTGCATTTGCAATCCTGCGTGCAATAAGCGGGTGTGACTCGAAGATGTTTCCTACTGCAACAATGCAGTCGGCTTTTGCGATGTCCCTGATGCTTCCGGCGGATGCATCGATCCCGACGGCTGCACAGCTTGTGAAGTTCTCTGTCTTAAGAACATCTGATGCAAGCTTCTTGAGAGAGTAGATATCCTCGTTTGTTGCATTTGCAGATGCAAATACTGCAACATCGGCTCCGGATACGCCTTTTAATCCCTCTGCGACCGCTGCAAGGGCATCATCCCATGAAGCCTCTACAAGCTCGTCACCCTTCCTGATCAGGGGGGTTGTGATTCTCGCTTCACTGTTCACAAGCTCGTATGCATAGTGACCCTTCTGGCAGGTCTTTCCGTCGCATACAGGTGAACGCTGGAACGGGGCGGATCCGACAACTTTGCCGTCCTTTACGACAAGATTGAACGAACAGCCGGTTCCACAAAACGGACATACTGTTGGTACGTATTTAAATTCCATAGTCTATACCTCAGAACACAGAAGTTTTGGATTTTTTATTATATAAGAACCGTGTTTGGCTTGCCTAAACATAAATAATATCGGTGGAATTTATTACATATAAGGATCAATCGATAATCAGGATATGAAAAAAGTTGCAATACCCCCTATGGTCTCGGAGATTGTTATGAACGGACTTTTGGACCTTGAAGGCTTCCTATTTGACACCGCAGGCGCCTGTCCGTCCTGCTCCGGGGAGCTTAAGGCACACGATATAAAAAAAAAGAGATTTGCAACGATAGCGCAGGGAGGATCAAAACAGAATATCACCGTGAACGTGAAACGCTTCAGATGCATGGATTGCGGGAAACTCGTATATGCAGAGTCTCCATTTTATGAAAATATCCGGATGGGCGCACCTGTTGCCGACTTCTGCATACAGAACCTCGACATTCACCCGGCAAACCACATCTCGAAGATTCTCAGAAGCATGAACATCTTAGTCAATCCGGCGACTATCAGGAGTTTATCCGGCATGGAGATCGTCAATTCACCCTCAATAGACTTTCATGATATCCGTTTCCCGCTGTCGCTCCTCAATTTATCCGAGGCCGTAATGAAGAAAGAGGGTTCGGAGAGAAACAATATGCTCTTATATATGCTCCAGAACAGGCGGTGAATCGCTGATGTCCAAAAGATTTCCTTTACCGCTTCTCTTTTAGTTTTGTCCCGTCATAGGGGCAGAATTTCTCGCTGCCGAATGTAGTCCGGCCGCAAACAGGACAAACCTTTGCCCTGCCTGAAGATCCAAAAAACGGAATCAGCGGGATGAAGAGAAACATAAAAAAGAACGGGAATCCTGGCAGAAACAGGACCGCAGATAATGCAAGGGAGCCTGCAAGCAGCACCAGGCTTAAAAGATACCTGTTCGTTCTGCAACCCCCCATACTGCCTGTGCAGGGAGAGCGTCAGGGAATATGCCATCTTCTCTGGAAAGATCCGTACATCCGAAGATGCGGGAGATGATATGTGAGCCTATCCCTGCGGCGATAACCCCGGATGACCCTGTTTCATTCATGACCCTCTCAACCTGCCCTGCAATAAGTCCGCTCTGCTCCCTGTAGAATGCACCCGCAATCTCAAGCGCACCTTCTTCACCGATCTCTTCGAGATCCGAGCATACGACACGCGAGAGTCTACGAAGAGAGGCTACATACGTTGCCGCCGCCCCGTCGGGTGTCGGTACAGTATAATCATCCCCGCCGATATTACCAAGTACGAGGTGGACATCCGCACTCTGGGCGAAGTATTCGCTGCTTACAAGGGTATCATAACCATTTACAACAACAGATCTCAGGAGGGACGGCACAGTCGACCGCAAAGTTCCCGTATAAACAAGGTAACCCTTCCTGAGACGATCGAGATCTGTCATCCCCATTAGCGAATCAAAGGAGTTTAAAGGGATAATATCCGTAGTTGTGCTCCCGAGATCCACAAGTATACTTCCCGGGTATCTGTCCTTCAGGAAATCAGCCGATGCCAGCCAGTTCGCGGCCGCAAGAGAGGAATCCGGCCCCTCATGGAACTCTCCGTCGGTTCCGTAGAAAAGAGAATCGGGGATCGCCTCCTTCACGGATTCAACGATGAATTTTATCCCCTCGTTCTTGTTCGAAAACCCGTCGGCAAGCTCACCGCTCATCACAACCGCCGCTTTTCTGCCTGAATAAGGTTTAAGGATCTCTGCCAGAGGGGCCTTCTTCCACATGGGACAGTAATGGATCGTTACGGAATCGCCGGAGAATACCTTCAGGTTGGCTCCGCCTACATCGATACCGATGATATCACTCAATTATCTTCACCTCACCTTTCGTATCGAACGAAACTCTGCCGTTCAGGTGCACCGAATCCGGGACATTTCCCTTTGAAGACTCAACCAGAATATCAGCGATCTCCTCCTCCATGATCGCACAGATCCCGACAAGACTGGTCGTAGGCCTGGGATTCACATCTACGACAAATATCTTATCGGCGACAACCACATCGACACCGGTGTATCCCTGGCATCCCAGGACATTTAAGGTCTTTACAGCGGTCTCGATGATCTCATCCTTCCGGGGGTGATCGACAGGCGTCTCTCCGCCCCTGTAGAAGAACCGATTCCCATCTCTTTCGATATACTGCCTGTTTACCGAAAGAACAAGCGGGGGCCTGCCGCTATATGAGAGACAAGTGTCCCCGGTGATACGACCTCCGACAAGGCTCACGCTGATGTTCTCACCTTCGATAAACTCCTGCCCGAACTCCCCGTCTTCCGGATCATCTTCAGAAAGCCGCATATTCTGCCCGTCGACACCGTTGATCTTTTTTATCAGCCTGAGACCTTCACTTACTTCTTCCGGCACGGCAATTCCATGCGACGACAGGACTGCACCTGTCCGGCGCTTGTTGGAACACAATGCCACATTAAGGCTCCCACAGCCGATATTTCTGGTATGGTCCTCAACGATTTTCGTGAACCTGCCAAGGATGTCGTCGGGTGCGATTACAAGTCCCACCTCGCATCCGGGTGCAAGCCGCCGGATCTCTTCTGCAAAGTCGCCCTTCTCTGGGGAGAGAACTTCATACCCGCAGCGCTCAAAGCTTTCACTGAGAACTTTAAGCATCGCCGCCCCTTCGGGTGCAAGTCCGGGATCATTGAATACGGTATATTCGGCAATGAGCGCCTTCATTCCATTAAAATTGATCACCAAAACACATGAGCATGACGATTGGGGCCGTCAGGTCATAGAAAAAAAAGGAGTGAGCCACCGGTTACACAACCACAATCCTGCCATCTATCTCAGGAGAGATCGGGGAATTCTCCTGAATATCGCTGGCAAGAAGATTGATTAC
>CAYXKC010000095.1:0-5817 GCA_964465295.1 uncultured Methanomicrobiaceae archaeon | reverse complement strand
GTAGAGGTGACACCGCTTTGAAAAAGCCCGGCGAGATCATCGAATCCTTCTATGAGAGGCGGATTCTCATGCAATGCAGGCATATCCCCGAACATATCGCAATTATCCAGGATGGAAACAGGAGATTTGCAAAGGAGAAGGGTATAGATGTCTCATTAGGGCACAGGATGGGTGCACAAAAAACGAAGATGGTGCTTGAATGGTCAAGAGACCTTGGCGTAAGGCACATCACTCTATACTGCTTTTCCACTGAAAATTTCAAAAGAGCGGAAGACGAACAGAATGAACTGTTCTCCCTCTTCACCGAGAAAGCGATTGAAACTCTAAACGACAGTGAAGTCCACGAAAACAGGATTCGTTTCCAGATGGTTGGCGACAGGAGCCTTGTCCCAAAGGATCTGCTTGAAAAGATCGAGAAGGTCGAAGAGATCACGAAGGACTATGACCGTTTTACAATCAACCTTGCTCTCGCCTATGGCGGACGAAATGAGATCCTTCATGCCGCAAAGGATATCCTGAAGATGGCTAAAGAAGGCCGCCTGGACCCGGAAGACATAGATGAAAAACTGATCACTTCGCACCTGTACCATGGAATAAACATACCGCCAGTTGACCTCATAATCAGAACAGGTGACGATAAAAGGACATCCAATTTCCTCCCGTGGCTTGCAAACGGTAACGAATCTGCAGTTTATTTCTGCGCACCCTACTGGCCGGTATTCAGGAAGATAGATCTCTTACGGGGCATCAGGGTATTCAGCAACAGGATAGAGAACTCCTACCTGCCGTAGCGTCTCTTGCGGGTCTGGTAGTCGCGCAGTGCCCTGAGAAGGTCAACCTTCCTGAATTCATCCCAGTTGACATCAGTGAAGAATAGTTCGGAATAGACCGACTGCCAGATAAGAAAATCTGTCAGGTGACTGCCTCCTGTTTTAATTACCAGATCGGGCTCATACCTGAATCTAAGGTAGGATTCGATCATTTTCTCGTCAATATCATCAGGATCGACTTTTTCCTGCGCCATTCCCCGTATACAGCGGACTATCTCCTCTCTTCCGCTGACACCGACCGCAACAAGAACATCGGCGCCTTCACCCGCAACCTCTTCTTTGCCTTCATAACAGAGAGTAAGGCGGGCAAATTGTGATATCACTCTTAAGTTTTCCAGAAAAGATTTCAATCCCCCGGGATTGCCCGTATCGATATGGAATGTGACATGTTTCATCCCCAGGTCGCAGCACCAGCGGGCCACTTCATGGGTTTTCTCCGGGGCACCGGCGACATCCTTATCAGTCAGCATGAAGCATACGGATTCAGGAAGATTTGTAATCTCCTTCTTCAGCCTGCTTTCGTAATACCGCCTTATAAGCATGTCAGTTGATGCCCCAAAGACATTCCTGTCGTTCGGTGTATGTCTGTGGTTAAGAGTCAACCACAAACTAACTAATTCTTTTTTCCTTTATTACATAAATATATACTAATTGAATCCGGAAAAAAAGGGGACATAATATGCTGTACTTCATCGGACTGGGACTATTTGATGAGAAAGATATATCAATAAAGGGTTTTGAGCGCATAAAAGAGGCGGATGAAATTTTTCTTGAATCCTACACTTCATGCCTTACAGGAACTGATATTCAAAAAATGGAGCTTTTTTACGGAAAAAAAGTCACCATTCTCGGGCGCCATGATGTAGAGAACGTGCCGGAGAGAATACTTGAGGCGGCAGAAAAAGGCGATGCAGTCTTCCTGACGGGGGGGGATCCCATGGTTTCAACCACTCATTCGGACCTGCGTATCCGCGCCAGACAGATGGGTATTGAAACTACGATTATCCACGCTTCATCCATTCAAAGTGCCGTCTGCGGGCTTTCAGGACTTCAGAATTACAGGTTCGGAAAATCATGTTCCGTTCCCTATCCCGAGAAGGGATGGTTCCCTACGACACCTCTTGAGACGATCCTGAAGAATCTCGAAGATAACCTTCATACAATCGTTTTTCTTGACATCAAACCAGACAGGTTCATGACGGTCAATGAAGGGATAGAAATTATCGGGCAGATGGCGGAAAAAGAGCAAAAGGATCCACCCGGGTTATATGTGGGTATTGCGCGGGCGGGATCTGATAGTCCGGTAGTTATTGCAGGTGATGGGGACAGACTGAGATCTGCGGATTTCGGCGGGCCTCTCCATATACTCCTTGTGCCGGCAGAACTTCACATGATGGAGAAGGAATATCTTGAGGCGTTTGCAGGACTATGAAGATAGAGGATGCAGGGATACTGCTTGCAAAAAAGATTGAGTCTTCCGTCATCTGCTCCCCAAAAGGAACTCCGCTCTCAAGGGCTTCAGGTGAGATTCTCGAGATGGCATGCGCTTATCTCAACGACGGCGGAACATTTATGGAATCCGGCGATTCGGTCAACGGGCTGGCATCATATGCCTACGGGCTCGGATGGCTCGATGCCGGCATCAGAACGGGGATGATCTCCTGCACGGTTGACGAGGGATTAATAATGCCGGCATACGATGAAGAAATTCCTTCCTCTCTCCGGGAACACCTGGAGGAGAAGACTGGAAGATACTGCAGGATGCTGGAATCCGCAATAGATGGTTCAGGTCCTGCACCCGATCACGGCAGCCCGCTGTATTCAGCAGCGAAGGATATTTTCGCAGAGGCAGAGAGCTGCCTTAAGGCCGGAATCATGTATAAAGATGGTGAAGCAGAAGGCGGCCTTTCTTCTGCGCTCTGGCAGTTCAGCTACGGTTACGGCTGGCTTGATGCAGGCGTCCGTATGGGAATTATTTCGATTACAGGAGACAGAAAGCTGTTCACCATATAGATAATCGCGGTTGCTTTCACATGAATTTTAAATCCGGCTTTTATTCGTTAAAACCTTAAAGGGTTTATATCTGGCAGTGCTAAACTTTTAAGGAGATTTGGGATATTAATATGGACAGGAATCAATGGAAATGGCTTGCAGTATCGATTGCATTCAGTTTAATTGTCCTTGTGGCAGTTCTCTATTTTACAATAGACGACCAGACGATTACCTATCTCCAGAAATTACAACCTGAATTCCTGGTTGCAGCCCTTATTCTCCATATGGTCTCAATGTGCTTCTGGTCGATGAGAATCAAGATGATGTCTCTCTCACTCGGGTACAGGGTTCCCTTCCTTCACTGCCTGAATATGGTCTTTGCAAACCTCCTGATAGCAGCGGTGACGCCGTCCCAGGCAGGAGGCGAACCGGTCAGGATCCACGAGCTCTACAGGGCCGATGTCCCCTTAGGAGATGCAACTGCAATAGTTATCATGGAGAGGGTGCTCGACGGTATCCTGCTCGGCATAATCGGCGGTGCGGCAATGTTTCTCCTGTGGATAGGCGCAGAAGAACTCGGCCTCTCGATAACAATACCTCTCCTTTTCATGTGGCTTATGATCGTCGGGTTCGTGATCCTTTTTGTATATTCGGTCAAAAACCCAGAATTCTTAAAGAACCTGATAAAAAAGGTCTCGGGATGGTTTACAAAGCGCTGGCATGCGGAGAAGATCGAAAAGCTCACGAAGGGGATTGACGAAGAAGTCGACAACTTCAACAAGGCTATGAAGAATTATGTGAGCCATTCGAAGAGTGGACTTGTATGGGGATCTTTCTTTACAGTTCTCTACTGGTTCTCGGAGTTCTTTATCGCTTCGCTTATCCTCATGGGTCTTGGTGAAGGACCGCATATCGTCGAATCTTTTGTCGCACAGATCCTGATTGCGATTGTAATGATGATCCCGCTGACTCCCGGAAGTTCGGGTATTGCAGAACTCTCGGCTACATCTCTCTACGCGCTTTTCGTCCCGTCGGCGATTGTCGGAATATTCGTGGTCCTCTGGAGGCTCATACTCTATTACTTCAACATCTTCCTCGGGATCTTCGGGACTGTCATAATAGTCAAGCGGGAAGTCGTAAGGAAGGCAATCAGGGATCAGCTGGCAAAGGCCGGCCAGTTAAGAAAGGAATAGGCCACATATAAATATCTTTAATTTACAGAATAAAATCTGGTGAAGCTAATTTTTTTTAGGTTTTATCAAAAATGGATAAAAAACAGATAACAAAAAAATAACAAACTATCTGTCTCATTCATCTAAAAAAAAGAATTTACCCTATAAATTTCCTGATTCCTGCAGCGGCAAGAATGTCGTTCTGCATCTCGAAGCAGTTGTTGTCTGTTATATCGGCGATGATTTTATTCACAATATTCTTATGATCCATGTTCGTTTCAAAACCGAAATGATCATCCACAAATTCCATTATTCCTTCGGGGATATAGGGCGATTCAGGATTCAGGTATCTCAGCGAATCGATGATATCCTGTTCAAAGTTCACGTAGACTTCATGGAGATATTCCATATCTCTCTCTGTTAATGAAGACAGGCCGAGAATCTCAGGAGGTACCCCGATGGAATACATCGCCGCCGTGAAGGTGATTGCCCTTGGAAGTTCGATCTCCCCGGAAGACCTGGAGTACCCAAAAAGTCCTATATGCAGTTTACGTTTCCTCCTCTGCGGCACGTAAGGTGCGACCCTGTTGACGAGCCCTGCAAGCTCTTTCAGGTGCCTGTTATATTCCACAGAGTAGCGTTCGATAATATCTATGCATCTTTCTTCCGAGATTGGAGGTGCAGAGTTTACAGGCGCTTCTTTCAGTTCTTCTACAGCTTTTCGCACATCTTCTGCGGGGTAGTCATATTTGAATGCCGACTGAACAGTGAAGGTCCATGCCCCGGGGTATTCTGCAAGTGTCCGCCGGATTGTATCGGGCCTGAGATTTCCCCTGAACGGAGCAGAACCCGCTCCGATGATCGGGAAAACAGGAACACCGGTCGTTTCTGAAACTTTACCGGCTTTATAGAGGCCGATCTTGTTCAGAAGTACTGCACCGATTAAGCCATAATTCATTGCCGGATCGGAACGGGCAAAGAACACCCTCTGGTAGTCAAGCCTCTTTCCTTCCATATACCGGCGGAGTATCTTATCCGAATTAAGAATGCTTCTCATGTCCTCAAAAAGAGGGATTACATTAATTTTTTCCGGTCGTATATCGCCCACCCAGTCTGCTACAGTACAGTCCCTGCCGCCAAGACGCTTATCCTTCTTCCCTACAACAAAATCACGATAATACTGGTAGATGTTGTCGATCGATTCGAATGAAGAAGTCATCGGCAGGATTACCTCAAATATCGGAGGGGAATCATTATTGTAAAATACATTTGCAAGATCAAAAGATCTGGGGATACTTTCCAGAGTCTCAAGCAAAATCTTTCCTTCAGTATGCTCGATTTCAGGATTTGGCACTCTCAATGTCAGAAATTTCTCTCTTCCAATCTGTTTCTCCCTAAAATAATCACTATATCTTGAGAGTAGCTTTTTTACAACAAAACTATCGACTTCTTTTCCTTCACAGTCCCACATTTGCTCATCGCAACCGAGGTTTGAATATACATAATATGCCTCTACTACTTCGTCTTCACCCTCAAGTATGGGATTTTGGGCAAAGAACGGTGGATGAACATTATCGGGATGCTGGGTGCTCATGCACCTAGGGACATGGCTGTAATCTTTTGACATTGCAAATACTCTTGTCAACCCTTTTTTTAAAACACGTTGACAATACAGATTCGTTTTTGATAATGAAATATTTTCGGTGGTTATCAACCGAATAAAATCAGGGTTTTTTTCCCTTAAAAACATAAAACCTTTCAGAACTGATTTTATAACCTTACTATATTTGTAAAAAGGCATAAGCTCCTCCGGAGCAGCCCGA
>CAYXKC010000094.1:0-6142 GCA_964465295.1 uncultured Methanomicrobiaceae archaeon | reverse complement strand
GGCCCGCCCGTGCTTCAGCCGCTATATGATATATTCAAGCTGTTTGAGAAGGAGAAGATGGTAATTCACGAGTCGCAGAACTTCTGGATCTTCGGGTACCTTGTGTTCATCATAATCACCGGGGCGCTCTTCTTCGGCGGATCAGACATCCTGCTGGTTATATTCGCACTGACCCTTGCGCATGTCGCACTCATACTCGGGGCTTTCTCTTCCGGATCGCCCTATGCACACATAGGTGCAGAGCGTGAACTTTTACAGCTGATGGCTGTCGAGCCGATGATAATCATCGCGGCGGTCGGTTTCTACG
Organism: uncultured Methanomicrobiaceae archaeon; assembly: GCA_964465295.1. Lineage (GTDB taxonomy): Archaea > Halobacteriota > Methanomicrobia > Methanomicrobiales > Methanomicrobiaceae > Methanolacinia. The sequence continues at coordinate 5,835 of CAYXKC010000094.1, read as the reverse complement.
AGGTTACGAACTCCTTCAATACTCTCGATATAATCTCGTTCGGCACACCGCTGATACTGACGCTTCCGGGAATCTTTATTGGCTTCGTCTATATCCTGACTGTGAAGCTGAGAAAGTCCCCGTTCGATATCTCCACATCGCATCATGCCCACCAGGAGCTTGTAAGAGGGTTGAATACGGAATTCGCAGGCTCAACCCTCGGGATGGTCGAGCTTGCCCATCTCTACGAGACGGTGATCCTCCTCGGGTTCATCTTCCTGTTCTTCGGGCTCGCTGCCCCGATAATCGGACTTATCGTTGTTGCACTGATATATCTCATAGAGATTTTCGTCGACAACGCGACTTCGAGGGTCAAATGGAGCTTAATGTTTAAGAGCTGCTGGATAGTTACGGCTGTTTTGGGAGTCGTGAACCTTATGGCCCTTTATTTAATCTGAGGTGAGAAGACGATGTCATATATTACAAAATCCCCCTGGATTATACACTACGATGCGTCGAGCTGCAACGGATGCGATATTGAAGTTCTCGCATGTCTTACACCACTGTATGATATAGAGAGGTTTGGAATCATCAACACCGGAAACCCAAAGCACGCCGACGTTTTCCTCGTGACAGGCGGAGTTAATGAGCAGAACAAACCGGTAATCAAAAATATCTACAGGCAGATGCCCAAACCCAACGTGGTTGTCGCGATCGGGGCCTGTGCCCTCTCGGGAGGAGTCTTTCGCGAGTGCTATAATATCGCAGGAGGGGTCGACAAACTGATCCCCGTCGATGTCTATGTTCCGGGATGTTCTGCAAAGCCCGAGGCGATAATCGACGGTGTCGTAAAGGCGCTCGGGATACTGGAACAAAAGAGAGAAGCGATGAAAAAGGAGGCAGGGAACTGACATGACGATCGAAGAACAGCTGATAAAGGAGATCACGGTTGACAGCCTCCTGGACGAGGTGAAGAAGAAGTCAGATGACGGATACCGCCTTGTCCAGATCGGGTGCACAAGAATCGAAGATGCATTCGAGATCAACTACTCGTTCGAGAAGGACTACAGGTTCGAAAACCTCAGGGTTACAATCGGCGAGGACGTGACGATGCCGAGCATATCGGATATCTACTGGGGTTCGTTCATATACGAAAACGAGATGCACGACCTCTACGGGATAGGCGTCGAAGGAATGAATATCGACTTCAACGGCTATCTTTTCAAAACGAGCATCCCGCACCCGTTCAGGGATGCACCACCGGTCACAGTGAAAAAAGTGCCGAAGAAGAAGGATGAAGAGAACAAAACCTCCGGGGGTGAGGAGTGATGGCAGGCCGAAGAACAGTCGTGCCCTTCGGGCCGCAGCACCCGGTGCTTCCTGAACCAATCCATCTCGATCTCGTTATCGAGGACGAGAGGGTCATAGAGGCAATACCCTCCATCGGGTATGTCCACCGCGGCCTTGAGAAACTGGTCGAGAAAAAGGACTTCAGGAACTATGTCTATATCGCAGAGAGAATCTGCGGCATCTGCAGTTTCATCCACAGCCTCGGTTACTGCCAGGGGGTGGAGAACATCATGGGTATAGAGGTGCCGGAAAGGGCTCATTACCTTAGAACGATCTGGTCGGAATACTCAAGGATGCACAGCCACCTGCTATGGATGGGACTCTTTGCAGACGCGATGGGCTTTGAGAACCTCTTCATGAACTGCTGGAGAGTCCGCGAACAGGTGCTCGATGTGATGGAGGAGACGACCGGCGGAAGGGTCATTCAGGGGTCATGCAAGGTCGGCGGAGTAAGAAGGGATATCTCCGCGGCTAAACTTAAGGAGATGTCGGAGAGGATCGAGAAGACAAAGGCCGAGGTCGAGGAGATTAACCATGTCTTCTTCGAAGATTCGACAGTCATCCACAGGACGAAAGGTATCGGTTACCTCTCAAAGGACGATGCATATAAGTTCGGTGCAGTCGGCCCGACGGCAAGGGGATGCGGGGTTGCAATCGATGTCAGGGAGACAGGCTATGCGGCATATCCGGAGCTCGACTTCAAACCGGTCGTCGAGACCGCCGGAGACTGCTACTCGCGTTGCATGGTCCGTGCAAAGGAAGTCGTGCAGTCCGCCGACCTTATCCGGCAGGCGATCGAAAAGATCCCTGACGGTGACATCGACGTGAAGGTGAAGGGCAACCCTGACGGAGAATACTTCTCAAGGGTCGAACAGCCGAGAGGCGAGTGCATCCATTATCTTAAGGGCAACGGGAAGAAGTTCCTTGTCAGGGAGCGCGTGAGGACGCCGACACTTACGAATCTTCCGCCTCTTGTGAAGATGCTTGCAGGCTGCGAGATGGCCGATGTTCCGGTGATTGTGCTGACTATCGACCCGTGTATAGGATGTGCGGAGAGGTGATTTGAGATGGGAAAGGTTACTTTTACAATGGCGAAGAGGATCCTGAAATCGCTCGCCTCCGGCCCTGCGACATTGAGATACCCTCATGAACCGGCTAAGCGATATGACGCCTCAAGGGGCCATATCGAGATTAAGATCGAGGACTGCATCTTCTGTGGACTCTGTTCGAAGAACTGCCCGGCGGACGCGATTGAAGTCTCTAAGGACGACCGGACATGGGAGATCGACCGTTTCAGGTGCATCATCTGTAATTCATGTGTCGAGGCCTGCCCGAAGGACTGCCTCTCGACCTCAAACGTCTATCTCGAACCCGTTTTTTCCGGTCCGCTGAAGGACAGGTCCGTCGGCCCTGAACCCGAACCGGAAGTAAAAGAAGAATAGATCTTAGGAAATATCACTTTTTTTTGCAATAACATACCCAAAACTCGTCCAGCGGCCCCCGTCTACTTCGAGAGTCATCGGGTCGTCGCCAGGATCCTCTTTACAGAATAGATCGTGTTTCGCGAATGCCATCCACCACTCCCATGCATCGGGGGCATAGGCGGATTCGAGGATCTCAAAGCCTGCCGATTCGATCTGTTCCCTCGTTTCGTCAAGGCTGCGGAAGCATTCCTTCCATGAATACTCGTCCTGCGAAACATACGGTTCGAGATCTTCGGGAACCGGAACGCCGAGGTGCATAGGTTCCCCGACGCCGAATACCCCTCCCGGTTTCAGAACCCGGTAAATCTCCTTTAACGCCTCTATGTATCCTTCGATTCCCTGAGAAACGCGGATCATCTCGAGTGCAGTCGTAGAATAGACGTAGTCGAACGATTCCGGGGCGAAGTTCGTATCCGGCACTCCGGTCTTGATCCCGAGAACCGAATCCTCAACGCCCCATAAAACAGAGTTCTTCCGCAGGTGTTCAACCATTGGATTTCCTTCCTTCCGGTCGTCCCAGGGATCGATCCCGACCACAAAGACCCCATACTCCTTTGCAAGAAAACAGGTCTGCCACCCGCGGTTGCATCCTACATCGAGCAGCTTTTTGCCGGATAAAATCCCCATCTTCTCCGCCATGAACTCAGCGAGTTGAAGACCGCCCGGCCCGCTGCACTGTTCATATATCGTATCGTAATCGGTGTATTTTAACGATTTTTTATACTCGAATCCTGCCATACCCTGCTCCTTTTCTCCCCGGAGAAATCCAGTGAATGAAAGCTTTCAGGTAATTATAATATGCGTGATCGTATAAAAATCCCTAAAAATCTCAGGATAAAAAAAAGGGCGTGATTATTCCACGTCGCCTTTATATTTTTCAAGATATCTCTGCATCTCGCTTCGCGTAATTCCTTTCGAATCGACGACATCGTAGCCCATAATCCATATCCTGACGTCATATACCTTCGTAAAAGGACCGTCATCGCCCCAGAGCCAGGTATGTTCGGTTATCTCATAACCTGCAAGCGAGTTGCCCCCGGTCCGGACATTTGAGCCAACCTCCAAGCACCCGCAGGACAGGAGACAAGTCAGCATGACGAGGGTGAGTAAAACAAAAGTTTTCTTCGACATAATACCTCCAATAATATATAATAAATTGATAATTAAAATAGTCCACGCCCCCTCCCACACGAAATGGCAGGAACAGAATTTCAGCACATGCCGCCCAGGAAGCACGGCCAACAAATTATATCCGAATTAAAACCATACTCTCCCTTACGACTGGAGATGCTGACGGGATGAAGGTAATAGGCGCAATCGGCGGGATGAGCTGGGTTTCATCTGCCGAATATTATAAGCTGATGAACGAGATGGTCGAAAAGGAGCTCGGGGGCCTTCACTCGGCAAGAATTCTCATGTACTCGATAGAGTTCGGGGAGTTTTCCGAAGAGGAGCGTGAAGCGTCCGAAGGCGACTGGAAACCGCTCAGGAAGACAATGCTCGACGCTGCACTAAGACTTGAACGGGGAGGGGCGGATTTCATCATCATCTGCTCGAATACGATGCACTCGAGTGCAGAGGATATAGAGGCACACGTGAAGATCCCGGTGCTTCACATCGCCGATGCCACGGGAGAAAAGATCCGTGAGCACGGCCTCTCCATCGTCGGACTTCTCGGGACTGAATATACGATGGAGGAGGACTTCTATAAAAAGAGAATTAAAGACAAATTCGGCATTAAAGTCATAATCCCGGACGAGAACGATCGGGAATACATAAACTCGGTAATATTCGACGAACTATGTGCTGAGATCATCAGTGATGATTCAAGAGAAAGGTTCATAGAAATTATCCGGCGGCTCAGGGAGCAGGGGGCCGAAGGAATTGTCCTCGGGTGCACCGAGATCCCCCTGCTTGTAAAACAGGACGACGTGGATATCCCGCTCTTCGACACGCTCACGATCCATGCCGAAGCCGCGGTACGATATTCATTGGACGATTAGCGGTTTTCGTTCAAAAACCCTAATCGTATGCCTTCCTTGTCTTCTCATCCGAGAGAGTCGGGGCGATCAGTTCCTTCCAGAGCTTCGAGTCCCAGGTCTTTAGGGCCGTGTGTGTCGTGAGATACTTCTCGGGGATCGGGTGCGTCCCGACGACGACATCAATCCCGTACTTCTCCTTAATGAACTCGGTGAAGTATTTTATCCGCGGGCAGGGAGGGTAGCCGACGACCATCCCTGTTGCAAGGTGGATGACCGAGACTCCGTTCTTCTTCATCTCCTCGGGAGCATATTCGATATTCCCGCCGGGGCACCCTCCGCAGGTCGCATAGCCTGCGATCTCGACTTCCTTATCCTTATAGAGGGAGAACGCCCCCTCACGGTTGTGGAGGGATCTCAGGCATTTTCCCCCGGCACAGGTCCGGTAGCGGTCGCAGATGATAATCCCGATTTTTGTTGTATCACTCATAACTGATTTTAAAATCAACCGCTTACATCAAGATATTACTGGTGCACCTGCAACGGGATCAGTCATCCAGCCTGCCGTATGCACCCTTCCACCCGGCGGCGGATTCGACAAACTTCCCGTACCCGTGCTTCCGGATGAATTCAAGTGATTCCCGGTATTTTTTGTACTTATAACCTTTCTTGCTGAAAAATGTGGAGATTATCTCACATATTTCAAAATCCGGGCAGTCGGCACATGTCTCAAACCTCTTCTCACCAAAACAGCAGAGCTTGATCGGGCACCGGGCTTTAGTGATATCCCTGTCTCCTGAATCATATCCAAGTTTGCAGCCTTTGCACGACCGTTCGGCCAGTGCCCTGCAGGTTTTACAGTATGCGCCGCAGCACCCTACAAACCTTTCAGGATTTTCAGGAGAGTTCTCCGGAACAGCCATTACAAGAGTATTACAACCTTATTCTGATATATATTATTCATACCGGGATAATTTAAAAAAAAAGGAATGCGAGGGGAGGGAGTCGAACCCGCGAACACCTGCGTGAGCGGATCTTGAGTC
>CAYXKC010000093.1:0-6166 GCA_964465295.1 uncultured Methanomicrobiaceae archaeon | reverse complement strand
GAAGAGATCGAAGACTGGCTTCAAAACTATGCCCAGAAGATCGAATCCGACGGCGAGACGCTCTATTTCATGGACATATCTGCAAACTACCTCTATAAGAACTTCGAACTTCTAAGAGACAAAAAGACGATCGACTTCGATTATGTCAAAAGGTACGCGATCAGGGACGAAGATGTATCCTCCGGTGATGGTGAAACCCGGCATTATACAAACCCGGAATATTACACGGGATATGAAAAGATAGAGATCCCAAAAGATGCTCTCCCAAAAAAGGGTCTGCTTAAGATCTGGATGCCGCTGCCGGTCGAGACAGATTCCCAGACGAATATCACAGTCGAAGGTCTTACCTGTCCTGAATATATTGCAAACGGGCCGGTAACTACGGGCGGGATCGGTTACGTGTACTACGAGATCCCGGCAGGGGAGATCGAAGGGGACCTGGTTATAAAAGCCGATATAGGATTTACGGCATACGAACAGGTATTCGATGTCGACCCTGAACGTGTTCTCCCGTATGATAAATCCGATCCTGAATACGTGCTCTACACCAGATCCGAAAGAAACATAGAGATCACTGATGAGATCAGGAACAAGGCAAAAGAGATCGCCGGCGATGAAACGAACCCCTGTCTTCAGGCACAGAAGATATACAACTATATAATCACGACATACGCATACAGCCACGTCCCCCACGTGCACCTCGATGTTGTGGTGCCGAAAACTGCAGAGTCCACACATATGTTTAAAACAGGTCACGGAGACTGCGGAACCCAGAGTATGCTGTTCTCGGCATTATGCAGATCGCTCGGTATTCCCGCACGTGCATCCGGGGGATACCAGATGCTGCTTGCAGAAAAACCCGGCACCCATTTCTGGGCCGAATATTACATAGAAGGATACGGCTGGATACCCTGCGATACGACAGTTGCAGAGGCTGCAGACTGGGTATATACATCCGATGAGGACAGGGAGATATTCAAAAAGTATTACTCATCCAGCCTCGACCCTGCGAGATATGTAATACAGAAGAACGTGGATGTGGAGATGAAACCGGATATTCCCGGTGACGACGTTGCGTTCAGGCTGGTAAGACAGACTCCTGCAATAATTACCGACTCACCCGAATATGCCCCCGGCCTTCTCTTTGAAGACTATTTTACTCTTGATCTCAGGAAAACAGGGTAAAGGAGATATTCAACTATTTTTCTTCTCCTCGATCTCCCGGTGAAGCTCATCCATCCACCAGGCGGTCCGGATATCCTCTTTTGGAAGAGAATTTATAACAAACGGTTTGATATCGATGACCGGACTCCTGTCTATCGCATCAAATCCGGAGACCTCAAGGACATTTCCCTTCCTGGAATGAAGTTTTACCACCGTCATCAGGACGGGATTCGGCCTTGCCGGGCTGCATGTGCAAAATATTCCCATCTCCGGATAGTCCTTCCTTCCCATCGGGTGTATCCTCTTAAGCGACCGCCCTTCCTCTGTTACCTGGTGGCCCCAGAATAAAACAACGAGATGTGAATAATCCTCGACTCCTTCCAGGAGTTCGCAGTATTTTTCATCGACAATTATCTCCGATATATCATCCCTCCTGCTCCTGATATCGGAGATATTCTCATCATTTTCCCCCTGCATCTCAAGCCCGTTTTTGCCTGCAACGAGGAAGGGCTTTTCGACATTGTTCCTGACAACCGCCACGGGGCGGATTGTAATATCCTCATATCCGGATAGATCAACGGGTGTATTCCTGACATTGTTGGTAGTCATAATATTCAATTCCGTATTAAATAATTTGAACACCGACAGAAAAAAGGGTTTGGATCCGTTCACTTCAGGAACGGATCTTCAGTCTTCCTTTACAATCCACGAATAGAGGAATGCTGCAATCATGGCACCGGCAATCGGCCCGACGATATAGATCCAGTAAACCCCGACGACATTGGGGCCGCCGAGCATCAGGTCCGCAATCATCGGCCCGAATGAACGGGCCGGGTTTATCGATGCACCGGAGATATTTCCGATTGTCGTGATGATCCCGGCAACTGTAAGACCTATGGCAATGCCGGCAAACCCGGGAGTTGCCTTCTCGTCAACGGCAGCACCCATGATGACCATCATCAGCAGGAAGGTTCCGATAATCTCTGCAAGGAGAGCCTCCCATACCGTGATCCCCGTGAAGGGAGCCGTTGCCCCGAGTCCTCCGACCAGGACCGCCTCCGGACCGACCGAAAATGCAAACGCCAGGCTTCCGGCAAGCGCACCGAGAAGCTGGGCTGTGACATATGCCACCATATCGGTCGAAGGAAAGAGCCCCTTCGCCCAAAGGGCAACGGATACCGCCGGGTTGATGTGTGCACCCGAGACTCTTCCAAATGTATATATCACGGCCATTACAGTGATACCGAATGCAAGACCGATTGCAAGCCAGTCGCCAAGGCCGCCGAGGAGACCTATGCCTATGTTGAATGTATTCGGCGTCTCCTCACCCTCGACCAGCATCAGCGTCATCGCTGCAGCGCCGGCACCGAAGAAGACAAGGAGCATCGTCCCGATGAATTCGGCGGCTGAACGCTTTAATAGCGAAACCATCTCAATCACCCTTTCTTGATCGCCTCATAACAGGCAGGACAAAGAATTCTCGGGAGCGTCTTTGAGACCTTTTTTGAGGGGAAGGGGTAGCCTCCCTCCCAGAGCTCCTCCTCCTCGCGGATTGCATGGTTCATGCAGAGACCCATACCGCAAACGATACAGATCGCTACAGCGTCCGTATCTTTTCCCTGTTCGGCGCAGATATAGCACTTCATGGTAAGTTCCTCTTAAACCGCGTTCCTGTACTGGCAGTACTGGTGCCTGAAATCGACGCAGGATGCCGATGCACAGTTCTTGCAGGCCCTTACAGGTGCCGCAGCCGTCTTCTTGTCGAGTGCAATCAGGTTGGTCATCATCGTCGCAGTTACGGGCTCGGATGTCAGCATGCAGGGGAAGTCTGCAAGGCTCATCATCGCTGCAAAACGGACCGTTATCGCACAGGCAGGGTATACATACCTCTGCGGGTTCTGTATAACATCATGTTTGTCGACGGGCGAGAGATCGATCGGCAGCCCGGATACGGTTGGTTTTAATGCCGCATCCGATCCGGCCTTGACCTTCCTTGCCTTGTCCATGATGCTCCACCCGCGGAAGACCATGTCCATGAAGTCGCAGTTGTGAAGTTCGGCTGCAGCACCCCTTGTCGGGTAGAGCTGCACGTAGTTGTGGAATCTTCTTGTCAGGAACTCGACGACCGCCGGACCGTTGAACCCGTCGAGTTCAAGGATATACTCGGCGGCCGCGGCAGTGGAACCTGTGGCAAGGGAGAGGAGCTGGCCGTAGTTTTTAAGTTTTGAAGCATTCTGGCGGAGTGTATTGTCCATGACATCGGTTACGGCCTCTGTTATCCCCATAACCATATCGTCCTTGCACATGTTGTAGTTGGACTGGGAGATGTGATGGGCGATATCGCCGACACAGTATGCCGGAACAGTGACGATGTTTGCATAATGGACGCCGTCATCGACTGCCTTTTTGACATATGTCTCCATCTTCTTCCTGTAGCCGGCCATGTACTTCTTCGGATCGAAGGAGTTCATTCCCATGGAGTTCATCAGTTTTGCCTGTGCCTCGACGGGTTTGTCGTAGATCAGTTTCATCTGGGCGATCTCTTTTTTAACGGCGTCTGCAAGTGTCCCGCCTGCTTCAATATCATGAGCAAAGACATCCCCGAAACCGTATGAGGTATTCATACCCCAGGATTTGGCTGCCAGAAGGGTCTTTTTGTGATCCTCGGGGATCTTTGTCTTCCTGAGAATCTGGTTGACCACATTGCTCGTGCTCCCCGGGATCATTGCAAAATCGACGACACAGGTCGGGCCGTAGAATCCCGCGTACCTGCGGGCTGCTTCAAGCCCCACAAGAGCTTCTGATTTTTCAATTTGTTTGATAAACGTTTCAGTGCTCTTCCGGAAGTCCTTGTCGAGATCGTAGAGAATCTCCAAAACCACCGGGGTCTGGTAATGCTCGACGAACGGATCGTCTTCAGGCCTTACATATTTTGTAAGCGACATCAGGGTGTCATAGTGGGCATTTACCGACTGTACATGCAGATCTATCACCGACTGCGACTGGCCTTTGGCCGCCTTCATCTTGTTGACAGCATCGACAAAGGGTTTTCCGTCCTTTATCTCATACTTCTGTCCGCGCTTTTTTTGCAGTACCTTTACGACAGAGTGCTGTACACCCATAGAATCGTCTATGATTTTTTCATACAGGGTCATCTCTTTCACCTCTTTTGGATTATGTGAGGAAAGGTAAGGAGAATATATAATACTTTTGCAAGTCAAAAAATTTAAAAAAAAAATACAATGTATTTGAGCCTGAAATAAATATTTATTATGAATATTTGATTTTTCTCTTTTCAGGTAAAAAGATTATTAGTTAAAGTGTTTGCTTTTTATTCCCGGATCCGGGAAGCTGTCCGCGATAATGCCAGAACACTATTGCAAGGACGATATAGACAACAGGGCATGCCCACCCGAATTCCCCAAGCATCATATCGGATGCAGGCGTAGGAACGGTCAATGCAGGGTAGAACTGCTGTATGAAATAATTCCAGAAACCATGGAACAGTATTGCAGTAAAAACACTCCCGGACTTAAGCCTAAGCCATGCAAGAATGAGACCTGCACCCATTACAGATGGAACGAATACAGCGACCGAATACCATAAAGGTCCCGCACCGCTGTAAGTCGAGAAGAATATCAGCGGAAAGTGCCATAGTGTCCAGATCGCACTGCTTATTAAAGCCAGTTCGGTAAAGCCCATGAATTTCGCCATCTCGGGAACAAGCAGGCCTCTCCACCCGATCTCCTCCCCGGCAGCTGCAAAGAGATTGAAGACAAGACCATATATTAAAACCGGGAGAAATGCAATACTGAAAATTTTAGATGCCGCAACAGAGTTGAATTCCGCAATCACGGATGCCCAGGCCAATCCAAACATCAGCAGACCAACGACAACGGGCAGGCCAAGAGCTAAAAACAGCCATCTGTATTCCCCAATAATAAACCCAAATCCCCGGAAGTTTTTCTGGAAGTAATAGCGGGTGACAATTCCGGCGATACCGGGGCACCACATTGTGAATGTTGTAAAGAGAATAAGACCGATATTATCCCCGGCAGAGGTGGCCCGGGTAACCAGGATCCAGCCGGCGAAACTTAATGCAAACGCAAGAACCAAAAAGAAAAATACTTTTTTCCGGGCTTCTTTCTCAGGCGGATCGGCAGGATCGGGGCGGAAATGAGAAGATATTGAATACATAAATGATAATTCCTGTTCAATGAATTAATCATTTGCCCTGATTATCGATGAATAATTATATAGAACCACATGACCGCAGCTCCTTAATCGCCAGGCCCAAGCGCTTTCAGTTTTTCCAGCGTCTCTTTTAGAACAGCCATACCCATAAGGCGCCTTTCAGCAGGAATCTCTTCTGCAGAAAGACGGATCTCCATCAAAAGGCCCTGCATGGAATACATCTCGGCCCCGAAGATCTCCATAAGCAGGTTTTTAAAAAGGTATAGCCTCTCTCTTGATTCAGGTCTCTGGTTCCTGATCTTATTCAGGACCCTCTCTCCTGATTCAGTGAGTCCCAGGATATTCTTCGATCTTTTGCCCACCTCTACAACATGAACAAGACCCTCCTTTTCAAGAGACTTTATCAGAGGATAAACAGTTCCCTTGCTGGGAGTCCAGGCACCACCCGTCTTATCCGACATCTCTTTCATTATATCATAGCCCGACTTCGGACCGAGATTCAGGGAATGAAGAATATACAATGTTATCAGATCCCGATCCTGCCCGGGTTCCTGGGAAAAGTTCCACATATTACTCATTTATTCCAACACCAATAGTAATAGTTCAATTATGTAATATTTAATTATTTATATTCTATAATTGAACAGTTCAAAAATGAAATATAAATGGCATATTAAAAATAACAACAATTACAGACGTTTACAAAAATCAAAGAGTAAATAGGAGAGATTAATAGTGAGACTCTGGAGAGATACAATAGTTCAATATTGAACATTTGAGAAAAGATGGAATTAAACTCCGTCATTAA
>CAYXKC010000092.1:0-6184 GCA_964465295.1 uncultured Methanomicrobiaceae archaeon | reverse complement strand
GTCGGTGTCAAGCGACCGCAGGGACTTCATAAAAGCCTCTTCAAGTGTCCTTCCTATCGCCATTACCTCTCCGGTGCTCTTCATTGCCGTAGTCAGAGTCCTGTCCGCGTTCTTGAACTTGTCGAAGGGCCACCTCGGGACCTTGACGACGACATAGTCGATTGCAGGCTCGAAAGATGCGGGAGTGCAGCCTGTAACCGTGTTCATGATCTCGTCCAGTTTAAGGCCTATCGCGATCTTTGCCGCAACCCTTGCAATCGGGTATCCTGTTGCCTTTGAAGCGAGGGCCGACGATCTTGAAACACGGGGATTGACCTCGATTATACGATAATCCCCGTCTTTAAACGCCATCTGGATGTTGCAGCCGCCCTGGACGTCAAGTGCACGGATGATCTTTATTGCGGCTGTCCTAAGCAGGTGGAACTCTTCATCAGTAAGCGTTAGAATCGGGGCTACGACTACGCTCTCTCCGGTATGAATACCCATCGCATCGACATTCTCCATTCCGCAGATGATGATGCAGGTATCTGATGAGTCCCTCATCACCTCGTACTCGATCTCCTTCCAGCCGATCACGCTCTCTTCGATAAGAACCTGGTGGATACGCGAACGCTGGAGTCCGATCTCTACAACACGGCGAAGTTCGTCGGGCGTATGTGCCACGCCGCCGCCTGCACCGCCGAGCGTATATGCAGGGCGGATGATGGCGGGAAGACCGACATTTTCAAGTGCGAGATCGATCTGGTCCATCGACTGGAGAATCATACTCCTTGGAACCGGCTCGCCGATATCGTTCATCAGGTCACGGAACTTCTCACGATCCTCCCCTTTATAGATCGCCTCAAGGGGAGTCCCGAGAATCTCGACATCCTTTAACGCACCCATCTCTGCAAGCTCTGCAGTCAGGTTGAGGCCGGTCTGGCCTCCCATTCCGCTAAGAATTCCATCGGGTTTCTCTTTCTCGATAATTTTTGCGATTATGTCTGCTTTCAGCGGCTCTACGTAAACCACATCCGCCGTATCAGGATCGGTCTGGATTGTTGCAGGGTTGGAGTTGACCAGTACAACCTCGACGCCTTCCTCCCTCAGCGCCCTGCATGCCTGCGAACCTGAGAAATCGAACTCGGCCGCCTGGCCGATCTGGATTGGACCGGAACCTATCAGCAGGACTTTCTTAATATCCTCGCGACGCGGCATTATTTGATCCTCCTGTACATCATATCGAATATCGGATTTTCTGTATCACGCGGACCACCGTACGCCTCCGGGTGGAACTGGACGCAGTATACGTCGAGATCAGGTGCGCAGAACCCTTCAAGCGAGCCGTCGTTCACGTTCTCATACATAATCTTACAGTCTTCAGGCAGCGTGTCGGGGTCGACGGCAAAACCGTGATTCTGGGTTGTTATGAATATCTTCCCGTCATTCCGCCTGACAGGCTGGTTCGAACCGCGGTGGCCGAACTTCATCTTGTATGTATTTGCACCGAATGCGAGCCCGAGCACCTGGTTGCCCATGCAAATACCAAATACCGGCTTTTTCCCTATGAAATATTTCGCACATTCGACCGCATCGGTTGCAAGCGCAGGGTCTCCCGGGCCGTTTGTGATAAAGATCGCATCAGGATTGCATAATTCTATATCAGAAGGCTTTGAATTGTACGGGAAGATATAAAGGTCGGCCCCGCGGCGGAGGAGAGAGATTGCAATATTTTTCTTTATTCCAAGATCGATTACGGCGATACGTTTGCCTTTGCCCGGAATATGGTAAGGCTCTTTGCATGACACCTGGCTCAGCAGGTCGATCTCGGATATAGGTTTCACTTTCTTTGCAAGCTCTATCGCATATTCCTCGTTGTCGTCACCGACTACAAGAGCGGATCTGAGCGTTCCCTCGACACGGGTTCTTATCGTAAGCTGCCTGGTATCGACACCCTCGATCCCGAGAAGCCCGTTATCTTCAAAAAAAGGTATAAGGCCGGTATTTACAGCCGGTCTCCTGCAAATCTCGTGGGCGATACAACCGAGTGCGTTTACCTTTGGACTCTGGAAATTCTGGAAATCGACTCCATAATTACCCAGCAGAGGATAGGTGAACATCAGTATCTGGCCCGCATAACTCGGATCTGTCAGCGCTTCCATATAACCGCTCATCTGTGTGGTAAAGACAAGTTCGCCGCTGCAGGAGCCTTCGGAACCAAAACCCCTGCCCTTAACAAACTCTCCGTTTTCAAAACCCAAAACAGCTTTCATTTATTGCAATCATTTCCCAAAGCATTCAGATATGCAGAACTCCTGCACTCCCACACTTTTGTTGTTAATATAAGGATATGATAATCAAAAAAGGTTATCTTAGTAGTATGGGAACAGGTGTTCTTACGGCCGGGAACAAATCCATAAATTCCAATATGCTGCAGGACGAATAATGAACAATGAGCGATATTGTAGAGATAGAGATCGTAGGCTTCTCGGACTCGTCATGCGGGCCTTTCCCATGCGACGGTGACCGGACATGCGAGCTTGAGAAATGCGCACCATCCGAGAATCTTGTAAAGGCATTCGGCGCACTTACCGAAAGACTCGAATATATCTACGGCAATAAGGTTTCTGTGAGTCTCATACTTCTCGACGACGGAGTCCCGCCTCACATTGTAAAGATCATCGAGGACGTTCACCCGCCCCTCCCGATTGTAATAATAAACGGCAGGGCGACCCCTATCGGGAGAATTTCGCTTCCGATGATAAGAGAAGGGATCGATAAACTGCTTTAAACAGGAACAACAGATGTTCTTAACTTTAATGGAGACTGGAGCAAAAAATGCCTGAACTGATATATATCAATCCCTTATCGGCGGCAAAGATCGCTGCTGCAATATCGATTGTACTTGGATTCATAGCGGCAGTGATAATAGGATTTCTGGGTTTGTTCTCCGTCCTGTCATCACTGATATTCCCCGTAAGCACGATTGAGGCGGGAGCCGATCTCCTGACAACGATAATAAGGGTGTTCCTGACGACGATTGCGCTTGCAATCATGGGATCAATTGCCGGCGGAATAGGTGCCTACATCTATAATATTGCGGCAGAGATCTTTGGCGGTCTTGATGTCGATTTTGCAGAAACTTTACTGTTTGCGATTGAAGAAGATGAAAATGAAGGTTCAATAGGGTATGAATAATCATTCCCTGTAGAGAGATACAACCTCCCCGATAACGATAATTGCAGGGGGACGGACCCCTGTTTTTTCTGCCTTTTCTGAAATATTTTCAAGAGTTCCAATCGTCACACGCTGATCGGGGCGAAGACCTTTCTCGATGATCGCAACAGGTCGATCCGTATTCATGCCGTTTTCTGCCAGTGATGCAGTTATCTTAGGGAGATTTTTTACACCCATAAGGATTACGAGAGTTCCATTTGTTCCGGCAAGCCATCTCCAGTCTATTGCAGACTTCTCTTTTGCAGGGTCCTCATGACCGGTCAAAAATGTCACCTGCGATGCGAAGTCCCTGTGGGTTACAGGAATTCCTACACACTCCGGGACCGCAATTCCGGATGTAATCCCCGGAACCATCCCGACTTCAACCCCGTGATCCCTGAGATACTCCATCTCCTCACCGCCGCGTCCGAAGAGGAAGGGATCGCCTCCTTTAAGGCGGACGACAACCTTTCCTTCCTTTGCATACTTCACCATGAGTTTTTCTATCTCGTCCTGCTCCTTTGTATGGCAGCCGCCGTATTTTCCAACATCCACCTTCTCCACGTCGGGAAGAGAAGCGATGATCTCGTCTCCGGGAAGCTGGTCGTAGAGAATCACGTCGGCAAGGCCGATAACCTCACGGGCCTTATACGTCATCAGTCCAAGGCCGCCGGGGCCCGATCCCACAAGATATACTTTACCTGTCATTTATATTCCAAGACTCTGTCTTGCCTCCTCAATAATTTCATAGCCGATCGAACGTAATTTCTGCCCGATCAGCCGCCCCTCTTCTATGCTGCTGCCGTCGTCCTCGATCCTCTCCCATCTCTTTCCGTCGAGAGAGAGAACCTCGGCGATCAGGAATCCGTTCTCGCAGAAAACTCCCTGCGGGGTATAGCACCCCCCGCCGATCTCTTCCATGACAACTCTCTCGACACCTGCATCCTTTGCAGTCTGATGGTGATTGAGAGGAAGGAAGGTCTCGATCAACTCCGGTTCGTCCCTGCAGACGACCGCGATTATTCCCTGGTTGGGGGAGGGGACATGCCACTGCGGAAGGAGTCTTGTCCCGGGGAGATCCATACCGAGCCTCTGCATCCCGGCCTCGGCAAGTACGATTGCATCATACTCTCCGTCCCTTAATTTACGAAGTCTGGTATCAACGTTCCCCCGAAGCTCTTTTATCTCCACATCAAGTCCGCCGCGAAGAAACTGGGCCCGTCTCCTCGTGCTTGAGGTTCCAACAACCCTGATCTCTTCAAGAGGGCACTCGTGAACGAGAAAATCCGCTGGCGAATCCCTTTTGAGAATCGCGCAGGTCACAACCCCCTCAGGCCGTTTTGCAGGGATATCCTTCATACTATGGACCGCGAAATCGATCTCATTGTTCAGGATTGCATCGTCGAGAGCCTTTACGAATATCCCCTGGCCTCCGACTTTATGGAGGGGGACGTTCGTTTTGTCATCACCCGGGGTGCTGATCTTCCTGACCTCTGTTTTAACACCACGTTCGTCAAGCATTCCGCAGACGCGATCGGTCTGGGCAAGAGCAAGCCGCGATGCTCTTGTACCGGCGATCAGAGACATTTATTGTAGGCCTCTGATATCTTTTCTATATCCTCGCCCGAATGAGCCGAAGAGAGGAAGTTGGTTTCGAACTGGGAAGGAGGCAGGAAGATTCCTTCTTTCAGCATCCCTGCCCAGAACCTGCTGAATTTTTCAGTATCGCTCTGTTTTGCTTCGATATAATTCTGGGGGGCGGAGTCCCTGAAGAACAGTTTGAACATAGAACCGAGGCGGACGAAGGAATCACGATGCTTTGCCGGCAGTGATTCATGAATCGCTCTGGTGAAACCGTCGAGCCGGCTGTACAATTCCCTGTTCTCATGAATCAGCTTTAATGTCGCAATTCCCGCGGCAAGGGAGAGCGGATTTCCGCTGAACGTGCCTGCCTGGTACACAGGGCCTGCCGGAGATACCAGCTCCATAATATCCCTTCTTCCACCGAATATTCCCATGGGAAGACCGCCGCCGGCGATCTTTCCGAGTGTTGTGATATCCGGTTTTATGTCATACATCACCTGTGCGCCGCCGATTCCAAGACGGTAGCCGCATATAACCTCGTCGAGTATTAACAGAACGTCGTTTTCGGCGGTTATCTTCCGGACTTCTGACAGATAGTCACTCTCCGGAAGAACCGGCCCGACATTTCCCATTACGGGTTCAAGAATGAATGCCGCGATATCATTATTCTTCGATACGAGTTCTTCGAGAGCTTCAGGATTATTGTATGGCACCTGGGCCGTATGCGATACAATCTCAGGGATGACTCCGGCCGAGTCGGGAACGCCCGTCGTCGTCGCACCTGATCCCGCCTGTATAAGTACCCCGTCATGAGCCCCATGGAATCCGCCTTCGACCTTGATTATGTCTTTTTTGCCGGTATATCCCCTGGCAAGTCTTATTGCCGCCATAGTGGCCTCGGAGCCGCTGGACACAAACCTGCACATATCTATCGACGGGTGATCACCCGTGATTATCTTTGCAAGTTCGATCTCCTTCTCCGTAGGGGTCCCATACAGCCAGCCTGATGCAGCCGCATCTTCGATTGCCGCTTTTACGACAGGGTTGCAGTGGCCGAGGATAAGCGGGCCGTACCCGAGACAGCAGTCGATAAGTTCGGCGCCGTCTTCTGTATAAAGTCTAGATCCTTTTGCATTCTTCGTATAGAACGGGTAGGGTTTAATTGCCCTGACAGGACTGCTCACTCCGCCCGGAATGAGCGTCTTTGCAATATCGAATAATTCACTGCTCTTCATCCAACCAACCTGCAATATCCTCTGCAAAATATGTTATTATTATATCCGCACCTGCACGCTTAATCGATTTCACGCTCTCAAGAACCACGCTCTTCTCGTCAAGCCATCCCCTCTCCGCTGCAGCTTTAATCATCGAGTACTCGCCGCTGACCTGGTAGGCTGCAACAGGA
>CAYXKC010000091.1:0-6307 GCA_964465295.1 uncultured Methanomicrobiaceae archaeon | reverse complement strand
AGCTGATGTCTTGCGACATGTTCTCTTGAAAAGTAAGATTTTGATAATGTCTTTCGATCTAACAAAAAGACCACCCGGATAGTCTTATTTCTTTGGTCTCTTTACGACCTGACGATACGCTTCAGCACGCCCCGCAGTCTGACTGTTGCGAACAATTCTGATTACATCATTGATCTTTGCGCCAATTTCCTTTACCGCCGGATCATCGTGGTAAATTTTAGGAAGCTGGTCGCGGGTGATCTTGTAGGAGGTGAGAAGATCATCTACTTCCTCCACACTCATAATCTGATGGTCTGGGACCATCATATGCCCTATAACAGAAAAATTGGTGCTCATCTTTTGCCCCTGTTATATCGATTAATTTTTTTCAGATGTATCACCGCTAAAAAAACATGTACTCAGCACACGAGTTAATCGTGTCAACGGGCCCGGAGGGATTTGAACCCCCGACCACCTGGTTAAAAGCCAGGCGCTCTGCCTAACTGAGCTACAGGCCCATCAGTATCTCTAATCAGCATTATTACAAGGAGTTGAAAACATTTAAATTTTTCCCATTATTAAAAAGCAGGGATCTTTTTTAGAGAAGATCTTCAGCCTAATCCGCGCAAGACGATTATTTTAAAGTTTTAGGAGAAAAAAGCCCGAAAACAGGCATATTTCATATGAAATAATTAAACAGGATTTGAGGGAACTGTAAAAAAATCAGGGGATGTATGATTTCTTAATCTGTTTCAGCCTTTCTTCCTGGAGATTAATTGACATTTCCATGCTTCTGATTGCCTGCGCGATGTTTTCACCGACTTTTAACTCGCTGTTGCTGATATTATAGGTGGATTCCAGGATCTTCAGCAGGCGGCGGGAGACATCAACGCTTTTGCTGAGGCGTTCATATTCTTCGAGGATCTTCTCCTCGACCCCGGCCTCTTTCGCTTCTTCTAATTTCTGGGAGATCTCGTCTTTTCTCTTGAGAATATATTCGATTGCTTCATAGAGCTGGCGATGTGTGGTGGGTTTCATGACATAGTCTTCGATATATGCACCATACTCCTGCGCCTCTTCCGGTGTGAGCTGCTTTGCGGTAAGCATCATCACGGGAATGTCCCGGGTATTATTACTGGATTTGATATTCTCAAGAGTCTCCCAGCCATCCATCGGCTCCATCATAATATCCAGGAGTATCAGATCGGGAGTCATCTCTTTCAGGATCTCGAGACACTCGGGTCCGCTGTATGCCGCCGTTGGTTTATAGCCACCACGCTCAAGCATTGCGACAAAAACATCGACAATCATCGGGCTGTCATCCACCACAAGTATATCGTACATCTCAGAGATCCTCCCCTGCTTTATCTGATATTAAAGCAAGTTTGTTTTTGAATGAAGATATATCTACGGACTGATTTATAACTGTGGCGATTATATTTCTTTTGCCTGCTCTTTTTATTACCATCAGTCCATCGTTTTCCATGGTTTCTATTACGATAAAATCAGGGCGGCTTATATGAAAAGTACCGCATGCCGCTTCAGACGATGCAAATATTGTCGCACCGGTAATTCCAAGAAAGGGTGAAGGGAAATCCGAGGTGTTTGATTTCCCAATGATCTTTCCGTCCGTTGATACAATAACACATGCAACAACACCGCCAAGCGATTGAATCTCATCTATATATCCCCTGATTTTTGCCTTTAAAGGATTATCGTCAGTCATTTCAGGTATACCTCAGCAACATATAAAGATAGTTTATAACCCTCTTTAATGTATTTATCAGGCACCATAGCTTTTCAGCCTGACGATTTAAATACTGTTTTGATAGATTGTAATTGAGGGGTGGATCATAGTGCAAACACCGGATCAAAGAATCGACACCAAAAAAGCAAAATTTAGAAATAAAATTTCCACTAAGTGAAATTATTTATACTTTAAAGCGACATATAGTTGAATTAATTATGAAATTACCCGAAGGTAAGAAAAAAGCTGTTTTCTATGATGCAAAAATTTCGTTCATCATAGATCATATCAAAAAATGCGGATTCACCGGAAGGTGCTCTGCATCATTACCTGAAGGTGAATTCAGTCTCGTTTTCCAGGACGGCAACTGTCTGCTTGCCGACTTTCCACCTCACAGGGGAAAAGAGGCATTTGAAAAGATTACCGGCGCTTATGAAATAAAAGGGGATTTTGAACTTTTCGATTACCGTCCTGAAGATTTGATCGGGGCGGAAGAGGCAAACCCTGATTTTTTTGTCGGATTTGAAAATGTGGAAAAAGATCCTGTAAATCTCTTCGAACAGATTCTGATGGAACTGGATATGGACGAGATCGAGAAGATAAAAAATAAAATCTATAATGAAGTCGAGGATTTTCTCTTTGACACCAACATGACCCATCTGACAGAAGAACAGGACAAAGAAAAAATCCCTGTTGAATAATTTCTTTTATTAACAATTTTTTTTTACTGGCATATAGTTCAATCAAATAAAATATATAAATTAAAAAGAAACCAGAAAGAGAAAACAAAGTGAATTTGTAGAATTATGGTTACCACTTACACAATAGCATCGGGGAAAGGCGGAACAGGGAAGACGACATTATCTGTAAACCTTGGAACCGCCCTTGCATCACTGGGCAAAGAGACCTATATAATGGATGCGGATATGGGAATGGCCAACCTGGGAATCGTCCTGGGCCTTGAGAATGTTCCTGTTTCACTTCATGAGGTTCTCTCCGGAAAAGCGGATGTCAGTGATGCAATCTATGAGGGGCCCGAGGGCGTAAAGGTCGTTCCGAGCGGCATATCATTGCAGGGTTTCCAGAATGCAGACCCTGAGCGCCTCAGGGATGTTATGAAAGAGATCGTCACGCACTGTGACATCCTTATAATGGACGCACCTGCGGGCATCAGCAGGGACGGAGTCATTCCGCTTGCTATCGCAGACGAGGTCATACTGGTCATAAACCCCGAACTGTCATCGATGATAGATGCCTTAAAGACCAAAATTCTCACAGAATTAATCGGAGGAAGGGTCAAAGGATTCATCCTGAACCGTGCAACCTTTGAAAATACGGAGGTCAGCGTAAGGAAGATCCAGGAGGTTCTTGACCTCGAGATTCTCGGCTTAATCCCGGAGGATCCCAATGTAAGGAGATCTGCTGCATACCGCCAGCCGATCATTGTCAGGTATCCCGACTCACCTGCAGCAATCGAGATTAAAAAGATTGCAGCAAAACTTATCGGTCTTGAACCTGAAGTGGGAAAACCCGGGAAAAAGAGCGAGGACAAATTCCTTGACAAATTAGCGCGTTCAATTACAAAGGGAGGGAAATAAAAGATGGAGTTTAATATTGAATCCATATTACTGATTCTTTTTGGGATCGTTATTGTATTTTTACTGTTTCTGCTATACCTGATGCAGAGAAGAATCTACCAGCTGCTGCATGAAGTAGAGGACATTAGCAGTACGATGACGGTAACATGCGGGGAGATTGAAGAACTGACAAAGAATGTCAATGATTTCAAGAGAAATCAATTATAATTTTCACCCCTGCCAGGACCAAAAAGATAAGTTAAATAAGGTATTTCATCGAATATATACTGTCAAAACATAAAGGGGCCATAGGGTAGCCTGGACCATCCTAGGAGACTGGGGGTCTTCTGACCTGCGTTCGAATCGCAGTGGCCCCATTCGTTTTTCGTCAAATATTACTAAAAATAATTATGAGTTATTTCAACAGGCCGGTGTATTTACAATGCTGATGTCAGAGAGATGTGAAGAGTGCCTTATGGGCAGAATTGAATATGAGTGCAGGCTTGTCTGCAAAGATGATGAAAAAGTCTGCAGGGTTGTTGAAGAATGCAAAAAGATGCTTGCAGAAAAGAAAGACAGGTCAGTACCCGCACCTGAAATATCCTCAGCACTTCACAGGAATGCCTGCCGGATTATCGGCGATACAGATCCTTACAGGCAGATTAAGGAGATGAACAACAGGGATGCACTTGAACTCGCAGGGATTATTGAGAGCAGACTTGAATCAATGCACGATTATTGTCTGGCAGCATCCATCGGAAACACTCTTGACTACGGGTCGCTCGAGCATGAAGTAACAGGAGATCTCCGGGACTTTTTCGAGACTGAATTTTTAAAGGGTTTTACTGTCGAAGATATTGAAAAGTTTGAACCCCTGTGCAAAAACATCGTATTCCTCTGCGACAATGCGGGAGAGATCGTATTCGACAGGCTTCTCATCAGTTACCTCAAGAAGAAAGGTGCAAGAGTGGTTGTGGTTGTAAGGAAAGACCCGATAATCAACGATGCCACAATGAAGGATGCACTTGAGATGGGGCTCGATAAGATCGCGGATAAACTGCTGATGAATACCGACAGTGTTGCCGAACTCGGAATCAATCTCCGGCTCATACCCAAAGAGCTTGAAGAAGAGTTCGAAGATGCCGATCTTATTATATCAAAAGGAATGGCGAATTATGAATCGTTAAGCGAGATTAAAAAAAGCCATAAACTTCCCCCCGTTGCATTTCTGATGATGGTCAAATGCGAACCGATTGCAGAGGATATCGGGATTCCTAAAGGTTCGAGAATTGCCTATTTTATGGAATGAAACCCTGATAACAGGAATTAATATATCTCAACAATCCATTATCTATTTATGATAGTGGAAATCGGCACTATCGGCTGGGCCATTGTGGCAATCGGCCTGATACTGCTCTTAATTGAAGCCTATAACCCGGGTTTCTTTCTTGCCGTCCCGGGAACCACACTGATAATACTGGGCATAATCGCTCTCGTCATTCCTTCAATCTTTGAGTCCCCCATGATAATCGTTGTCGGGATCCTGGTTGTAATCGTATCGAGCGCGATAACCATACTCATTTACAGCCGCATCACTCCGCCGGACAAAACACCCGTTACTGTCAGCAGGGATTCTCTTACAGGAAAAACAGGAATCGTAAAGGAGACCGTCGATCCGGATTCGATCTCGGGAAAGGTCCTGATAGACAATGTGGAATGGAGTGCCAGGAGCAGTGACAAAAGAATTGAAAAAGGAAAAAAAGTTCGTGTTATATCTTCGGAAGGAGTACACGTAATCGTTGAAGAGGAAGATTAAATGATTTTTGACAATCTGTTATTCATAATACTATTTGCACTTGTAATTATACTGATCGCGGCAAAAGGCGTTGTAATTATACAGCCCTATGAACAGGCGCTGCAGATCAGGCTCGGACAATATATCGGAAGGCTGAATCCCGGTTTCAGGTGGGTTATTCCGTTTATCACCGAGGTGATAAAGATCGATCTCAGGACGCAGGTGATGGATGTCCCCCAGCAGGAGGTAATCACAAAGGATAATTCACCAACAAATGTCGATGCGATCGTGTATGTAAGGGTGGTCGACCCTGAGAAATCATTCTTCGAGGTCTCGAATCATAAGGTTGCAACCGTCGCCCTCGCCCAGACAAGCCTCAGGGGTATCATCGGCGATCTTGAACTCGACGAGATCCTATACAACAGGGAGCTTATCAACAACAGGCTCAGGGATTCCCTCGACAGGGAGACGGACCAGTGGGGAGTGAAGGTCGAGAGAGTGGAGATCAGGGAAGTCGATCCGGTCGGGGCCGTAAAACAGGCGATGACCGAGCAGACGGCTGCCGAGAGGGAGAGAAGAGCCGCGATTCTTCGTGCAGACGGAGAGAAGAGGGCCGCAATTCTCAGTGCGGAAGGTAAACGGCAGTCGATGATCCTTGAAGCTGAAGGAGACCGGCAGAGCAAGATATTAAGAGCTGAGGGTGAGAGAAAATCGAAGATACTCGAAGCCCAGGGCCAGGCGCAGGGTCTAAGGATTCTATCGCTGGGATCCCGCCCGCTTGACAGCAAGGCGATAACCGTCCTTTCGCTCGACGCACTTAAGAAGATGTCCGACGGCCAGGCTACTAAGATTATCTTCCCGTTCGAGATATCGGGCCTGATCAAACAGGGCGCAAAATTCCTTGGTGCAGAGGACATGGAGTTCAACGACGAAACATGGAAAGAGTTCAAACTTGACGAATCAATACTTGGAAAACCGCCTTCGGACGAGGAAGTGGAGGATGCGACAAAGTTCGTCAGGACGATCGAGAGCACAATAAAGGATATCCGGACAGATACGACAGCCCAGCCGGAATCCGTCCTGAAGATCCAGGGATCTGAAGAAGAACAACCATAATCAACCATAACCTTTTTTTCCGGCAGAAAATTTCCGCCCGCCTAAACCGAAATCTGTACAAGTTTAAGAGACTGAACCTCCGGGATTAGAAAA
>CAYXKC010000090.1:0-6398 GCA_964465295.1 uncultured Methanomicrobiaceae archaeon | reverse complement strand
TGCTATTTCTTTTTTTGCTAACACCGATAGTGCTGTTGGCAATCATGCCTGGATTTGCATCCGATTTTACGCTGGAAATCTTCGGCAATGCTAATATGGATGATACAGTAGACGAGATGGACATAACCTATGTGGAAGAGATAATCAGCGGCAACAAGGAGGCAACAGAGCTGGCTGATGCAAACTGCGATGGCAAAATAGATGAAAGTGATTTGGATCAGATAAGAAGGATCATTGCAGGGGACGAAGAGAACCTGACAATAATAGATAGCTACAAACGAGTAGTGACCATAAAGAAGCCGGTAGAACGAATTGTTTCTATATCCATATATAATTTTGAAGCATTAAGGATGTTAGGCGAGTTGGACAGGGTAGTTGCAATTGAGAACAACGCCAAAGAGAAGGGATTGTACTTCCCCCAAGCAGCCGAACTACCTTCTATAGGCGGCTATCCCCCAAATGCAGAGGCGATATTAAAATTCCAGCCGGACCTGCTATTGGGCGCAACCTCATGGACCAAGGAGCTTTACGATGAGCTTCCCGACATCTCGATCGTGGGACTTGATTTCACATCCAAGACGCCCTTTTCCTTTGCTGAGGAAACGACAAAGCTCGGCTATATACTAAACAGCAGGGATGTTGCAGAAGAATATCTAGACAACTTTGAGAACAAATATATTAAAACCATTGAGGATCAAACGGAAGCTCTATCCGATGAAGAAAAGCCCAAGGTGTATGTGGAATCATCATCTGGGAAGTATAAAACCAGCGGCAATGGATCCGGAGTTCAAACATTCCTTGAGATAGCAGGAGGAAGGAATATATTTCAGGATTCGCCCAGCTATCTAGAGGCTGACGCCGAATCGGTGATTGAGAGGAATCCTGAGATCATAATTAAGTATTTAAGAGACGGTGTCGGGTATCCTGCGGATAACTTCTCGGTCATGAGGGACGCCAGAGACGAAATTTTGAACCGGCCCGAGCTTGCCGATGTTACTGCCGTCAAGGAAGGCAGGGTTTACATCATCGACGAAGGGCTTTCCTACGGCTTCGATCATCCGATTGCTGTGGCGTACATAGCCAAGTGGTTGCACCCGGAGCTGTTTGAGGAATTAGACACTTTGGCAATGCATCAGGAGTTCATTGATAAATACTGCCCGGGACTGGACTTCGATGTGTACAAGCAGGGCACATTTGCATATCCAGATGAATCCAGGCTGTAGAAAAGGGCAGTGAAATGCCCCTTTCCACACCTTTTTAGAAGCAAACGATCAAGCGGCGTCTTTCATGGTGATTTGATGAAACAGGCTGATTTAAGCATATCTAACGAAGCTGAAGATGACGGATCTCGGCAAAATGATGCACCTAGGCGAAACGGCGATTATGATGACATACGGTACAATCTTTTATCAGATAGGACCTTCCTGGATATACATGGATGCACATCGAGATTAGCTCACTACCACGGAATCGACTGCAAATTATCCGGCTCCGTCTATGTTGTCTCAGAGATAGAGGGGGCGCTTCCCCTGATACACGGAGTTAGCGGATGTGCCTTTCACCAGCGTCTGAGCCCGCGCAAGCTCTATTCCCCTGTTTATACTATGGCCTGCACCAACCTGGTGGAGGAGGACATCATCTATGGGGGAGAAGAGAAGCTTAGACATGGCATATACGATGTCTACAATCGATATCGTCCTAAGTTGATTGTAGTTCTCCCCACCTGTATATCGGGATTGATGGGAGAAGATGTGCATAGTATTATCAGGGATGTCAAAGACGATATCCCCTGCAACCTGGTTTTCGTGCCCTCAGAGGGTTTTGCCCATCGAGACCACGATTCCATCGACTCCATAATGCAGTATGTGGCTACTTCATGGAAAAACACTTCCCAACAATTTGATTTCAGAGGCTGCGGCCAGGTGGATATGCTGGCATCTCTCGCTGAGCAGCTGATGGAAGAGCAGGATGTAATCGAGAATTCGGTTAACCTTGAATCGAATGGAAGATACACCTATGGCTTCAACCTCGAACTACAGGAGGTCGGACGCATATTGGGCCAGATGGGAGTCAGCATAAATGCGGTTCTTCCCACCACAACAGTTGAGAGAATAAGGCAGGCTCCTGCCGCCCAGCTGAACATAGCAAGGTCCCGAACCGACAAGTGGGCAGCCTATATGAGGGATGAATTCGGGACAGACCAGATAAAGAAGTGGCCCCATAACTCCGGAATCGAAGGCACGGCGAGATTCTTGCAGGATGTGGGGTCAAGGCTCGGCCTGGATGGCGAGGCCGAAGCTGTAATCGATGTAGAAAAGAAGAGAGCTGCAAAAGATCTGGCCAAAATTCGACGAACTCTTTCCGGACACAGCTTCGCCATATTATCCCAGAATTTGATATTCAATCCCCACCGCATGAAGGTATACCTTAACGATCTCATGCTTCCTATTAAATATATTTGCATCGATTCTCTTGTGCTCAACCGCCTGAAGGTATCTCAAGAGACTCGAGATATGATGATGAAGAACATGTACGGCATATTTGATGAAATGACCCCCGGTTTTCAGGTATTGATCGATCCTTCTGCAGAGGAGTTACATAAGGTGTCTAAGGAAGTGGACTACGTATTGGGCGAGTTCATAACATCCCCCATTCATGAAAAAGTCAGTGAAATACCCGTATTGGACATGTCTTTGCTGTGCAATTTGCTCTATAGAACCAGCTTCAGCGTTATCGTTGAGCTAGGGAGACATTTGGTCCAGAAAATAAATAAACCGCAAATAAATGATCGCCGCCTGATTGTCTCCAGACTCAAATACAATTCTCCTTATTATCCAATGCTCGATGATCCGAGAATCTCGTCCTCCATAGGCATGTGGCACGGCATATGGAGGGCAACCTCCTCTGGAGGCTGCTAGAATGGATGGCGGGAGATTCTTTGGAGCCTTTCGGGCCTGCTCAGGAATAACCGATGCTGTGGTACTTAACCACGTCCCTGTGGGATGCAACTGGGGGGTGGGCATGTTCAATAACATTTCTTCGCAGCCTGATATCAGACATGCCTGCACTGTCGTGCATGAGAGGGAGATAGTTTTTGGAGGAGAAGAGGCCCTCAAAAGGGCCCTGAGGCTTGCAGACAAGACTTACGACGCGCCGCTGCTGGTGGTCATATCAGGGGACGTTCCTTCCATAATCGGGGACGACGTTCAGTCGGTGATCGATTCTCTCTCGCTGAAGAAGGATGTGTTGTGGCTGGAGGCAGCAGGCTACAAAGGGTCCATGAGAAACGGGTACGAGGATGCCCTCTTGAAGCTCGGATCGTTGATGAAGGAGTGCAATGTAAAAAAGCGTTCAGTCAACCTGATTGGCCTTTGCCCCGATGATTTCAAGGTCCATGCGGATTTGAAGGAGATAAAGAGGATCATAGAAGCTCTGGGTATCGGCGTGAACAGCACGATATCGATGTGCAGCCTCGAAGAATTTTGTGCTGCTCCTGCTGCGGAGCTGAACGTCGTGATGGGTCAGGGAGCAAAATTGGCAAAATATATGAAAAACGAATTCGGCGTACCCTATATCGAGGTCGATTATCCCTACGGCCTTGAGGGATCTATGAAGTTTACGGAGGCGTTATGCGGGAATCTGGGCGTGGAATACGGCGGGGAAAAATATCTTGATTTGGAGCCATTTGAAAGGACATACCTCTATCTGCATGAAATGTACGGCACTAGTGTATCGGTTACTGGCGATTTTCGCTGCAATCCAATGGCCGACTTCCTGGAAAGGGAGCTGGGATTTGAGATAGAGGTTAAATCTTGTTTTGAGGAAGATCGCTCATCATTTGAAGAAAATGTAAGAAACTCCAATACCATGATGCTCTTTGGGAGCAGCTTTGAGCGCGGACTGGCCAGAGAGCTTCAGATTCCTCTCATGAGGTTCGTCTATCCGGTATTCGATCAGGTTTGCATGTGCGACTACGCTCCTTATGCCGGATTTAGAGGAGCGGCTTATCTGACTGAGAGCATAATCAATTCCGTGATGGGGTTCGACGGCAAATCCAGAAATAATTTTAGTTATCAAGAGATGATGTCACAATGAGAAAGTTCTGCGTATACGGCAAAGGTGGGATTGGAAAGTCCACAATGGTTTCAAACATAGCGGTAGCTTTGGCGGAAAACAGCCAACGCGTAATGGTTGTGGGATGCGATCCAAAGGCTGATTCGACCCGCAACATAATTGGAAAAAGAATTCCGACTATTTTGGATGCATTTCGTGAAAAGGGCCCTGGTAGGATGAAGCTGGAAGAGATTGTTTTCGTCGGATTTAACGGCGTATATTGCGCCGAGTCCGGTGGGCCCGAACCTGGCATTGGCTGTGCCGGCCGTGGGGTTATCACTGCAGCCGAGATGCTGGCCCGTCTTGGCGCCTTTGACGACCTTGACCTGGATGTGCTGATATACGACGTTTTGGGAGACGTGGTTTGCGGCGGTTTTGCAATGCCTTTGAGAAACGGCCTGGTTGACGATGTCTACATTGTCACGACCTGCGACTCCATGTCTATCTACGCCGCAAACAACATTTGCAGGGGAATTAGGCGCTTTGCGGTGAGGGGCGAGGTCCTCTTGGGCGGCATAATTTACAACGGAAGGAGCGTCGTGGACGAGCCGTCTATAATCGACGGATTTGCTGGAAGGCTGGGAAGCCAGGTCGTGGGAAGGATGCCCATGAACGATCTCATTCCGAGGTCTGAAATCCACCACAAAACCGTAATAGAGTATGCACCGGATTCGAATATTGCAGAAACATTCAAGAAGATCGGAAAAGCCATAGTCGAAAACCGGAAAAAAGCTGTTCCTGAGCCGTTATCCGATGAGGAGCTAAACGAGATCAATAGAGAGGTTGAGGATCTATTCAGAGAGAAAACCCTAGCACGGCAGTCTGCTTGATGCCTTATCGAGACAATTGACCATATTTTTTTGATACAACCAACAGATTTATGTACGACATCGGTTTAAAACAAATTAGATTGCGTTATAACAATTAAATTTGATAAAGCAAACTGCCATAGCGGTTTCAACTATGGTAAGGTATTGACGCCAGGATGGCGATCGGCTTGGCTTACAGCTGGTTAAGAGGTGGCTAAAGTGAGAAGGATAGACTGCACACTAGTGATGCTATGCGTGTCGCTGATAATTGGATCTGCGGGCGCATCTGACTACACCCTGGAAATTTTCGGCAATGCAAATATGGACGGGACAATAGACGAGAAGGACATCGCATATGTGGAGGGAATTATCAAGGGAGCAAATGCGGCCACTAATCTAAGCGATGCCAATTACGACGGAATAATAGATCCCTTGGACGTAGAACAGGTAGAAAAGATCATAAGCGGAGAGGAAACGAAGCTGGTCCTTCTGGATTCTGCAAGCAAGATTGTGACTATTAAGATGCCTGTAGAGAAGATCATCCCACTAAACAGAAACGCTGCTGAAGCATTAAAGACGATTAAAGCCTCAGACAGGATTGTTGGAGTTAGTGACGCAGCCATAAGGGAGAAGTCTTACTTCCCAGAATTTCAGGAGATTCAATGTGTTGGATCGGCGTCATCACCAGATTTTGAAAAAGTTTTTAGTCTAAATCCGGATCTGGTCATCTATTATGGGGGACGGGCTGACTATGAGACCATCAACGAGACAATCAAGACGGCTAATCCCGAAATTAATGTGATAGGTCTAGACTGCTACAAACCCGAAACTTGCGTAGAAGATATCACGAAGCTCGGATACATAGTAGGGAATGTCGAAGAGGCTAAGGAATTCACTAATTGGTACAACGAAAATATGGATAAAATACAGAATATTGTTAAAGATATACCTGAAGAAGAGAAACCAAGAATATATGAAAGCAATGGCGCTGCGAGTACATTCTATCGAACTGGCGGTTTTAGTTCAACTCCACATAATTTAATAGTCATGGCTGGAGGAAAAAACATCTTCGAAGATATGGAGGGGGATGCAACAGTCGATCCAGAAGCACTGGTAGAAAGAGATCCTCAGTTCATCGTATGGAAGATCACTGAAATTGGCGGCTATTCTCTGGAAAAGGGTAATATAACCAAGTTTGAAGAGATAAGAAAAGGGATCTTGGACCGCCCCGAATTGGTTAATGTCTCTGCTATCAAAAACGACAATGTCTATATTCTATCCAAAGACGTATTCTTTGGAGGAAGATACTTCCTGAGCATCGCCTATATGGCAAAGTGGTTCCACCCAGATCTCTTCAAGGACCTTGACCCAGAGGCGATACATCAGGAGTATCTCACCAGGTTCCAACATCTGGATTACGACCTAGTGTCGCGTCAACTATTTAACGTCGGATAAAGACGAGAAAGCTTAACTCTG
>CAYXKC010000089.1:0-6413 GCA_964465295.1 uncultured Methanomicrobiaceae archaeon | reverse complement strand
ATCCCAAATATCTGATTAACAAAACATCTCTATCAATCGAAGCGGGCATAAGCCCCTTTCGGGGCAGCCCCAAGCGCAATTTTCTACGAAATTTACGCTGAGAAGATAAAACAGGTCTTCCGGAGCCGGAGAGGGATGCATGCCATCTCCTCTGCTACAGGAGCTCTGAAATTTCAGGTTACCGGGTAGTTTTGTTCTCCCGGCCGAAGGCCGGGCTATCGCCATAGCGCAAAGCCCTGAGGTCAGGGCGTGTTCGCGAAGCGAAACTTGCGCAAGGGTTTGCCTGATAACGTATACAGGGAGGGGGATGCATGCCCGTCCCTATTACCCTCCCCCTGATCGCGATAGGTCGCACACGGGGACGGGCCAGCTTCCCCGGGTGCTCCATTACAATTCTTCGCCATTTTTTGAAAACCCCAAAACTACATCAGATCCAAAAAAGAAAATCTCTCCCCCGGCCGAAGCTACCCGGATGGGTAGCGTCCAGGCCGGCTATCTTCTTTGCGAAAGTTCGCGGAGCGAACTGAGCATTGGGCTGCCCCCAAAGGGGCTTATGCCCGATTCATGTTGGAAAAATTCAGGTTTGAAAAAACTACTAAAAACTCAATAATGAAAAAGTGGCATATCTGGGTTATGCAGATCGGAGTAACAGGAGCGGCAGAATGCAGCAGGGATCTCGAAGCCGTCGCAGAGGAGACCGGGCGGCTGATTGCAGAGAGCCGGGCAATCCTCGTATGCGGGGGAAGAGGCGGGGTGATGGAGGCCGCCTGCAGGGGTGCAAGAAAGGCCGGCGGGACAACGGTAGGGATTCTGCCGGATAAATCGGGGGGAAACCCTCATCTCGAAATCGTGATAAAGACGAACCTGGGGATCGCGAGGAATGCACTCGTAACCGGATCTTCAGATGCCGTTATTGCAATCGGCGGTGCATACGGGACTTTATCCGAGATAGCGATGGCCCTTAAGGAGGGAATACCCGTATTCGGGATCGGCACATGGGATATCCCCGGAATCACACAATGCCCCACCCCGGCAGAGGCTGTTTCCAAAGCAGTTTTAGCCGCAGGGAACAGATCGTGATAGAATGCTGATAGCACTGGTCAGTTCTGCAATGGACCCCGCGGGCACGGCGATCAGGAAAAAACTCCTCTCCATGCTTGGAACACAAGGACCGGAGGATATCGGTTACGGCGGACACACCCTCAGGTTTTTCGAGACAAAAGACCGGCTGATATATGAAAAAAACCTCAATGAGCGCACAGGTGCGGACCTGATTATTTTCATATCCCGGCACACGAGCAAGAACCCTTTCCCCGCGTTAACAGTCCATGTAACAGGAAACTACAGCGATGCAGCACTTGGCGGCGAGCCCCGTTCGCTCGCTGCGGCAGCCCCCGCATATATGCACGCGGCACTGAACGAACTCGCAAAAAAAGCCCCGCCAGGCTACCGTGTCTCATATGAGGTCACGCATCACGGCCCGACGGATCTTAAGACCCCGTCGTTCTTCATCGAGATCGGCTCCACCGAAACCGAATGGGCGGATGAGAACGCTGCAGAAGCCGTCGCCTCATCGTTGCTGGAGATAATCCCCGGCAGGCACGACAACGCCATCCCCATGATCGGGTTCGGTGGCAATCATTATGCGGCAAGAGAGACCGAGACCGCACTGAACTCGAACGCAGCCTTCGGGCATATCGTCCACACAAGAGACATTCCTTTAATCGACGAAACCCTGGTCTCGCTTATGGCCGTAAGAACCTTTGCCGCCGCTGCATATATCGACAAAAAAGCCCTGAAGGGGGAAGACTTCCGGAGAATAGAAGGGATTTTAAGCGGACTGGGGCTCCCGTTACTTTCTGAAGGAGAGCTCAGGTCCATCAAAGAACTGGAATGGAATACGTATCTTCGGATTCGTGAACTTGCCGAAGAGCTGGTCCCCGGGTGCCGGATGGAGGTCGGAAACCTGAAAGGCGGCGGAGAACCCGGTTCCGTAAACATCGACCCGGAGCTGATCGATGAGGCGGTAAAAGCGGATAAAAAAGAATTTTTCGACGGGCTTTCAGGGATGGGGGCGGTATCGCTTTATTCTCCGGGCGGTGCATTTCAGCCAATTTTTATCACTTATAAAGAAAATAGAGTACAACTGATAAATGCTTTAATTACTTTGTGCGTTAAAATCTTACACAAAGAAAGAGGTACGACTGTGGAGGGGGATCTTCTGACCATAAAAAAGACACGTCTTGATCCCTTAAAGGCTGCAGAACTTGGGATCAGGAAAGGTCCTCTGCTCGGAAAACTTGCCTCAGGCAGGGAAGTTGAGATCGAAGGCAGAGTAATATACCCTTCAATGGTCCAAAAAGTCGAGGAGAAGATCCTCAGAATACCCGGGTTGGAAGGTTATCTATGATGAAATCAATTGTGGAAGAAGCGCTCAGCAGAGCAAACGAGGATGCAGAGATGATTGTTGATCGCCCTCAGGATAATGAAGAGGAACTGGAAGCGATTCTCCAGTCGCTACGAACCGAGATTACGGTCGTAGGATGCGGCGGAGGAGGATCGAATACTGTAACAAGGATGGCAGAGGAGGGTATCGACGGTGCGAACCTTCTTGCCGTAAATACTGATGCCCAGCATCTAATCAGGACCAAAGCCGACAGAAGAATTCTTATCGGAAGGCAGAGGACCAGGGGTTTTGGAGCTGGCTCTGTCCCCCAGGTGGGAGAAGAAGCGGCTCTTGAAAATGAAGAGGAGATAAAGTCGGTTCTCTCGAACAGCGACATGGTCTTTATCACCGCAGGTCTCGGGGGCGGAACAGGAACAGGTTCTGCGCCGGTTATCGCAAATGCAGCCCGCGAACAGGGTGCACTTACGATTGCAATAGTGACCCTCCCGTTCACGGCCGAAGGCGCAATCAGGATGGAGAATGCAGAGGCCGGACTTGAGAGGCTCCGCGATGTTGCAGATACCGTAATCGTGGTCCCGAACGACCGCCTGCTCGAGGTCGTGCCCCGCCTTCCCCTTCATGCAGCCTTCAAGGTATCCGATGAAGTTTTGATGCGTGCCGTCAAAGGTATAACGGAACTTATCACACAGCCGGGTCTTGTCAACCTCGACTTTGCGGATGTCAGGACCGTCATGGAGCGCGGAGGCGTTGCCATGATAGGAATGGGTGAGAGTGACAGCGACGATAAAGCCGCCGACTAGGTCAAGAAAGCGCTTCGCTCTCCGCTTCTCGACGTTGATATATCCAATGCATCCGCCGCTCTCGTGAACGTGGTCGGCGGACCGGATATGACGATGGAAGAGGCGGAAGGAGTCGTCCAGGAAGTGTACGAAAGGATCGATCCCGATGCGCGTATCATCTGGGGAGCCCAGGTCGACCCCGAGATGCACCACAAGATGCGCACGATGCTCGTCGTAACAGGTGTAAACTCGCCCCAGATCTACGGCCGCGGCGAAGAATCGGCGATACACTCCGCACAGCCACGGCGCGAGTATGATATAGACTTTCTCAGGTGAATAGCAAGATGTCATTTAAATTTGATGAAGAACTGTTTAAAAAATACTGGCGGGTTTTAAAACTCGCAAGAACCCCGGGAAGGGACGAGTTCCAGAAGATCGCCCTCGTAGCGGCTGCAGGAATCGTACTGATCGGTCTGATTGGTTTCATTGTATTCATGTCTATGGATCCATTCTTCTCGTAATTTCATTTTTCAGGGTTTATGGAAATGACCGAAGAAACTGTAAGAAACAAGGTATATGCAATAAAGACGACCGCAAAACAGGAGCGGACGGTCGTGGACAATATAGTCAAGGCTCTCGAAGACCATGACGAAATCCACGTTGTTGCAGTTATGGCTCCTGACGAACTCAAGGGTTATGTTTTAGTCGAGAGCCCGGATCCCATTGCAAGGATCGAGCAGTTAAGGGAGATGGTCCCCAATGCCCGTGCAGTTGTCAAAGGCGAGACATCTTTTCATGAAGTGGAGCATTTCCTCGAACCGAAACCTGTCGTGAGCGGAATCGACGAAGGAACGATCGTCGAGCTTATTGCAGGGCCGTTCAAGGGCGAGAAGGCAATCGTCAAGCGTGTTGACACCTCCAAGGAGGAGATCACGGTCGAACTATACGAGAGTATGGTCCCGATCCCGATCACCGTCCGCGGGGACAACGTCCGCGTGATAGACAAGATGCCCGAAGAATAATTTTTCTTTTTTTCCACTTTGATTGATAACTTTAAATTATTTAATAACCAACCTGTACAGACCCAAGCTTTGACAGGCGGCATATGCCGGCTGCCGGCAAAGGTGATATTACAATGGGAGAAGTAGTCGAGGTTTTGGTACCCGGCGGCAAGGCTTCAGCCGGTCCCCCCCTGGGACCTGCACTGGGCCCTCTCGGAATTAATGTGAAGGCGGTTGTTGACGAGATCAACACCAAGACCAAAGAATTTAACGGAATGAACGTTCCTGTTAAAGTCGAGGTCGACGACAAGAAGAACTTCACAATATCCGTGGGAGTCCCGCCCGCAACTGCACTCGTTATCTCAGAGTGCGGGCTTGAGAAGGGTTCAGGCGAACCCAACACAAATAAAGTGGGAGACCTTCCGTTTGACGCTGCTGTCCGCATCGCCCGCATGAAACTGGACGGGATGCTCTCATATGATGTCAAGAACGCCGTAAAGGAAGTTATTGGCACATGTGTAAGCGTCGGAGTCACAGTTGACGGCAAAGATCCAAAAGAGATGTTTGCCCTCATAGATGCAGGCGAATACGACAGCCAGCTAAATTGAACAGACTATGAAAACCTATAGAAGATCCGTATGGGTCGTTGAACTATGGAGGTATTAATTTGGTAGAAAGGGTCCAGATTCTAGAGGCCGTAAACAAGGCCATAGAGCAGGCGCCAAAGAGGAATTTTCAGGAGAGTATGGAGATATCCGTCAACCTGAAAAATCTTGATATGGCGCAACCGAAAAACCGTATTGATGAGACAATGATTCTACCTAAGGGAGCAGGCAAACAGATAAGGATTGCCGTTCTCGGAAAAGGAGATATCACCACTCAGGCAAAAGCTGCTGGTGTAGATCTCATCATTGGACCAGAAGAGATAGAGCGCCTCGGAGGCGAGCCGCGTGAAGCAAGGAAAATGGCTGAAGAGTATAATTTCTTCCTTGCTGAAACCGCAGTAATGCCGCTTGTAGGACGTTATCTCGGTACAAGACTGGGTCCCCGCGGTAAAATGCCACAGCCCATCCCCCAGGGAGTGGATGTCGGACCAATCGTCGAACGTCTGCGCAATTCTGTCAAATTCCGTACAAAGGACAAGATGACATTTCATGTCAGGATCGGTTCAACCGATATGAGTCCTGAGGATATTGCAGAAAACATTGACGCAGTCATGAGAAAGGTTGAGTCCAGTCTCGCCAGCGGAACAATGAATATACGCTCGGTTTATGTGAAGACATCCATGGGCCCTGCAGTGAGGTTGATGTAATGACACTATATACAACACACCTTCCGCAGTGGAAAAAGGATGAAGTAGAAAAGATCAAAGAGCTCTCTCAGCAGTACAAGCTTACAGGTCTTGTTGACCTGCAGGGAATTCCCGCAAAGCAGCTGCAGGAGATGCGCCGCGACCTGAGAGGTTCCGCAGTCCTCAAGATGACAAGAAACACCCTCATCGAGAACGCATTCAGCGAACTCGGTGGAGATATTTCCGGAATCAACTCGTATATCGACAGGCAGAGCGCTCTGATCTACACGAATGAAAACCCCTTCAAGCTCTATAAGAAGCTTAAGGACACAATGACGAAGATGATTGCAAAGCCGGGCGATATCGCACCGGAGGACATCTCGGTATCCAAGGGACCAACAGCGTTTCCGCCGGGACCGATCGTCGGCCAGCTTCAGCAGGCAGGAATCCCTGCAGCTATCGAAAGCGGCAAGGTTGTCATTCGTGAGAACAAGACTGTGGTTAAAGCGGGTGAAGAGATTAACGCCAAGATGGCGGACGTTCTCGCAAAACTTGATGTCAGACCTATTGACGTCGGTTTGAACCTCCAAATCGCGTGTTATGAAGGCACTTTCTTTGAGCCGAAAACACTGGACATTGATGAGAATCAGTACTACAACAATGTCGTCCTTGCAGCTCAGCAGGCATTCAACCTGTCTGTCAATGCAGCATATCCGACCACCACAACGGCAGGCGCACTCATAGGCAAGGCTGTATGCGAGGCGAGAAACCTTGCAGTAGATGCAGCAGTCTATGAAAAGGACGTCGTCGAGATGATCATCGGACGTGCACAGAGGGAGATGCTTGCACTCAGGGCAATTGTTGAATAAATTAAGATAAAAAAAAGGTGAAAAAAATGGAGTACATCTACGCAGCACTTATTCTGCACAACGCAG
>CAYXKC010000088.1:0-6465 GCA_964465295.1 uncultured Methanomicrobiaceae archaeon | reverse complement strand
TAAATTGATAGTTATTATTACAGAGTGCAATCCGGTCTTCGTCGACCTCCGGCCGGCTCACCGCATAATCCACGACAGGTATGATCACATACTCCCAGTCGTAACGGAAGGGGCGATGCTGAACCCGTATCACTTCACCCTGTCCAGGGCCCTCGAATGTCAGGACATTGTACCCGCGTTTGATCCCTTCCATTGCATACGGGTGGAGTTCCTCCTGGCAGCCGTCAAATCCGGTCTGAACAATGAGCAGCGGCCGCGATTTGCCGGAGTCGTCGACCATATAGAAGTACCCCGGCAGCGTTGTATTTTCATACGGAATGTCGACAATCTCGTAAGGGACTGAATCAAGCGCGAGTGCATCCAGGAAAGAATCGCGGCTCATTCCCCATGTATCAACGATCCGGGGATCGGAGGGATTGCCGTGCAGGAAGAACTCGGCCGTGCGGTAGTATGTTGCGGCCCGGTAGTACGCCTCCATCGCTGAAACCCTGTGCCCGGCTGCGAGGCTCTCGTCTCCCGCCGCACTGAAGGTGTCCGCGGTCTTTTCCCATTCGCTGTACCAACTTTCGAAGTCTCCCTCTTTAATTCGGGATGCAGTGGCGATGCACTCGCCGATATCGGCCTCTCCCGAATACGAGGCGCCAAGTGTCCGCTGGAGTTCGAAAGCAAATTCCTCATCGGTAAATACAAGAGAAGTGGAATTACCACCGGTCACTTCAGATACCACAGGCGATTGCTGAACGGGGTTGGTACAGCCTGCAGTAATAGTAAAAATAATTGCAAGCAGGACAGTGATCGTGATTGTACAGGCTCTCCCGGATTTCATATTAATACATGGATAATACCATAGGAGAAATAATAACGGTTGCGAATTCTTTTAAAATATAAAAAAGAAAACACCTGAAAGGATTTGATAATCTAAAAAAAACCCGTATTTCAAAATTCTGAAATACCATGAAAAAAAACTACAAATAAATAATTACTCGGTGATACCATGGATTCATTTGCTTCGGGATTTGCTGGTGTAGATGCGTCGGAAGATGCAAAATCATTCGTAACTTACCTCGATCTTATTCATTCAATGCCTTTTTTTCAGGAATGCAAACGACGAAGTTACGAAGCATTGAGTATCCGGCCGGGCGCCACCGTCCTTGAGATTGGCTGCGGGACCGGCACAGATGCCGAAACACTTGCAGCAATGGCAGGAGAAAAAGGGCATGTCATTGGTATCGACACAAGCCGCACCATGCTTGCATCGGCAAAGGCAAAAAGTAATGCGGGAGATCCCACCCCCGGTTACGTGCTTTCCGATGCGTCGCACCTTCCATTTGCAGACAACTCCTTCGATGCAGTTCGTACGGATCGCGTTCTCCAGCATACAAAAGATATCTTTGCAATTATCCGGGAAATGACCCGGGTGACCGGACCTTCTGGAAAAATTGTGGCCTTCGAGCCCGACTGGGAGACAATTGTCATCAGACCCGGAGAACGGGAGACTACCCGGAAGATCCTGAACACATTATGCGACCATATACCAAACGGCTGGGCAGGACGATCCCTTTCAGCAGCATTTTCCGAATCAGGACTCGACAACATCACCGTCACGCCGTTATGCCTTATCATCACCAGCCTGCCGCTCGCCCGCAGGATATTCGATCTTGAGGCTACCCTCTCTCTCGCGGTCCGGACCGGCATTCTTGATCCCACGGAAGTGGAATCATGGACAAAAGGACTGACACAGGCGGACGATACGGGGAGGTTCTTCAGCTCGCTGACTTTTTACCTTGTCACAGGGACAAAAAAGGCCTGATACCAGACAGGGTCTCCCGGCTACGGCGACCTGAGGAAAGGTCAGGGATCTCTCCAGTGCCTGCTTTGCGGGTGTCAAATCATACCAATGTGTTATCGATGCTGATCAAAATGATGGTTCTTTTGGAGGGCTTTAAGAGGTTCTATTTTTTGGATAAGGGCATAAGCCCCTGACGAGGCAGCCCGAGCGCAAATTTCTGCGAAATTTACGCTGAAGTGATAGCCCGGTCTGGACGCCACCCGTCCGGGTGGCCTCTACCGGGGGGAAACATTTCGTTTTGGGGATTACCTATTCTGCACCTAAAATCGTTCATCTTAGAGCTTATGAGTGGATCGAAAAAACGGTAATTTGGAGTTGGATTTGTGGCATTTAAGTTTCAGTTCACTTAATCTTAACACACCACTATAGAAACAATTATTTCTATGTTGTAAATTTACTGCAGAATTTCCAATTAACTTGTACCTCCTCTATAAACTTCTGAATTTTGTAAATCCTAAATTTTATTGGTTTTATTTATATCAGCCTACAATCATTTCATCTTCCTCACCAGTCCATATCCCAAACCGGCGAGCACCGCTGCCGAAATGATGACAACGGGATCGAGAGGGCTTTCAGGTATGGAATTCTGCTGAGCGGAATCGGTATACTGTACATCGGTCTGTACAGGTGGCGGAATTGTACCTGAAATTGAAGAAATCCAGTCCGTTCTCGGGCCGAACCTGTGCCACACTATCAGTTCTGTGTCAAAATCGGAGACCCCTGAGACATCTGACCCTAAATTATCTCCAAATGTGCCGATCTTTGTATCATAAACCCTGATTGTTCCTGTATTTGAATTATCAAAATCCAGTTCAGTTTTTTTATTGAATACAACAGTGTCCCCGGATATGTGAGGTTGGGTATAGCCGGCGAATTGTTCAACTGAATATGTTGCACCGGTGTCCAGATCTGTTACCATGACCTCGCTTCCTCTCATTCCCTGGTATTCCCCGTTTTCCCAGGTCGATTCCTGTAATGCCTTAATCCATACCACCTTGTTACCGGAAATATCAACAGTTCCATAGGTTTTTTCCGTTCTGCTATCCGGAATTATGTAATCCTCTCCGGAAGAGATTGTATAAACATGAATCTCCCTCCCGTCCTCCCCGTCGGTTCTTCCGCTACAGCCCCACACAATATGATCTCCGTCCATGGCAAGGTCTACGATCCAGTAATTGGAAGTAAAGATCACGCTTTCTCTGCCTGTTGAAATGGTACGCAGAATTAAATTTTCATCGTCTGTTCCTCCACGCATCACCACGTAATCACCATCAGATGCAATCCTGGTGATTCTCTGGTAAGGAAGCGCTTCATAAATAACCTCTTTTTCCCCCGACAAAAGATCATAAGAATATACAACCTCTTCAACCAGGTAAATTAGTTCGGAAGAGTTGTACTCGGAGAAATATATTTTGCTGTCTGAAAATTCAAGAGCATCAAGATCCATCATATCATTTGTAAGCGGAATTTTCTGATATAGGGTTCCGTCGGCATTGTAAACCATTATTTCGGCAGGCATTGAACTGCTATAATAAGTAGCAATAAGATTGTTGTCGATATGGCTGTCGACCCAGTCCATATCTGTTCCGAGCGGCAACAGGACATCTGACGATGCTGCAAGACATGGGCATATAAGTGAAAGAATATTAATTGTAATAAAAAAGAGTGTAAATTTAACATGAATATCGCGTTGCGATTTACAAGAAACAGTCCATGTAACCTGTGTTTCATAAACATTTTTTAATAATTTCATAATAACTCCTCCAAAAAAAGGTTAGGTTAGTTCTCCTTCATGGATAGTAGTATGAAGGCGACCACGTATATGCACTGTGTGTAGGGCTTGTGGATTGTGCAACTGTCTGGGATTGGTACAATGTACCGCTTGAAGGACTTTTTATACCTGATGTATATAAAGTCACACGTGGATTGTTAGAATAGCTGTATTTTTCTTTATAAGATGTTTTTATCCAGTCTCCATCTCCATAGAGCTTAGCTTCCAC
Source organism: uncultured Methanomicrobiaceae archaeon (assembly GCA_964465295.1). GTDB lineage: Archaea > Halobacteriota > Methanomicrobia > Methanomicrobiales > Methanomicrobiaceae > Methanolacinia. Next base: position 2,616 of record CAYXKC010000088.1, on the reverse strand, counting down.
TTTAAGGTGTCCAACACTTCCATCATATCCATATACCGATCCGCTTCCACCGTAGTGGATATATCCTCCTGAATAAGAGACAGGGTCTGCATCGACAATCAGGCCGGATCGCAGTGTTCTGACACTGCCGGCAAGAATGCCTGCGAGGATCGATCCGTCCGGATCTTCCACCAGCTGGTTGTTTTCATCGAAAATCTTTGGACCGGGAGTAACCTCTTCCTTTGGAGGGTAGCGCTCTCCCCAGTAATAAGGCTGGCTCCAGACTTCCTCAAGCAGTTTTGGATCTACGTTTTCCTTGATCTTTTCGTAATTTTCCTCTGCGTATGCAATCTTTGCAAGTTCACCGAGGGTTATATCTTCGCCCCAGTTTTCATTGAGCCATTTCATGCCTTCGTCGGTGTAATCACCAGAGATCTCGAAGGCGCTTACGGCAGGGGCTATAAATGCCAGCATAATTACAAGTGCTGCCAGCAGCGATATTCTTAGACATTTTTTCATATCTTCACTTCCTTTTAGCCGGAACATAATCTATTTTCCCGGCATTATTGCCGCGACCCCCAAGGGAACATTAGTGATTTGTTTTTCAGTTTTTTTCGGTTCCCCGCGGACCCGACGATCTATAATTTATCTTCCCGTTAAATAGGTTTTATTCCATATCACTCTACATATCATCTTTATTTTGTCATACCGGATTTGCTATATGTAGAATGATCTGGAATAATCTATTTATAATCTCTATAAAAAATACTGAAACAATAATTGAATCTTAACAGGGATGTGAAAAGTCTGAACTTCAGATGTCTGTCTGTCTTCATCATCATGATAATATTCACAACCGGAGTCACGGCTTTTGAAATATCAGGGGAATATACGGAAGAAGGACAGAGATGGTTATGCGAGCACTGGGGGGAGAACATCACCATAGGGGATGTGGCGAGAATTGCTTATACTACGGAGAATTATGAAAAGATCAAAGCAGGTGTCTATCCGGAACTTCTCGAAGGGATCTGGAGTCAGCCGTACTTCTGGGGCAGCAGTTCCCCGGGGGAAAACCCCGGGTTTCCTTATGGTGCCAGCGTATGGGACGAAAACGGGCAGGTGGACATAAGCAAACTCAATCTATCGCAGAAACGGGATATGGGCATTGAAGATGCTGTAACAGACAGCAGCGGTTATGTAGTTATCGGGCATATGGACCAGACCATATCTCAGGGAGAGCTGAAGTCCTTCCACCGCGATATGCCCGAAAATCTCGACAGGTTCACATATGATCTTCTCTGGGGCGATACGCAGGATTCACTGAAGCTTACCATTTTTGCCCCGGACGAGGTGATGGGTCCATACTATGACGACAGTGACGGGATAGTAAACGGCAGGATCTTCCTTCAGGTATCCCGCCCGGACGGAATCGAACCAGGGGACTGGTATGCAGTCGTTGAAGGAAAAGAGGTCAAAGGAATCAGGAAGTTCATGCTGCTTGTCCTGTGAGTAGCCGGAGATTTGATATGGTACAAAAAAAAGTTGTAAATCGGGTTTTAATCCTGATTGTATTTACTACAATCCTTATACCTGCAGTTACAGCCGCTGAGACAGGAGGATATATCGTCCAGCCTGCATATGACCTATATCCTGAATACAGTGATCTTTATTTCACTCCCCGCTCGGCAGATTCGGTTCTATTAAACGAACCCGAACCCTCACAGATACCTCTCTCGGATCTCCCCCCATGGATTCTCGTCATTCTGGGAATAGGAGCTGCAACACCTGTTTTATTCTATTTAGGCAAATACCTCTCAGTCACTGGTTTGCCTGTAGTCGGGGGATTCAGCCGCCTTACCCGTAAGAATATTCTCGACAACTCTTCGCGAAAGACAATCTACAGGTATGTTAAGGAAAATCCTGGTGTGCAGCTTGCAGACCTAAACAAACTTACAGGATTTACCTACAAAAACCTGATTTATCACCTGAATCTCCTTATAAGGACTGGAATGATCACAGCCGGGGAGTGTAAAAACACAACCCGGTATTTTGAAAATTCAGGGCAATATTCACCTGAAGAACGAACTATGCTCATGTACCTCAATCACCAGAAAGACAAAAATATAATTGAAGTTGTCTTTCACAATCCGGGAATATCCCGTGGTGAAATCAGCAGCCTGGTAGGGATTTCGGGACCCACCATCAGCTGGCATATGCATTTTCTGCGAAATGACGATATAATCGAGCAGAAAAAAGAGGGAACTATTGTCAGACACTACCTTTCTGAGAAAATGATTAAAGTGTATGATGATCTTTCACCCGGGGTTTCCGTATAATATTCGAGGATGGTTACAGGCTAAGACATAGAATGCACCCAATCCTATAAAGACATTCATCAAGATATATATCCTGGTTTTTTTCTTAGAGGGCATAAGCCCATCCGGGGTAGCCCTGAGCGCAAATTTCTGCGAAATTTACGCTGACACGATAGCCCGGTCCGGGCGCCACCCGTCCGGTTGGCCCCGCCCGGGGGGAGAACATTTCGTTTTGGGGGGAAATAACAGGAGCCGGAGGGATGCCTGCCCATCCTTCAAAAACCAATTTTCACAACCGGTGACCGGAGGTCGCCCGGGGTGT
>CAYXKC010000087.1:0-6520 GCA_964465295.1 uncultured Methanomicrobiaceae archaeon | reverse complement strand
GAAGGTCGCCCCCTGAATTTATTGGGGCGACAGCCCTTCGGCAGGCAACCAATTTTATATAATTTCAGGTAATATTTGTGAATTGCTTCATGTACAATACATTACACGTATCTGAAACATTTACATCAATACAGCATTACAGGAGGAATTATTATTGTATACACCTGAAACGACCAAATATCAGGTTCACCTTAAATTCGAGATCGAGGGGGTGGTCGAGAAGTCTGATGTAATCGGTGCCATATTCGGGCAGACCGAAGGGCTTCTTGGCGAAGATCTTGACCTGCGTGATCTCCAGAGGTCAGGCAGAATAGGAAGAATCGATGTAACCAGCGAGAGTAAAAAAGGTGAAACCCGGGGTGAGATAATGATATTCTCATCACTGGATAAGGCCGAAACAGCCGTTCTTGCCGCTTCACTTGAGACAATTGAGAGGGTTGGCCCCTGCAGCGGGCGCTTCTCGGTCAAAAATATCGAGGATATCAGGATCTCCAAACGGAAACATATCGTAGGGAGAGCGAAGGAGATATTGATCGAATCCTTTGATGAGGGGACGATTGATACGAACGAGATTATCGACCAGGTGCGCGAATATGCACGAATCGAGAAGATCGTCGAGTTGGGAGAAGAAAAACTTCCTGCCGGACCCAATGTCGAGAGTTCAGACGCCATTATTATTGTGGAAGGAAGGGCGGATGTCATAAATCTTCTCAGGTACGGGATAAAAAACGCAATTGCAGTTGAAGGAACAAAGGTCCCGGGTGTCATAAGCCGCCTGTGCGAGCAGAAGACTGCAACAGCATTTCCCGACGGCGACAGGGGCGGGGATATGATACTGAAAGAGCTACTGCAGGTTGCAGAGATCGATTATATTGCATTATCCCCGCGGGGCAGGAGCGTGGAGGATATGTCCAGGAAGGAGATAATAAAATCTCTCAGGAACAAGGTTCCTGCCGAACTTCTGACCGATGGGGGGGGCCATATCGATGTAGACGGTTATATTCATGCCAGTGAAGAATCCACCGCCGAAACGGAAGAAGATCTCCCGAAGGATGCCCGGGGGCCGGTGGATAAAATTCTCCTGGAACATATGAACGAACTGCGTGGAGAAAAAAGCGTGCGCTTTCTCTCTGATAATTATGATAAAACAGGGGAGATCCCTTTCTCTGATATAGAAGCCGGCCTGAAGAAGAGCGTTCCTCAGACATCAGGGATAATTACTGACCAGACCGTAAACCAGTTAATAATCGATCTGGTTTCCGCCAAAGAGATGAAATTTATTGCGGCACCTGATTTCAGGGGAATTATAAAAAAACCTGTCAGCATTAAACTGCTGAAGATACCTTAAATGGTTTGAAGATCAAACATTATCTTTACTTTTTGATAGCTGTCAGAGTGTGGTCTATATGCATAAGGAAGAATTAATCGCGTTGCACCAGTTCATGTTTTCAATCAAGGAGAATATCGAGAAGGAAAACCCCGATATCTCTTTCGAGCAGTATAATGCATTGAAAATCAATCCAAACCAGGTACATAAAAGCAAGATGGAACATAAGCATGCAATTTTTGTTCTTGGAGAGGAGATTGCCGAAGCAATGAAGGATATCGAGCCTTCGGCATCGAAGAGAATCGCAGCAAGAATGAGCGAACTTGCAAGAAGGACTGAAAAAGAGATAGACGAAAATCCTGACGGAAAATATTGATCAGGCTCTCATATTTTTTTCTCTTTCAACCAGAAAATCCGCAATATATTCAGGTATCGGAACACCCATGCAATGCCAGTTTGGGGTGCCGTTAACCTCAAGCACAAGATAACTATCCCCATACGGTAGAAGATCGACGCCACAGTAGTCTATTCCTATCGACCTGGCGGCATCGCCGGAGATCTTTGCCATTTCGTCAGGTATTTCCAAAACAGCCTCTCCTTTTCCCCCCTGGTGAATATTGTGCGCAAAAGTATCCGAACTTCTCCTTATTACGCCGACCGCTTCACCGTCTATTACAAAGACACGGTAATCACAGTCGTTTATGATGTATTCCTGGATATAATAGGGTTCGTCACCAAGTTCGTCGATCCGTGTCATTGGATAGATCCCGTTTCCGTCAAACCCGTATACCGGTTTGTATACAACTTTCCCGTGTCTTTTCAGGAACGCCTCCACCTCATCTCTTGAATTTGTAAAAATGGTCTCAGGTGTCGGTACACCTGCATTGATGAGTCTTGCGGTTGTCTGAACCTTGCTTGCACATGTCGCTATCGCTTCCGGGCTGTTTACAACGACATTAGATAAGGCGAGGGCGGAAATTTTTTCAAACTGGGTACTGTCCTGCCGGATTCCGCAAACCCAGACAAGTTCGTTTTCAAACCCGGGATTAAAGGTGCTGATTTTGTCAGGGTCGAGTATCTCATAAGAGACACCTCTTCTTTTCAGGGCTGAAAGCACCATCCCCGTCGAATCGTCATCAGGGGTGTCAGTTGGTTTTTTAATTATTTTTACCATAAAAAAGGATTATTCATCGATATTCTCTAACGGGTCAAGCTCTTCGATATCTGTACCGAATTTTCTCCAGACCTTCTCCCTGAACACGGGGCCTGAGTTATACGTGCAGAACGGAATCAGGCGCCCTTCGGGTGTGGCATAATGGATGCAGCACCTCTGGACACGGCTTACGTCGTAGTTGTAGTTGTCCATAAAATGCATGGTTCCGATGAATAGTGCATTCCAGTGGAACTCCTTTAACGCTTCGAAATCGTGCTTTATAAGAGCATGATAGAGCATCTTCCAGAACTCGGTAGAGTTTGAATATTCCCCTTTCTTAAGCGACGAGTGAACACCCTTCAGGCTTTCGACCAGTGTCTTGTATTTGTTTATTGTAGAAGGGTCATCTATATGATTCGCCGTCTTATTCATTACCTCGAAGAATTCGTCCACATCAATCATCTTGTTGATTGGGACAAGCCCTTCATCTGTGACAAAGGCATATGTTGCTGCACCACAGTGCTGGTGGGCGGTAAATGTAATCTGGGGCTTTCCGGATAATTTTTCAATCAGTCTTGATATTGGTACGACTGAAGGAACGGGATAGAAATGATCACTTTTGATTACACCTTCTGTTGTCTCTTCGATTTTATGTAGAAGATCAGGGATAGTAATACGCTTTTCAAGGAGGTCGTCCGTGGATGCAGCCCCGGTAAATGCAATCGGCTGGAAGTTGATCCCCCTTACAACATTGATATTCTCTGCCGCAAATTTAATTATCTCCCCTACTTCATGATCATTCTGTCCCTTAATTACCGTTGGAACAAGAACCACACCCTGTCCGCAGGCGGCACAGTTCTCTATCACTTTTCTGCTAAGTTTGATGAATGGATTAGTCTCTCTCGTAACCCCGTCAAAATGCAGATAGACAGTGGATAACCCCGCTTTTTTCAGTTTCTTTACATATTCAGGGTCACGTGCAAGCTTTATTCCGTTTGTTGCAAGCTGAACCTGGTTGATGCCCATTTCGCGCGCTGTTTTTATTATATCTATTAGGTCATCGCGCATTGTCGGTTCCCCGCCCGAGAACTGGACTGCAGGGACGGGACAGGGCTTTTCATTTTTAAGCATCCGGAGCATGTCAACAATTTCTTCAAATGACGGTTCATAAACAAAACCGCATGCTCTCGCATTTGCAAAACAGAAATCACAGTTCAGGTTGCACCTGTTTGTAAGATCGATATTTGCCAGAAGAGTTGTTGATTTATGATTGTTGCAAAGGCCGCAGGCAGTCGGGCATTCCTCTATTGAGGCTGTAACCTGCGGGTTTTCGACACCTGAACCCTGCCATTCGTACTGTTCGTAGCGCCTGTACATGTCCGCATCGCCCCAATAGAGGGCTTTGAAGGGTCCGTGTTCGGGACATGTCCTGACTATCCAGATTTTATTGTCTTCCTCTATAATTTCTGCCGGCAGAACTGCGCCACATTCCGGGCAGAGGCTTTTGGTAGTCTTGATCACCATGGTTACTCACATATTCAATTTAATCAGTAATTAATCAATTTATAATAATTAATTACGCATAAACCTTATTTTTCCAGTTATTTGGATACATTATATATTTAATTAATTCTTTATTTATTAGACATATTGTTGCTGAATGATTCTGCATTATGGAGTGTAATCTATCCATTCCTTCTCGCCTTCTGGATTATGGTCCCTGCATATGTACCCAACTCTGCCGCGGCAGTATTAGGTGGCGGAAAACCGATCGATTCCGGTAAAAACTGGAGTGACGGCCGGCGCATATTCGGGGAGGGGAAGACCTGGAGAGGCTTTATAGGCGGTGTTTTTTCAGGGATTGCTTTTGGATTATTGTTAATGTTCATCGAAGGGGCCTGCGGGTGGTCGATCCATACACTTCTCTCAGTCCTGCTTCTCTCTTTCGGGGCACTCCTTGGTGATCTTGTAAAGAGCTTTTTTAAGAGGAGACTTGATAAAAAGCGCGGGGATGAATGGCTGATCGCCGACCAGTACGATCTTGTTGCAGGGTCGATGCTTATGGTCTTTTTATTCGATTTTGGCTGGGCCGTCCAGAATATAACGATCCCTGTTGCAATATGCATTATCATTATCACCCCCCTGTTGCACAGGGGCGTAAATATTATAGGTTATATGATAGGAGTAAAGGATGTTCCATGGTAAACAGAGTGGCAGAGATTCTAATTAAATATGGTGCAATCGAATTCGGAGAGTTCATTCTTGCATCGGGCGCCAAAAGCAGCTACTATATCGACATGAAGACAGCAGCCACAAATCCCGAACTTCTGGAGATTATCGGAAGGGAGATAGCCGGTAAATTTGATTTTGAGGTAGTTGCAGGTGTTGCGGTGGGTGCGGTTCCCATTGCCGTAGCTGTATCACTTGCCTCCGGAAAGCCCTACTGCATTATAAGAAAAGAGGAGAAGGGTCATGGCAAATCCGGCAGGCTGATCGGTGATGTCGGGAATAAAAAAGTCCTGCTCGTAGAGGATGTAACGACTTCCGGGGGCAGTGTACTCTTCGGGCTTGAAGTCCTGAGAGAGAATAAGGCCATTGTGGAGGAGATTGTGACGGTGGTGGATCGTGAGCAGGGAGCATCTGAAAGGCTGGATTCTGAAGGTGTCAGACTATCGGCGCTTGTCAGGGTATCAGAGATCGTTGAGAAAGAATCTTAATATTTTTTGGTTTTTACGGTGATATAGATGGATATGAAAATACTTGTTGTGGGTGGCGGCGGAAGAGAGCATGCAATAGTATCGGCATTATCCCGCAACAGAGATGCCGAGATTTATTCCGTGATGTCGAAGAGAAATCCCGGAATCGAAAAACTTTCAGGAAAAATCCTTATTGCAGAAGAGACCGATGTTGAAAAAATTGTTGCTTTTGCAGTAAATAACGGGATTCAGTATGCGGTGATCGGCCCGGAAGCACCGCTTGAAGCAGGTCTTGTTGACTTTCTTGAGGAAAAGGGAATCGGCTGTGTAGGCCCCCGAAGGGCTGCAGCCCGTCTTGAAACCGACAAGGGATTTTGCAGGGAGATGATGGAGAAGCATGGTGTCGCCGGCTGTCCGTATTATCGCCTTTTCAAAGATGCAGGTGATGCCTGCGACTTTATTATGGATTATGACGGGGATCTCGCCATCAAGCCCGTCGGCCTGACCGGGGGAAAGGGCGTAAAGATAATGGGTGAGCATTTCGGTAAGGAAGGGGCGGTTGAATATCTCAAATCCCTCTCTGGCGGAGTGGTCCTCGAAGAGCGCCTGATAGGAGAGGAGTTTACCCTTATGGCATTTGTAGACGGGAAAAATATCGTGCCTATGCCTCTGGTCCAGGATCATAAACGTGCCTTTACAGGGGACGTCGGCCCTAATACCGGCGGAATGGGCTCTTATTCGATGCCTGATCACAAATTTCCATTTGTTACAGAGAAAGATTACGAAAAAGCCCTTGAGATCATGAAGGATTCGGTCGCCCTGATGGAGAAAGAAGGACACGTTTACAAGGGAATTCTCTACGGCCAGTTTATGAACACCGCAGAAGGGCCGAAAGTAATCGAATATAATGCAAGATTCGGCGATCCTGAAGCCATGAATGTACTAACGCTTCTTTCATCTGATTTTTCCGCGATAGTAAAGGCTATTGCCGAAGGGACGCTTGATGAATGCGAGGTTACATTCCGGAGAATGGCAACGGTATGCAAATATCTTGTTCCGGAAGGTTATCCCGAGAATCCAAGACCCGGAGATCCGCTTTTTATCAAAAACCCCGGGAAGGCCCACCTGTATTATGCAAACGTCCTTGAAGAGGATGGCCGCCTTTACACCCAAACCTCCCGCACACTGGCATTTGTCGGTATGGCTGAAACTCTCAGTGAGGCGGAAGAGATCGCAGAGAACGCCGCATCATCGGTAGATGGGGCAGTGAGATACAGGAAAGATATCGGGACTAAGGAAGTGCTCCGGAAGAGAATCGATCATATGAAGGAGATTAGATGAAAA
>CAYXKC010000086.1:0-6529 GCA_964465295.1 uncultured Methanomicrobiaceae archaeon | reverse complement strand
GAGCACCTGTACATATACAGGTTGACGACATCCGGCGGTTCAATTATTACACAGTCAAGGTCGGTCTTATCCCCGCCTACCTTTACACTGCCGCAGAAGATCGCCATTCCGTTCTCCGGGGGCCTGTTATAATATTTTAGTCTGGAAAGTATCGATGAGATGGCACTCTGGACATTTGTTCTTGTCTGTTTGCTCTTGATGTTTGCGCACTGGCCGAACTCGTCCCTCAGCTGGGCGGTTACATCATGTATCTGCTTGTCGGGGGGGATGTATATCGTTATGAGTTCTGTTCCGCTGCCTTCCTTGTCACCAAGTTTCTCCAGGGTCTTTTTAAATTCGTACCGTTTCCTTGCACTGTCCATCTCAACTTCTTCTGCCATTGCGCCACCAGTTGTAAAACTTTAGTATAATTCGTTCTATCCTGCATTAAGGTTTTAGGATGTTATATATCACATAATCGTCAACAGCACTGCTCATACCATGGATGCTGCCGTTTAATGCAATGAATTCCTTAGGTTCGCCGGCTATCCCAAAGAAATCCTGCCCCATGGAAAATGGGATTATCTCATCGCCTTCGGCATGAAAGATCCATACAGGCCGGGGGCTGATTCTACTGATATAAGTTCCGGGGTCTACACTTCTAAGAAAATTCAGGGTTTTTCCGTCAAAATTCTCCTCTTCTATCTCAAAGGCGGAGGTCGAAACGCCGATGTACCCTGCGAATCCCGGATCGGCCGAGGCAGCTAGTGCGGAGTACCTTCCTCCATTAGAAGAGCCCATGGCATATACAGGTATACCAGGGAACTCCTCCCCGGAAAACCATGTCCTTGCTTCAGAGATATCGCGGACGATAAGATAGTACTGCGGCCACTCATCTTCGAGGAATAGTTCATAGTCCTTTGCAAAATCAAGAGGATAGCCCTCCGTCTGACCACCGTTGCCACGTATATCGAGTGCGAGGAATGCTATACCGTTTTCTGCATAAAACTTCCCCCTCGACAGGTGATCCACGGCCTTTACGCCGGCCCCTGGTACGAAAATTATTCCCGCCCCAGGATCGGGAGGAGAGACCAAAACCCCATAGACAGCTGTACCGGATACGTCATCAAACAGAACAATATCCCATACAGAAAAATTGTCACAGGATTCTGAAAGTATTTTTTCGTAGGGAATTTCTGATATTTCATAGGAAAGCACGCCTTCAGCAGTTACTGAATACCCGGCATCACCGGCGCACCCTGCCGAGAAGGAGAATGCAACCGCTACAATAAGAACGGCTATGAAATATCCTTTTACTTTCACTTACTCACCGAGACACTTGTATACAAGGCAGATGGTCTTTGCATCGACTATGCGCCCGTCGGCGATCATCTCACGGACCTCTTCCTTTTTTACCTTTACGACCTCAATAAGCTCATCAAGATCGGATTTGAATTCATCGGACGGAGAGAGATTCCTTGCTTCATACAGGTAGATTACTTCGTTTGTAAAGCCGGGCGTAGTATAGATATATCCCTTTTCGGTCAGTTCTTCAGCCCTGAATCCGGTTTCTTCAATTAGTTCACGGTGTGCGGTTTCAACCGGCTCCTCGCCCTCGTCAATAGTTCCTGCCGGGGCCTCGTAGATATACTTCTCAATAGGATAGCGGTACTGCCTGATGAGATAGCAGTAATCATCCTCCACAGGAAGCATCGCAACCGCCCCGCCGGGTTTTACAACAATTCTTTCAAGAGTTATTCCACCGGGAAGGTCGATCTCCACCTGTTCGACCTTCATCCTGCCCCCGTCGTATATATTGCTTATCTTCTTCATCTATAGATCATCTCTGGTATAATCATTCATAATCTATCGGGTCGGAGATGCCGTTTGCCTTAAAAGCTTCAAGCCTGTAATGGCACGAATCACACTTTCCACATGCAGGATAGCTGCTCCTGTAGCAGGACCATGTCTCCTCATAAGGCACTCCGAGGGAGAGTCCGATCATTACAATCTCTTTCTTGTTCATATTCACGAACGGCGTCATCAGCCTGATCTTTGTATCGCCGGATGTCCCCAGGTCGATTACACGCTGGAAAGCCCCGATGAATTCAGGCCTGCAGTCAGGATAGCCGGCATAATCGGAAGCCTGAACGCCTATAAATATCGCCTCTGCCCCTTTTGCTTCGGCATAGCTGGTCGCAATCGAGAGCAGATTTGCATTCCTGAATGGAACGTAGGTATTCGGAATTTTCTCCCCGACGGATTTTTCATGATTATGGATCTCCATCCCGGGATCTGTCAGTGAACTCCCCCCGAAAGCAGACAGGTGAGACAGGGAGATCTCGGTAAATTCAGCGGCTCCAAGCAGAGAAGCGACACTTCTCGCACATTCCGCCTCCTTATCCGCGGTCCTCTGCCCGTAGCGGGTATGCAGGGCGAGAATTTCATATCCCATATCCTTTGCCAAATATGCAAGTGTGGTCGAGTCCATTCCCCCCGAAAGTAGACAAACGGCTTTTACCATATTTTTTATCCTCATTTATTCAATATCAAGAATTTTGTGGAGCTGGAGCTGAAACCTTACAGGCCTCCTGAGCCCCATAACAAAATCTGCTGCAAAACGATAGTCACTCCCCCATACAGGAGACATATAGATATCCACATTGAGCGGAATCTCTTCAAGCAGACTCTGCATATATTCCATGTCTTCCGTCCCCCCGACAACGAATTTAATGCAGTCGGAAGACCGGAGTTTTTTTACAAGCGAAATATCGCTATTTTCACACGATGACGGGCATTTGATGTCCATGCAGATATCTGCATAGCGCATAGAAGGTCCGGGATCGATCGTCCCGTTGGTCTCGATTTCAATAATGTACCCGTCTTCATGTAGATCCTTTAACAGCGCCAGCAGTTCGTCCTGCTGCAGGAGAGGCTCACCGCCGGTTATGCAGACATAGGAAAGGCCGGACCTCCTAACCCGACCGGATATCTCGTCTGCAGTCATTTCCTCCCCGGCATCTCCATCCCGGGTTTTTGATGAATCACACCACCTGCACCGGAGATTGCAGCCTGAGAGGCGGACAAAAACCGAGGGTATACCCTGGTAAGGCCCTTCCCCCTGGATACTCCTGAAAATCCCAAAGACCTTCATTTATGATCAAATTTAAGGAGTCCATTCGGCATAGCACGATACCGATTCATAGACCCTGCATTTAACAACCTTTGCACTAAGACCCGCCGACCTGCATCTCTCTTCAACCCGGGATACCAGAATCACAGCAAGGAGCTCACTTGTCGGATCCCCCTTTGTGGTGATGACCTCCTGGAACTTCGAGATGCATTCCACCATAGGATCGTCCTCGTTCAGGATGACCTGGTGATCATATGCATCGACGACTCTCTTTATCAGGTTGTAGTCGACCAGGATCTGCGTATCTTCAGGCACTTTACCCTCTATCCAGAACTCTACACGCCACTGGTGGCCGTGAAGGCGCGAACACTTGCCTTCGTAGTGCATCAGGCGGTGACTCGCTTCGAAATATGTTTCTTTGTATATCTTAACCGGCATCGAAAATGTTCCTGATGTAATGTACTTTATATTATGAATCAAATAGATGTTTGGTAGGATAATCAGACCCGGTAACGGAGTGGTACAATGCCATCGAACCCCGGGAAACTCTTTGAGTAAGTTATGGCCGACCTTTTTGCCGCGCACAACAACATAGAACAGGAATAATACTTTTAATAGAGTTCAGGACTAAATAAGTGAAGAGATCTGATATCAGGTGGCAGCGGCGGAGAGGACAGCGGATCGGTATCTATCCGTTTTCCGACAAATTGCATGAAAAAATGCCTCGATTTCATGTAATCTGGGGAATTACTCGATAGCCATATCATATCAATTTCACGCGCTCATACGCGCATAAAAAAAGAGGCAGCCTTAGTGAAATCGATCACTTAGAGGTGAATTAATTTGGGTAATGGAAAATTTGCAGCAAGAAAGTGTAAACGCGACTCTAAAAACAACAGGTGGCGTGACGTAAATTATTCGAGAAAGCAGCTTGGTCTCGATATAAAGTCTGACCCGCTCGAGGGAGCACCCCAGGGCAGGGGTATCGTTCTTGAGAAGGTCGGAGTAGAGGCCAAACAGCCTAACTCGGCTATCAGGAAGTGTGTCCGTGTACAGCTCATCAAAAACGGACGTCAGGTCACCGCATTTGCGGTAGGCGACGGTGCAATCAACTTCATCGATGAACACGATGAAGTGACGATCGAAGGTATCGGCGGACGTCTCGGCCGTTCGAAGGGAGATATTCCCGGTGTCCGCTACCAGGTAAGCGAAGTCAACGGTGTATCTCTCCGTGAAATGGTAATCGGCAAGAAGGAGAAGCCACGCAGGTGATTCCATGAGCGCAGAAGAAATGATTGAAGAAAAAATGGAAGAACAGGTTTCGCCTGAGAAGAAAGAGGGTCCGAACTACCTTCTCTTCAACAAGTGGGATCTCTCGGAAGTCCAGATCAACGATCCGGGCCTCGTCCGCTACGTAAGTATCGATTCTGCTATCGTTCCGCACTGCAGCGGAAGAATGCAGGGACAGCAGTTCCTCAAATCCGATATGTTCATCGTCGAGCGCCTTATCAACAGGCTCATGCAGACAGAGAAGAATACCGGTAAAAAGGAGCTTACAACACGTATTGTCAAGGATGCATTCGACATCATCAACCAGAAGACGAAAAAGAACCCTGTTCAGGTTTTAATCGAGGCCATTGCAAATGCAGGACCACGTGAAGAGACCGTCCGTCTAAAATACGGGGGTATCAATGTGCCGAAATCGGTCGATACGGCTCCACAGAGAAGGATCGATACAGCCCTCCTGTTCATTGCACGCGGTGTAAGGCAGGCAAGTTCGAAGAAGAAGAAATCAGTAGCTGCATGCCTTGCAGACGAGCTGATAGCCGCTGCCGACGGAGATGCACGCAGCTTTGCAGTCTCCAAGAAGGAAGAACGCGAGCGTGTTGCAAAATCTGCACGCTAGACAAATATCTCTTTTTTAAGGTGAATACAGGATGACCAGACGAAAAAAGATGGTAGAACAGGTAACGGAACTGATGGACAAGCCTGAGCAGATCAGGAACATCGGTATCGTTGCACATATTGATCACGGAAAGACAACACTCTCCGACAATCTGCTTGCAGGTGCCGGTATGATCAGCGAGGAAATTGCAGGAAAGGCCTGCTGGATGGACTCAGATGAGGAAGAACAGGCCAGGGGAATCACCATAGACTCTTCAAACGTCTCGATGGTGCACACCTATGGCGACAAGGATTACCTCATCAACATGATCGACACCCCGGGCCACGTAGACTTTGGTGGGGACGTAACAAGGGCAATGCGTGCCGTAGACGGTGCAGTCGTTCTTGTGGACGCTGTCGAGGGAACGATGCCCCAGACTGAAACAGTTCTCCGCCAGGCATTAAAAGAGGGTGTAAAACCGGTACTCTTCATCAACAAGGTTGACCGCCTCATCAACGAGCTCAAGGTCGACGAAATGGAGATGCAGATCCGCCTCGGCAAGGTGATCGACAAGGTCAACAAACTTGTCAAGGGAATGAACGAAGAAGCGTTCAAGGGCGGATGGAAACTTGATGCCGCGGATGGAACTGTTGCATTCGGATCAGCGCTCTACAACTGGGCTGTATCAATCCCATACATGAAGAAGAGCGGTGTTTCGTTCAAGGACGTATACGATAAGTGTAAGGTGGAAGACATGAAATGGCTCGCCAAGAACAGTCCTCTATGCGATGTGGTTCTTGATATGGTTGTACGAAACCTGCCCAACCCCCTTGATGCACAGAAACGCCGTGTACCTATCATCTGGCAGCACGGAGATCCAAACACCGCTGAAGGTAAATCAATGCTCGCATGCGATCCAAACGGGGCCGCATGCCTGATGGTTACCGACATCTCTTTCGACCCGCATGCAGGAGAGGTTGCAACAGGCCGTCTCTTCTCGGGAACGCTCAGGCGCGGAACAGAGTGCTATGTAATGGGAACAGCAAAGAAAGCCAACCGCCTTACACAGGTGGGCATCTTCATGGGTGCAGAGAGAATCGAGGTTGAATCCCTTCCTGCAGGAAATATCGCCGCTGTCACAGGACTAAAGGATGCAATCGTCGGATCAACTGTTTCATCCCTGATGGAAATGACTCCTTTCGAGTCCCTCAAGCACTACTCCGAGCCCGTAATGACTGTTGCAGTCGAGGCGAAGAACATGAAAGACCTGCCCAAGCTGGTCACCGTTCTCCGCCAGGTCGCAAAAGAAGACCCGACAGTCCAGGTTACAATCAACGAGGAGACAGGAGAGCACCTGATCTCCGGAATGGGTGAACTTCACCTTGAGATCATTACAGGACGTATTGCACGTGACAAGAAGGTAGAGATCGTAACTTCACCGCCGATCGTCGTATACCGTGAAACAATCACAGGTACAGCAGGACCGGTCGAAGGAAAATCACCGAACCGTCACAACAGGTTCTATATCGAAC